>NZ_JAKUZW010000059.1:0-830 GCF_030128605.1 Klebsiella sp. K5-45 | reverse complement strand
GACCAGCACGGGGCGCCCACCGGCGCTGAGCTGCTGGCAGACTGCACGGCGACGGCAATCCGTGAAACGCTGCGTAATCCGGCGCTGGCCGGCACCTATCATCTGGTGGCCAGCGGCGAGACCAGCTGGTGCGACTACGCCCGCTATGTGTTTGAGGTGGCGAGGGCGCACGGTGCAGAGCTGGCGGTTCAGGAAGTGAAGGGCATTCCGACGACGGCCTATCCGACGCCGGCGAAGCGTCCGCTCAACTCACGCCTGTCGAATGAAAAATTCCAGCAGGCATTCGGGGTGACTCTCCCGGACTGGCGTCAGGGTGTGGCTCGCGTGGTAACGGAAGTCCTGGGCAAATAAACGGGTGGCAAACGATGAACATTATTAAAACAGAGATTCCTGAGGTGCTGATTTTTGAACCGCGCGTGTTTGGTGATGCGCGGGGCTTCTTCTTCGAGAGCTTCAGCAGCAAGGTGTTTAATGAAGCGGTGGGCCGCCAGGTGGATTTTGTCCAGGACAACCACTCCCAGTCCCAGAAAGGCGTACTGCGCGGGCTGCACTATCAGCTGGCTCCGCACGCCCAGGGCAAACTGGTCCGCTGTGTGGAAGGCGAGGTGTTTGACGTGGCGGTGGATATCCGTCGTTCATCGTCCACCTTTGGCAAATGGGTGGGCGCGGTGCTCAGCGCAGAGAATAAACGTCAGCTGTGGATCCCGGAAGGGTTCGCCCACGGGTTTATGGCGCTGAGCGACACGGTGCAGTTTGTCTACAAGGCGACGAACTACTACGCGCCGCAGTCAGAACGGAGCATCATCTGGAACGATCCGGAGATAGGGATT
>NZ_JAKUZW010000058.1:0-830 GCF_030128605.1 Klebsiella sp. K5-45 | reverse complement strand
ATCTGTTGTCCATTTCCACCGCGCATTACTCCCGGTCATTCGCTGATTAGCCACTGCACGGTTACGGTCTGCATATTCACCGGGCCAGTAACCCGCACCTTTTCGGGGAGGGATAAGCGCGCTGATTTTCTTACGCCGCAGTTCATCGTGACATAGCCGGGTATCGTAAGCGCCATCGGCGGCGGCTGACCTGATTTTCCGGTGGGTTTGCCGGATTAACCCGGGGAAGGCCTCTGAGTCCGTCACATTGTTCAGCGACAGGTCAGCGCAGATGATTTCATGTGTTTTACTGTCAACGGCGAGATGCAGCTTACGCCAGATACGACGGCGTTCCTGGCCATGCTTTTTGACTTTCCACTCGCCTTCACCGAAGACCTTCAGCCCGGTGGAATCAATTACCAGGTGTGCGATTTCACCCCGGGTGGGCGTTTTGAAACTGACATTAACCGACTTTGCCCGCCTGCTGACACAGCTGTAATCCGGGCAGCGTAGCGGAACGTTCATCAGAGAAAAAATGGAATCAATAAAGCCCTGCGCAGCGCGCAGGGTCAGCCTGAATACGCGTTTAATGACCAGCACAGTCGTGATGGCAAGGTCAGAATAGCGCTGAGGTCTGCCTCGTGAAGAAGGTGTTGCTGACTCATACCAGGCCTGAATAGCTTCATCATCCAGCCAGAAAGTTATGGAGCCACGGTTGATGAGGGCTTTATTGTAGGTGGGCCAGTTGGAGATTTTGAACTTTTGCTTTGCCACGGAACGGTCTGCGTTGTCGGGAAGATGCGTGATCTGATCCTTCAACTCAGCAAAAGTTCGATTTATTCAACAAAGCC
>NZ_JAKUZW010000057.1:0-837 GCF_030128605.1 Klebsiella sp. K5-45 | reverse complement strand
TTTTTAAAACCTGGCTTACCGTTAGCAGCTCGCCATTCCTTTACGGTTTTAACAATTCCTTTCGCCGAAGAATCTTCGCCTACCTTAGGCTTGAAGATGAGGTTCCAACCAGCAGGATGCTCTGTTAGTTGGGCGAACGAATAAATAGCATCATCGTTCTCTTTGTCAGTTGGAAAATCAGCAGCGATTATTTTACTAACAAAAGCAGTAAATTCTTCTTCCGTAAAATCTGAAATTTTATTACCAGCCATTTTATTTTCCTTTATGTGTCTCAATATGATTTTTAGGTGTTAGCGCCTTAATGTTATCGACATCCATAACAGCCCCTCCTTGAGATATTTCTTTTTCGTGGTGTAATTCAATTTTAACACGTTTCCCTACTGATTCTAAAAAGTCCGCAGTAGGTGCCCTTCCAGCTTTCATCTGATTAATATCAGCTTCACTAAATTGCTTGCTCAGTGCAGAATCGTCAGCAACCGCTTTCCAGAACGCCCGACGGAAAGAATCAAAACTACCGAAAGTCTTCCCGCGTAATTTATCCGCAATCTGGGAAGGAACAGGAGCACCATCCCCGGTACTGGCCCCCCCCATCCAGTTATTGCCAACGTTCTGCCCTTTGCCGCTCACTGTACCGGGCATGTTACGAGGGCTACGGTACATCACATACAGCGGTTTTAGGCCGGATTCCGGAGGAAACACCAGAATAATATCGTCAAAATCGAGGTCATCCGCTACCGGCGTCACGGTTTTATCTGTAGCCTGTGGCGCCGAAATCTGATCACCGGTATGCAGAATACGCTCCGGTAGTGGTACCGGCCCGCTTAGCGTCAGTGGTCC
>NZ_JAKUZW010000055.1:0-916 GCF_030128605.1 Klebsiella sp. K5-45 | reverse complement strand
TTTATTGTAGGTGGGCCAGTTGGAGATTTTGAACTTTTGCTTTGCCACGGAACGGTCTGCGTTGTCGGGAAGATGCGTGATCTGATCCTTCAACTCAGCAAAAGTTCGATTTATTCAACAAAGCCATAGATAATGTTTAAATGGTAATACCTTCGGGACTACTTATGTTTCAGATACTGACCTCCTTATCACTTCGACTTCAGAACTATAAAAATCAGGAAATTCGAACAGATGTGCTTTGAGACGAAGATAAACTTCATGCGACTTGCTTCTGTTACTTTTATTTTTAGCTGCAATCAGTTTTTTGTTTGTATCCTCATCAAAGCGGGCCATAACAACAGGACCAAAACTCACACTCTTATATGTTACAGTTGGATAAAAATCTGGATAGCGTAAAAGGTGATCCTTAACCCTAAGCACAACCTCCCCAGCCTTACTACGTCCGCTTCTCTCTTTGGCATTTACCAATTTCAGATGCGTATCTTCATCAAGTTTGAAACTAACGCATGGACCTAATGCCGGACGAGTAGTCATTCGCCTCACTTGCACCTCCACTCTACTTTTCAATAGGAGTAGTCTCACAAATAAAACCCCTTAACACAATAGACAAAAGGTCACTATTTATTTAACAATTTATTAACGCGACTTCCAATTAATTCTGTAACAACCTTACAGAATGAAAAGGCCATTCCACTGGCGAATAAAAAATAAAATACCTCTTCTCTCGTGCGGATTGGTAAAGCAGCAAGAATACGATTCACCCTGTTTTTCGATGTTCCAATTGCTATAGGCTTTGTTGAATAAATCAGATTTCGGGTAAGTCTCCCCCGTAGCGGGTTGTGTTTTCAGGCAATACGCACGCTTTCAGGCATACCTGCTTTCGTCATTTTGTTCAGCGCTCGTACCAGGGCCATAG
>NZ_JAKUZW010000054.1:0-965 GCF_030128605.1 Klebsiella sp. K5-45 | reverse complement strand
GCTGCCATCACTACCGTTCTGGCTAAAACCTACGGTGGTTCCGCTCGCGCATTCGACCAGATCGATAACGCGCCGGAAGAAAAAGCTCGTGGTATCACCATCAACACCTCTCACGTTGAATATGACACCCCGACTCGCCACTACGCGCACGTAGACTGCCCGGGCCACGCCGACTATGTTAAAAACATGATCACCGGTGCTGCGCAGATGGACGGCGCGATCCTGGTTGTTGCTGCGACTGACGGCCCGATGCCGCAGACTCGTGAGCACATCCTGCTGGGTCGTCAGGTAGGCGTTCCGTACATCATCGTGTTCCTGAACAAATGCGACATGGTTGATGACGAAGAGCTGCTGGAACTGGTTGAGATGGAAGTTCGTGAACTGCTGTCTCAGTACGATTTCCCGGGCGACGACACCCCGATCGTTCGTGGTTCTGCTCTGAAAGCGCTGGAAGGCGACGCAGAGTGGGAAGCGAAAATCATCGAACTGGCTGGCCACCTGGATACCTATATCCCGGAACCAGAGCGTGCGATTGACAAGCCGTTCCTGCTGCCGATCGAAGACGTATTCTCCATCTCCGGTCGTGGTACCGTTGTTACCGGTCGTGTAGAGCGCGGTATCATCAAAGTGGGTGAAGAAGTTGAAATCGTTGGTATCAAAGAAACCGCGAAAACCACCTGTACTGGCGTTGAAATGTTCCGCAAACTGCTGGACGAAGGCCGTGCTGGTGAGAACGTAGGTGTTCTGCTGCGTGGTATCAAACGTGAAGAAATCGAACGTGGTCAGGTACTGGCTAAGCCGGGCACCATCAACCCGCACACCAAGTTCGAATCTGAAGTGTACATTCTGTCCAAAGACGAAGGCGGCCGTCATACTCCGTTCTTCAAAGGCTACCGTCCGCAGTTCTACTTCCGTACAACTGACGTGACTGGCACCATCGAACTGCCGGAAGGCGTAGAGATGGT
>NZ_JAKUZW010000053.1:0-998 GCF_030128605.1 Klebsiella sp. K5-45 | reverse complement strand
CGTCAAAATCGAGGTCATCCGCTACCGGCGTCACGGTTTTATCTGTAGCCTGTGGCGCCGAAATCTGATCACCGGTATGCAGAATACGCTCCGGTAGTGGTACCGGCCCGCTTAGCGTCAGTGGTCCATTTGCACCAAGTGCGTCAGCCGGGCTGACAAAAATAGTTTGCGCCGGTACATCTGCGACAGCGGGAAGAGTATAGCCCCAGTAGCCGGTTTCCTTATCCAGTACTGCACGAGCGACCTTCACGGCACCGGCAGTATTGGTTTTGACCAGCTGAACATCCAGAATGCCGCTATCATTCATAACCAGACGGCCACGAACCGGCATACTGACAGATGTTTTCTGATCTGCTGCTTTATTCAATGCCGCGGTATCAGGCAGACCAAACGCATCGCCAGGCATCATCGAACTGATATCCCGACCGGGCACCATATCACTACCGACGCCAACTGATTTCGATAACACAAGACCGGCAATGGTTAATGCTACTGGGTTAGCCACCACAGCGACACTTAACGTCGCCAGAGCCTCGCTGATGAAAGCTCCCAGGCTGGCCGCAGCATCAGCCGACAGAGTAAAACCTCCACGTGACGCAGTTGACTAGGTCAGAGGAATAGCAAAAGGTGCCGCTGTAGCCGGGATACCCCTGACAGCCTGAATCTCTGAAGATTTCAGTTTATCTGCGGCTGTACAACAGGCCTGCAGCGCTTTTGCTTTTTCAGCAATGGCTCTGGCCTCCTCAGCGGCTTTCGCTGCTGCATCAGCCTGTCGTTTTTTTTCTGCCGCAGCGGCGGCTGCTGCTTCCGCCTCCTGGCGTTTACGTTCAGCAGCGGCGGCTTGTTCTGCGGACGCTAATGCAGCCTGGGCGTAAGCGTACAGCGTGAACCGTCTGGTCATAATCTGAAGCATCCGACAAAGTGGTGTCCACCAAATAAGTAGTGGGAACCAAAGTGTCAGATATGCAGAAAAATATGACTCCCGGCAGGCGTAAAGG
>NZ_JAKUZW010000052.1:0-1091 GCF_030128605.1 Klebsiella sp. K5-45 | reverse complement strand
TGACCTGCCCCCACGATTAGATACAACACTCAGTTAGTAACGTCGGAATCTTCATTCTCAGAATGACCCTTTCTCCAGCCCGCTGCAAATTCAGACGGTGTCTGATAATTCAGCGTGGAGTGCGGGCGGCATTCGTTATAATCCTGCCGCCAGTCATTAATAATTTTCCTAGCATGAACGATATCGCTGAACCAGTGCTCATTCAAACATTCATCGCGAAATCGTCCGTTAAAGCTCTCAATAAATCCGTTCTGCGTTGGCTTGCCCGGCTGGATTAAGCGCAACTCAACACCATGCTCAAAGGCCCATTGATCCAGTGCACGGCAAGTGAACTCCGGCCCCTGGTCAGTTCTTATCGTCGCCGGATAGCCTCGAAACAGTGCAATGCTGTCCAGAATACGCGTGACCTGAACGCCTGAAATCCCAAAGGCAACAGTGACCGTCAGGCATTCCTTTGTGAAATCATCGACGCAGGTAAGACACTTGATCCTGCGACCGGTGGAAAGTGCGTCCATGACGAAATCCATCGACCAGGTCAGATTGGGCGCCGCCGGACGGAGCAGCGGCAGACGTTCTGTTGCCAGCCCTTTACGACGTCTTCTGCGTTTTACGCCCAGGCCACTGAGGTGATAAAGCCGGTACACGCGCTTATGATTAACATGAAGCCCTTCACGGCGCAGCAACTGCCAAATACGACGGTAGCCAAAACGCCTGCGCTCCAGTGCCAGCTCAGTGATGCGCCCTGATAAATGCGCATCAGCAGCCGGACGGTGAGCCTCATAGCGGCAGGTCGACAGGGATAAACCTGTAAGCCTGCAGGCACGACGTTGCGACAGACCGGTCGCATCACACATCAACATCACGGCTTCCCGCTTCTGGTCTGTCGTCAGTACTTTCGCCCAAGAGCCACCTGAAGCGCCTCTTTATCCAGCATGGCTTCGGCAAGCAGCTTCTTGAGTCTGGTGTTCTCTTCCTCAAGCGACTTCAGGCGCTTAACTTCAGGCACCTCCATACCGCCATACTTCTTACGCCAGGTGTAAAACGTGGCATCGGAAATGGCATGCTTGCGGCAGAGTTCACGGGCGGGTACC
>NZ_JAKUZW010000051.1:0-1099 GCF_030128605.1 Klebsiella sp. K5-45 | reverse complement strand
TGAAGTGGTTTACTGAATTTGGCCACCTGAACAGAGGTGATATGCTCACCTCAGAACAACACAGGTGTCATAATGAAAAAAAGAAATTTCAGCGCAGAGTTTAAACGCGAATCCGCTCAACTGGTCGTTGACCAGAACTACACCGTGGCAGATGCAGCCAGCGCTATGGATGTCGGCCTTTCCACAATGACGCGATGGGTGAAACAATTACGTGATGAACGGCAGGGCAAAACACCAAAAGCCTCCCCCATTACCCCGGAACAAATTGAAATCCGTGAGCTCAGGAAAAAGCTACAACGTATTGAAATGGAAAATGAAATATTAAAAAAGGCTACCGTGCTCTTGATGTCAGACTCCCTGAACAGTTCTCGATAATCGGGAAACTCAGGGCGCGTTATCCTGTGGCCACTCTCTGCCATGTGTTCGGGGTTCATCGCAGCAGCTACAAATACTGGAAAAACCGTCCTGAAAAGCCAGACGGCAGACGGGCTGTATTACGCAGTCAGGTACTTGAACTGCATGGCATCAGCCACGGCTCTGCCGGAGCAAGAAGCATCGCCACAATGGCAACCCAGAGAGGTTACCAGATGGGGCGCTGGCTTGCTGGCAGACTCATGAAAGAGCTGGGGCTGGTCAGTTGCCAGCAGCCGACTCACCGGTATAAGCGTGGCGGTCATGAGCACGTTGCTATCCCGAATCATCTTGAGCGACAGTTCGCCGTAACGGAACCAAATCAGGTGTGGTGCGGTGATGTGACCTATAAGCGCTGGGCGTACCTCGCCGTTGTTCTCGACCTGTTCGCAAGAAAACCAGTGGGCTGGGCCATGTCGTTCTCGCCGGACAGCAGGCTCACCATGAAAGCACTGGAAATGGCATGGGAAACCCGTGGTAAGCCCGTCGGGGTGATGTTCCACAGCGATCAAGGCAGCCATTATACGAGCAGGCAGTTCCGGCAGTTACTGTGGCGATACCGGATCAGGCAGAGTATGAGTCGGCGTGGAAACTGCTGGGATAACAGCCCAATGGAGCGCTTCTTCAGGAGTCTGAAGAACGAATGGGTGCCGGCGACGGGCTATGTAAGCTTCAGCGATGCAGCTCA
>NZ_JAKUZW010000050.1:0-1283 GCF_030128605.1 Klebsiella sp. K5-45 | reverse complement strand
CTGGGCTGCTCCCCGTTCGCTCGCCGCTACTGGGGGAATCTCGGTTGATTTCTTTTCCTCGGGGTACTTAGATGTTTCAGTTCCCCCGGTTCGCCTCGTTAACCTATGTATTCAGTTAACGATAGTGTGACGAATCACACTGGGTTTCCCCATTCGGACATCGCCGGTTATAACGGTTCATATCACCTTACCGACGCTTTTCGCAGATTAGCACGTCCTTCATCGCCTCTGACTGCCAGGGCATCCACCGTGTACGCTTAGTCGCTTAACCTCACAACCCGAAGATGTTTCGTAAAACATCATCGTGTCGCGAAAATTTGAGAGACTCGAACACACATTAACTGTGTGTCGTTTCAATTTTCAGCTTGATCCAGATTTTTAAAGAGCAAATATCTCAAACGTCACCCGAAGATGAGTTTTGAGATAGTTCGGCACGCGTCTTTCACTCACGAACCAGCAAGTGGCGTCCCCTAGGGGATTCGAACCCCTGTTACCGCCGTGAAAGGGCGGTGTCCTGGGCCTCTAGACGAAGGGGACACTGAAGTCTCAATCGCAAGACGCCTTGCTTCTTTACTTTCATCAGACAATCTGTGTGAGCACTACAAAGGCAGGTTCTTTAAGGTAAGGAGGTGATCCAACCGCAGGTTCCCCTACGGTTACCTTGTTACGACTTCACCCCAGTCATGAATCACAAAGTGGTAAGCGCCCTCCCGAAGGTTAAGCTACCTACTTCTTTTGCAACCCACTCCCATGGTGTGACGGGCGGTGTGTACAAGGCCCGGGAACGTATTCACCGTAGCATTCTGATCTACGATTACTAGCGATTCCGACTTCATGGAGTCGAGTTGCAGACTCCAATCCGGACTACGACATACTTTATGAGGTCCGCTTGCTCTCGCGAGGTCGCTTCTCTTTGTATATGCCATTGTAGCACGTGTGTAGCCCTGGTCGTAAGGGCCATGATGACTTGACGTCATCCCCACCTTCCTCCAGTTTATCACTGGCAGTCTCCTTTGAGTTCCCGGCCGAACCGCTGGCAACAAAGGATAAGGGTTGCGCTCGTTGCGGGACTTAACCCAACATTTCACAACACGAGCTGACGACAGCCATGCAGCACCTGTCTCACAGTTCCCGAAGGCACCAAAGCATCTCTGCTAAGTTCTGTGGATGTCAAGACCAGGTAAGGTTCTTCGCGTTGCATCGAATTAAACCACATGCTCCACCGCTTGTGCGGGCCCCCGTCAATTCATTTGAGTTTTAACCTTGCGGCCGTACTCCCCAGG
>NZ_JAKUZW010000004.1:0-475459 GCF_030128605.1 Klebsiella sp. K5-45 | reverse complement strand
TTAGCTCAGTTGGTAGAGCAGTTGACTTTTAATCAATTGGTCGCAGGTTCGAATCCTGCACGACCCACCAATTTCAGCATTTAACTCAGATGTTGAACGTGAAGGATAACGTTGCGTCAGCAACGGCCCGTAGGGCGAGGTGAAGCCGAGTCATCCTGCACGACCCACCAATTTCAATATTGGTGTCGAGTGAAATTATTCAGGTAATACCAGAGCGGGTCGTTAGCTCAGTTGGTAGAGCAGTTGACTTTTAATCAATTGGTCGCAGGTTCGAATCCTGCACGACCCACCAATTTCAGCATTTAACTCAGATGTTGAACGTGAAGGATAACGTTGCGTCAGCAACGGCGCCGAAGGGCGAGGCGAAGCCGAGTCATCCTGCACGACCCACCATCCTGAATGATTACAGTAGCAAAATCCCGCAAGGGGTCGTTAGCTCAGTTGGTAGAGCAGTTGACTTTTAATCAATTGGTCGCAGGTTCGAATCCTGCACGACCCACCAATGTAAAAAGGCGCCCTAAAGGCGCCTTTTTGCTATGCGTCATTCTCCACAATCCTACTTCAGCATGACCCCCTGCCGCCGCTTACCGTGACGCCATAAGGCACGAACCGGTAGCCCGGGAAGATGCGTAGCATCGTCCCCGGGGAATAGGTGCTCATGTACAAAATTCATCACGACTTTTTGCTCGTAATCCGCTATCTTGTTTAGCATATAAAACACCATGACCGTGTTAAGGCGCAGACAGGCCATAGTGACGGTCTTAGAGTTAAGCCAGTAAAACGAGATTGCATGATGAGCGTAATGTTTGATCCTGAAACGGCGATTTATCCCTTCCCACCGAAACCGCAGCCGCTGACCGTCGACGAAAAGCAGTTTTACCGCGAGAAAATCAAGCGTCTGCTGCGCGAGCGCGATGCCGTGATGGTGGCGCATTACTACACCGATCCTGAAATTCAGCAGCTGGCGGAAGAGACCGGCGGCTGTATAGCCGACTCGCTGGAGATGGCGCGCTTTGGCGCCCGCCATTCGGCCTCCACGCTGCTGGTCGCCGGGGTGCGTTTTATGGGGGAAACCGCCAAAATCCTTAGCCCGGAAAAGACCATTCTGATGCCGACCCTGAACGCCGAGTGTTCGCTGGATCTGGGCTGTCCGATTGAGGAATTCAACGCCTTCTGCGACGCCCATCCCGATCGCACCGTGGTAGTCTATGCCAATACGTCCGCCGCGGTGAAGGCTCGCGCCGACTGGGTGGTGACCTCCAGCATCGCCGTGGAACTCATTGACCATCTGGATAGTCTTGGTCAAAAGATCCTCTGGGCGCCGGACCGCCATCTTGGCCGCTATGTTCAGCGTCAGACCGGCGCAGACGTGATCTGCTGGCAGGGGGCGTGCATCGTGCACGATGAGTTTAAAACCCAGGCACTGACGCGTATGAAGGCCCTCTATCCTGAAGCTGCTGTACTGGTCCATCCCGAGTCGCCGCAGGCAATCGTCGAGATGGCCGATGCCGTAGGTTCCACCAGTCAGCTGATCGCGGCGGCGAAAAGCCTGCCCCAGCGCCAGCTGATCGTGGCGACCGATCGCGGTATCTTTTATAAAATGCAGCAGGCGGTGCCGGAGAAAACGCTGCTGGAAGCGCCCACCGCTGGTGAAGGGGCGACCTGCCGCAGCTGCGCGCATTGTCCGTGGATGGCGATGAACGGCCTGAAAGCCATTGCCGAGGGGCTCGAGCAGGGCGGCGCTGAACATGAAATCCACGTCGACGAAGCGCTGCGGACCGGCGCATTAATTCCCCTTAACCGGATGCTGGATTTTGCGGCTACACTACGGGGATAACCTATTGCCGCGTCATCTGACGCTGAGAGGATAAAATGGATTTTTTTAGCACGCAGAATATTTTAGTACATATACCCATCGGCGCTGGGGGGTACGATCTCTCCTGGATAGAGGCCGTGGGGACCATCGCCGGGCTGCTGTGTATCTGGCTGGCGAGCCTGGAGAAGATCAGCAACTATGCATTCGGTCTGGTCAACGTCACGCTGTTCGCCATCATCTTCTTTCAGATCCAGCTGTACGCCAGCCTGTTGCTGCAGCTGTTCTTCTTTGCCGCTAACGTTTACGGCTGGTATGCCTGGTCGCGGCAAAGCACCAATCATGAGGCCGAGCTGCAGATCCGCTGGCTACCACGCAGTAAAGCCCTGGGCTGGCTGGCGGCCTGCGTGGTGGCGATCGGCTTGCTGACCCTGTTTATCAATCCGTTTTTTGCCTTCCTGACGCGAATCGCGGTCAGCCTGATGCAAGCGCTTGGTTTGCAGGTCACGATGCCGGAACTGCAGCCGGATGCCTTCCCGTTCTGGGACTCCTGTATGACGGTGCTGTCGGTAGTGGCGATGATCTTAATGACCCGCAAATACGTTGAGAACTGGCTGCTGTGGGTCATCGTCAACGTCATAAGCGTGGTGATTTTTGCCCGTCAGGGCGTCTATGCTATGTCGCTGGAATATCTCTTGCTGACGTTCATTGCGCTGAACGGCAGCCGAATGTGGATAAACAGCGCGCGTGAGCGAGGTTCTCACGCGTTTTCTGGCTAATGATGGTGGTGATGATCGTGCCCGGCGTGCATCGTGTTGAGATGGCACTCCGGGCCGCTGCAGGGCTGGTACTCCATCTGCACCGTGGCATGCTCAATTTCATATTGATGTTCCAGGAAATGCAGGATGCGGTTGAGTAACGCATCATGATCGTGCGGCGGGACCACCTGCACATGCAGCGTCATCACCGGTTTTTCCCCCACCAGCCAGACGTGAACGTGGTGAACATCGCGCACCTCCGGGATAGAGCGGCGGATATCCCGCTGCAGGGCCGCCACATCGAGCGAACGCGGTGCGCCTTCCAGCAGCTCATTCAGACTCTCCTTCAGCAGCCGCCATGCGCTACGTAGCACCAGGCAGGAAACCAGCACGGAAAGGATCGGATCGACAGGCGTCCAGCCGGTGGTGAGGATCACCACGGCGGCCACAATCGCGCCAACCGAACCCAGCAGATCGCCGAGCACGTGTAGCGCCGCGGCGCGCACGTTGAGATTCCGCTCTTCGCTGCCACGATGTAGGATCCAAAACGCCAGCACGTTGGCTAGCAGACCGGCGACTGCAATGACCATCATCGTCACCCCGGCAACCGGCTGCGGATGCTGGAAGCGCTGAATGGCCTCCCAGACAATCAGCATGGTGATCACCACCAGAGCAATGGCATTGAGAAACGCCGCCAGGGTGGTCAAACGCAGCCAGCCAAAAGTATGGCGGGCGTTCGGGGGACGGCTGGCGAAGCGAACCGCCAGCAGCGCAAACAGCAGGGCGGCGGAGTCGGTGAGCATATGGCCGGCATCCGCCAGCAGGGCCAGCGAGCCGGAGATCGCGCCGCCGATGGCTTCTATCAGCATAAAACCGGCGGTGATGATGAACGCCCAAAGCAGCCGGCGAGCGTTGCCGTTATCCGGAGCCTGGGCAGGGGAGTGCGAATGCGCCATGGTGTCGTCCCTTGATAGTTATCATTATCACGCTATGACAGCATAAACAGAGAACGATAACAAACAGAGAAAAGGCGAGCCCAGCTCGCCTTTTCTCTGTTTGCACTCACCGCATCAATTACTGGGTGGTGCCGTCGGTTTTGCTGTTGTCATGGTTCATGCTGTCGCCGTTGTCCAGTTTCTTACCGGTATCCGGACAGCGGCCGTCTTTACACATCGAGTTTTTATGTACCTCATCGCTCGACATATTGTCCTGGCTCATCGTCGAGCCGTCAGGATGAAGCATGGTGCCGCCAGAGCCAGAGTTAATTTGGCTATTATCCACGTTATTCGGCGCCACGTTTTCACGGGCATCCGGCGCCACCTGGCCGGCATCAGCGGAAGAGTTGGCCTGGCCATTGTTGGACTGGGCGCCGGTGTCTGCCGCCAGGGCCGCGCCGCTGGCAAGACTTAAGGTGGCGGTGAGCAAAAGGGTCGTCAGTTTTTTCATATTCATCGGATACTCCTGTTGGGTCGGGAAGCGGTAAAAAACGCCTCCAGCGGTAAGTGTGCCAGGGATCTGACTCGCTATGGTTTAAGACTCCGCAGACGATCGCAGTGTCACTATATAATCCTGAAACGTAAGACTTAATTAGCTTTAACAGTTAAATATTGTAGTTCATGAGCCTGCTTTCGCTACTTTATGGCGTATTTTTGCCTATTTCCAGGATTATTCCATCACTACTGTAAAATCACGTTTACACTATTTCAGCGAAGAGATAGATTGGAGGGATTGCATTTCATTGAATAAGTATGGCAACGCTGGAAAGAAGATGAATTATCAGAACGACGATTTACGCATTAAAGAGATCAACGAATTATTACCTCCCGTTGCGCTCCTGGAAAAATTCCCTGCTACCGAAAATGCTGCAAACACCGTTGCACATGCTCGCAAAGCGATCCACCAGATCCTCAAAGGCGATGATGACCGCCTGCTGGTGGTGATTGGGCCTTGTTCTATTCACGACCCGGCGGCGGCGAAAGAGTACGCTTCCCGTCTGCTGACCCTGCGCGAGGCGTTGAAGGGCGAGCTCGAGATCGTCATGCGCGTCTATTTTGAGAAACCGCGCACCACCGTCGGCTGGAAAGGGCTTATCAACGATCCCCATATGGATAACAGCTTCCGCATCAACGACGGGTTGCGCATTGCGCGCAAACTGCTGCTGGACATTAACGACAGCGGTCTGCCGGCGGCGGGGGAATTCCTCGATATGATCACCCCGCAGTATGTCGCCGATCTGATGAGCTGGGGCGCCATTGGGGCGCGTACCACCGAATCTCAGGTTCACCGCGAGCTCGCCTCGGGGCTCTCCTGCCCGGTGGGCTTTAAGAATGGTACCGATGGCACCATCAAGGTGGCTATCGACGCGATTAACGCCGCCGGCGCGCCGCACTGTTTCCTGTCGGTCACCAAGTGGGGCCACTCCGCTATCGTTAATACCAGCGGCAACGGCGACTGCCATATTATTCTGCGCGGCGGCAAAGAGCCGAACTACAGCGCGAAGCACGTGGCGGACGTGAAGATCGGCCTGGCTAAAGCGGGCCTGCCGGCCCAGGTGATGATCGACTTCAGCCATGCCAACTCCAGCAAGCAGTTCAAGAAGCAGATGGAAGTGGGCGCCGACGTATGCCAGCAGATTGCCGGCGGCGAGCGCGCCATTATGGGCGTGATGATTGAAAGCCATCTGGTGGAAGGCAACCAGAGCCTCGAGAGCGGTGAACCGCTGACCTACGGCAAGAGCGTCACCGACGCCTGCATCGGCTGGGAGGATACCGAAACGATCCTGCGTCAGCTGGCGGAAGCAGTGAAAACCCGTCGCGGCTAAGCTACTCTGCGTTAGCGCAGGTCATAAAAAAAGCGTGGAGATTTCCACGCTTTTTTGTTTTGACCGGGGAAATTACTTCGCTTTACCCTGGTTGGCGACGGCAGCCGCTTTCGCCGCGATCTCTTCCGCATTGCCCAGATAGTAATGTTTGATCGGCTTGAAGTTTTCATCGAACTCATACACCAGCGGTACGCCGGTCGGGATGTTCAGTTCGAGGATCTCGTCTTCGCCCATGTTGTCGAGGTATTTCACCAGCGCGCGCAGGGAGTTACCGTGAGCGGCGATGATCACGCGCTCACCGCTTTTCAGGCGCGGCAGAATGGTTTCGTTCCAGTAAGGCACGACGCGGTCGATGGTCAGCGCCAGGCTTTCAGTGGTCGGCAGTTCCGCGTCGGTCAGTTTTGCATAGCGCGGATCGTGGCCCGGGTAGCGCTCGTCGTCTTTGGTCAGCTCCGGCGGAGTGACAGCGAAGCCACGACGCCACTGTTTAACCTGCTCGTCACCGTATTTCTCAGCGGTTTCCGCTTTGTTCAGGCCCTGCAGCGCGCCGTAATGACGCTCGTTCAGCTTCCAGGATTTCTCAACCGGCAGCCAGGCCTGATCCAGTTCGTCCAGTACATTCCACAGGGTATGGATGGCACGTTTCAGCACGGAGGTATAAGCAAAATCAAAGCTGAAGCCTTCAGCCTTCAGCAGTTTACCTGCCGCTTTCGCTTCGCTAACGCCTTTCTCGGACAGATCAACGTCGTACCAACCGGTGAAGCGGTTTTCGTTGTTCCACTGGCTTTCGCCATGACGAACCAGTACCAGCTTAGTTACAGCCATTCTCTTACTCCTCTCTACACGCCATCCCTCGCGCCGCGAACGGTGCGCTGAATATGTTGGTGTATGTGTTATTGATTGATAACTATTCTCATTATATTGCCGTGATTTGGCTCACGGCAATGCTTATCCCTAACCATAGCGAAAATAGTGGCTCAGTGTAAGGTGCTTGTAAAACACAGGTTATTTTTTTGTCCTTTGGTGACGGAAAATAGAGCAGGTTGCTGAAAAAAGAGGCGCCAGAGAGGAGGGCGGGGACGAAAAGCAGCGCCCCCGGCGGAGGGCGCTGGCTATTAACGGGCGATAAACTGATATTCCGTCAGGCTGACGTACTCCTGGCCCGGACGTAACACACAGTCCGGCTGCGGCCATTCCGGATGATTCGGCGAATCCGGGAGGAATTCGCTTTCCAGCGCCAGCCCCTGCCAGTCGGCGTAGGGCTCTGTCGTCTGCGACGGGGTGCCGCCGAGATAGTTGCCGGAGTAAAACTGCAGCGCCGGAGCGGAGGTATAGACCGTCATCTGCAGCTTACCGTCCTGCGACCAGACCTGCGCCGCAGGCTGACTGGCGTCGCCTCCGGCGTCCAGCAGGAAGGCATGATCGTATCCTTTCACCTTTTGCTGATCGGCGTCGGCGAGGAAGTCGGCGGCGATGGTTTTCGGCTGGCGGAAATCAAAGCTGGTGTTAGCAACATCTTTGAGTTCACCACCCGGGATACCGTCGCTTTCCACCGGCAGATACCTCTGGGCGAGGATCTGCAGCTGGTGCTGGCGCACGTCGCGCTGTTCACCGTCGAGGTTGAAATAGACGTGATTGGTCATGTTCACCGGGCAGGGTTTATCCACGGTGGCGCGATAGGTAATCGCGATGCGGTTATCGTCGGTCAGACGATAGTGCGCGGTAGCCTGCAGCGTGCCGGGAAAGCCTTGATCGCCATCTGGCGAGGTCAGGGCGAAGAGCACTTCCTGCTCGTCGGCGCGGACGATGCGCCAGCGACGTTTATCAAACCCTTCGGGGCCGCCGTGGAGCTGGTGGCCCGCGTCGTTTGAAGGCGTAACGTTGACGAGCTGGCCGTCAAGCGGGAAGCGGCTATTGCCGATGCGGTTGGCGTAGCGGCCTACCGAGGCGCCAAGAAACGCGGCCTGGCGGGTATAGTCTTCCAGCCTGGCGCAGCCCAGCAGCGGGCGGCGCAGGCTGCCATCGGCCAGCGGCACCTCGGCGCTGAGCAGCGTCGCGCCCCAGTCCGCCACGGTGACGGTCATCCCCGCCTTATTGCGCAGGGTTACCTGCTGCCATGGCTGGCCGTCCGGCGCCAGCGCGGTGGTTTGCGTTACCATTGGCCAGCCCCCTGTGACGGTTTGCAGACATAGAACGTCTCTTTAATTCCGGTTTTCGCTTCATACTCGTTGGCAACGGCCTGCTGCACGGTATCGACCAGATCTTCCGGGACCAGCGCTACCACGCAGCCGCCAAAGCCGCCGCCGGTCATGCGCACGCCGCCTTTATCGCCGATTGTCGCCTTGACGATCTCCACCAGGGTGTCGATCTGCGGGACGGTGATCTCGAAATCATCGCGCATCGAGGCGTGGGATTCGGCCATCAGCTCGCCCATCCGCTTCAGGTCGCCTTTTTCGAGGGCGCTGGCGGCTTCCACGGTGCGGGCATTCTCCGTCAGCACATGGCGTACCCGCTTCGCGACCACCGGATCCAGCTCATGGGCGACGGCGTTGAATTGCTCAAGGGTGACATCGCGCAGAGCGGGCTGTTGGAAGAAGCGCGCGCCGGTCTCGCACTGTTCACGACGGGTGTTGTACTCGCTGCCGACGAGGGTGCGTTTAAAGTTGCTGTTGATGATCACCACCGCCACGCCTTTCGGCATCGAGACGGCTTTGGTGCCCAGAGAACGGCAGTCGATCAGCAGCGCATGGTCTTTTTTGCCCAGCGCCGAAATCAGCTGATCCATGATCCCGCAGTTGCAGCCGACGAACTGGTTTTCCGCCTCCTGGCCGTTGAGGGCGATTTGCGCGCCGTCCAGCGGCAGATGATACAGCTGCTGGAACACGGTGCCGACGGCGACCTCCAGCGAGGCTGAGGAGCTTAAGCCCGCGCCCTGCGGCACATTGCCGCTGATCACCAGATCCGCGCCGCCGAAGTGGCTGTTCCGCTGCTGCAGATGCTTCACCACGCCGCGGACATAGTTCGACCACTGCTGGGTGTCGTGGCTGATAATCGGCGCGTCGAGAGAGAATTCATCGCTCTGATTGTCGTAATCGGCGGCAATCACCCGCACGGTACGATCGTCGCGCGGCGCACAGCTGATCACCGTCTGGTAGTCGATAGCGCAGGGCAGCACAAAGCCGTCGTTGTAATCGGTATGCTCGCCGATCAGGTTGACGCGGCCTGGCGCCTGAATGACATGGCTGGCCGGGTAACCGAAGGCCTCAGCAAACAGGGTTTGGGTTTTCTCTTTCAGACTCATCATTACACTCCGGATTCACGAAAATGGACGTCGCTGACGGCGCGCAGTCGTTCGGCAGCTTGCTCGGCGGTCAGATCGCGCTGCGTTTCGGCCAGCATTTCGTAGCCAACCATAAACTTGCGGACCGTCGCGGATCGCAGCAGCGGCGGATAAAAGTGGGCGTGGAGCTGCCAGTGATTATGGTTTTCGTCGTTAAACGGCGCGCCGTGCCAGCCCATGGAGTAGGGGAATGAGCACTGGAACAGGTTGTCGTAACGGCTGGTCAGCTTTTTCAACGCCAGCGCCAGATCGCTACGCTGGGCGTCGGTGAGATCGGTAATACGCTGCACGGGCGCTTTCGGCAGCAGCAGCGTTTCAAACGGCCACGCGGCCCAGTAGGGCACGACCGCCAGCCAGTGCTCGGTGTCGACCACGGTGCGGCTGCCGTCGGCCAGTTCGCGCCGGGCATAGTCCAGCAGCATTGGCTGGCCCTGGCTGGCGTAATATTCTTTCTGCAGACGGTCTTCCCGTTCCGCTTCATTGGGCAGGAAGCTATTGGCCCACACCTGACCATGCGGGTGCGGGTTGGAGCAGCCCATCGCTGCCCCTTTATTTTCAAAGACCTGGACCCACGGGTAGCTTTTCCCGAGGTCCGCGGTCTGTTCCTGCCACGCTTTAACCACGCCTTCCAGCGCTTCAAGGCTCAGCTCCGGCAGCGTTTTGCTGTGGTCTGGCGAGAAGCAGATCACCCGACTGGTGCCGCGCGCGCTCTGACAGCGCATCAGCGGATCGTCACTCTCCGGGGCGTCCGGGGTGTCGGTCATCAGGGCCGCAAAGTCGTTGGTAAACACGTAGGTACCGGTGTAATTCGGATTCGTGTCGCCGGTGACCCGGGTGTTGCCCGGGCACAGGAAACAGTCCGGATCGTGGGCCGGCAAGGTCTGTTTTGCCGGCGTTTCCTGCGCCCCCTGCCAGGGGCGCTTGGCGCGATGCGGAGAAACCAGAATCCACTGCCCGGTTAACGGGTTATAACGACGATGCGGATGGTCAACGGGGTTAAATACGCTCATGAAGGTTCCTTAGTCTGGATAACCCTGCGGATGGCGGGACTGCCAGTGCCAGGTGTCCTGCGCCATTTCGTCCAGGTTGCGCGTCACGCGCCAGTTCAGCTCGCGGTCGGCCTTGGCGGCATCCGCCCAGTAGGCCGGGAGGTCGCCATCGCGGCGCGGCGCGAAATGGTAGTTAATCGGTTTGCCGCAGGCTTTGCTGAAAGCATTGACCACGTCGAGCACGCTGCTGCCGACGCCGGCGCCAAGGTTGTAGATATGAACCCCGGCTTTGTCAGCCAGTTTTTCCATGGCCGCGACGTGACCGTCAGCGAGGTCCATCACGTGGATATAATCGCGCACGCCGGTGCCATCTTCGGTCGGGTAGTCGTTACCAAACACGGCCAGCGATTCGCGACGGCCAACGGCGACCTGGGCGATGTAGGGCATCAGGTTATTCGGGATCCCCTGCGGGTCTTCACCCATGTCGCCCGACGGATGGGCGCCGACCGGGTTGAAGTAGCGCAGCAGGGCAATGCTCCACTCCGGCTGGGCTTTCTGCAGGTCGGTCAGGATCTGCTCCACCATCAGTTTGCTTTTACCGTAGGGGCTTTGCGGGGTGCCAGTCGGGAAGCTTTCGACATACGGGATTTTCGGCTGGTCGCCGTAGACGGTGGCGGAGGAGCTAAAGATGAAGTTCTTCACGCCCGCGGCGCGCATGGCGGAGACTAATTTCAGTGTGCCGGTGACGTTATTGTCGTAATATTCCAGCGGTTTGGCGACGGACTCCCCGACGGCCTTCAGCCCGGCGAAGTGGATCACCGCTTCAATGGCGTGGTCGTGGAGGATCTCGGTCATCAGCGCTTCATTACGAATATCGCCTTCAATGAAGGTGGCTTTTTTGCCGCCGAGACGCTCAATCACCGGCAGTACGCTGCGCTTGCTGTTGCAGAGATTGTCGAGGATCACCACCTCATGCCCCTGCAGCAGCAGTTGAACGCAGGTATGACTTCCAATGTAACCGCTACCACCTGTAACCAGAACTTTCATGATTCGCTCCATTCGGCTTATCGGGTATGAGGAAGATAGCATATCAAAGAAGTGAAAAGTGTGACACAGAACAAGTTAGTGGAATCGTTTACACTTGAGGGTGAAACGACATCATTTAATTTATTTTGTTTTATATACAATTGGTTATATGAGGTTGGCGCTATTTTTCTGAAAAATACCAGGGATCTTTCGATCCCCGGCAGGAGGCGTCAGGCCACGGGGCCGAGCTGATAAGTGTAACCGTCTCCACTGGGAACGAATACCAGGCGATGGGTAATACAGTCCGGGGCATCTTCCGCATGGTGCGAGACAAACAGCAGCTGCGTGGCGCCTTCGCCAATCAGGACGTCGACAAAGCGGCGTACCAGCTGGCGATTGAGGGGATCCAGCCCCTGCAGCGGTTCATCGAGGATCAGCAGGGTTGGATGCTTGACCAGCGCGCGAACGATAAGCGCCAGCCGCTGCTGGCCCCACGACAGGCTCTGAAACGGCGCGTCGGCGGTGCGCTTATCGATGCCGAGAATATCCAGCCATTGCTGCACCAGCTTATGCTGTTTATCGGACACCGCCTGATAAATGCCGATCGAGTCAAAATAGCCCGACAGAATAACGTTGCGGACGTTGGTGCTGACCCGGTAGTCCAGATGCAGGCTGCTGCTGACGTAGCCGATATGCTTTTTAATATCCCAGATGGTCTCGCCGCTGCCGCGGCGGCGGCCAAAGAGGGTGAGATCGTTGCTGTAGCCCTGCGGATGATCGCCGGTGATAAGGCTCAGCAGCGTGGATTTACCGGCGCCGTTGGGGCCGACGATCTGCCAGTGTTCGCCCGGGCTCACGGTCCATGAGAGATGGTTGATGACCGGACGATCGTTGTAGGAGACCACGCCGTCATTGAGCACGATACGCGGCGCCGAGTCTGCCAGCGCATGACGGGCTGGTGGTACATCTGGCTCCGGTAGGGTGATGCCGTCCAGTTTTTCACTGTGCGCCAGCTGAGCGACCAGCGCCTGCTGCAGAAGAGCGCGCTTCTCGCCGGTCTCGCTGAGGAGGCAATCAGCCAGCACGCCGGCGTATTGCACAAATTCCGGGATCTCATCGAAGCGGTTGAGCACCAGCACCAGGGTGAGGCCGGCGCGGTGCAGGTCGGCCAGCAGCGCGGCCAACTGCTGGCGGGAGTTGACGTCGAGGCCGTCGAAAGGCTCGTCGAGGATCAGCAGCTGCGGATCGCTCATCAGGGCCTGGCACAGCAGGGTCTTACGCGTTTCGCCAGTGGACAGATACTTAAAGCGGCGGTCCAACAGGGCGCTGATGGCAAACTGTTCGGCAAGCTGCGCGCAGCGGGCAGGATCTTTCACCTCGTCCTGAATAATCTCCGCAGTGGTGCGGCCGGTATCTTCTTCTCCGGGGCTGAGCAGGTCGGTGTTATTGCGCTGCCACTCGTCGCTGACCAGCTTCTGCAGCTGTTCGAAGGAGAGACGTGTTACGCGGGAGAAGTGGCTTTCGCGCTGACCGCTGAGCAGGGTCAGGTCGCCGGCCAGGGCTCGCGCGAGGGCGGATTTGCCGCTGCCGTTGCTGCCGACGAACGCCCAGCTTTCACCCGCCGCCACGCTCAGGTGGTCTATTTTTAAGGTTTTTGTATCGCTCAGGCGAAACGTGCCTTGCGAAATTTGCAATGATGACATGATGTATCCCATTTTTTGCAGCGATGTGCATCAGGGATACGACTTCAGGCGCGCAATGTCAATGGGGTCAGCATAACGTCGCGAGAATGATGCGATCGGCGTTGAAGTAAGCGATCGCCTCCGTCCCTTCCGCCAGGCCAGACGTCTGCGCCTGCGGCAGAGTGGCGCACAGGGTCTGACCGTCGGCCAGCGTCATCAGCACTTCGCACTGCCCGGAGCCGCATTCGATATGGCTGATACGACCCGACAGCTGGTTCTCGGCCTGGCGGGCCACCGCCGGGTCGAGGGTGATGCCGACCCAGGGGGCCTTCAGCAGGACCAGCACCTCCTGGCCCTCATCGAGCCCCAGCTTTTCAGCGCTCTGGGCGGTAATGGCGACGTTCAGGCGGGTCTGACCGTCGGCCAGCAGCACCTCGACGTGCTGCTGCACCTGCTGGCGATCGCGGCCGGTAATGGTGCCGAACCACTGGTTGCGGGCGCTGGTCTGCAGGGAAAAGCGCGAGATGGCCGCCAGCAGGCTGTCCAGCGGCAGGGCGTCGTCATCGCTGAGCACATCAAACGCTTTCTGCTGGATCTGCGCCAGCAGATCGTACAGTTGGATCAGACGCTGCCCGTAGCGGGTCAGCACCGCGCCGCCGCCGCCTTTGCCGCCGGTGGCGCGATCCACCAGCGGCTGTTCGCTGAGCTGGTTCATCTCGTTGATGGCATCCCACGCGCTTTTATAGCTGATACCCGCGTGCTTCGCCCCCTGGCTTATCGAACCGGTCTGGTCAATCTGTTTGAGCAGGGCGATCCGCCGGGGGTCGGCAAACAGGCGCTGCTGTAGCTTAAGGGTGAGAAGAATTTCGGCCTGCATAATCGTTTCCTGACAAAAAAGCGTATTGTGACCGATAGTCACCCGGTTGCAAAACCTCTCTGCGCGGTTTGTCATTAACCACCGCACAAATGGGGCGTGTTTTTTCGGCTGAAACCGTTACAATCAGGGAATCATACTATCTGGAGTGAACCATGTTAGAGCTTTTAAAAAGTCTGGTTTTTGCGGTCATCATGGTACCGGTGGTGATGGCGGTCATCCTGGGATTGATTTACGGTCTTGGCGAAGTGTTCAACCTCTTCTCCGCTGTCGGCCACAAAGATCGCAGCCAGCAAAATCATTGATTTCCCGGCGCCCGGTTTAACCGGGCGCTGTGCTATTTCCCTCCTGTATCATTTCCCTTCGTTTTATTGTCCTGCATCACTATAAAAACGTTTCGCATATCGTTATATTGTCAAGTACATAACGCATTGACAGGAGATTCAGATGACAGGTTCTTGGTTACGCGGGGTTGTCGGGGTATCACTCACGCTGTGCGTCGCGGGTCAGGCGCTGGCGGCCGAGGGGAAAGTGACCGTTTTCGCCGCCGCGTCGTTAACCAACGCGATGCAGGATATCGCCCAGGCGTATAAGAAAGAGAAAAACGTCGAGGTCGTCTCGTCGTTTGCCTCGTCGTCGACGCTGGCGCGGCAGATTGAAGCAGGCGCCCCGGCGGATCTGTTTATCTCCGCCGATCAAAAGTGGATGGATTACGCGGCTGACAAAAAGGCCATCGATCCGGCGACCCGCGCCACCCTGCTTGGCAACAGCCTGGTGGTGGTGGCGCCGAAAGCCAGCGCGCAGGGTGCGATTACCATTGATGAGAAAACCGACTGGACCAGCCTGCTGAAAGGGGGCCGTCTGGCGGTGGGCGATCCGCAGCACGTTCCGGCAGGGATCTACGCCAAAGAAGCGCTGCAGAAACTGGGCGCCTGGGAGACCCTGTCGCCGAAGCTTGCGCCGGCGGAAGACGTGCGCGGCGCGCTGGCGCTGGTGGAGCGTAGCGAAGCGCCGTTGGGCATCGTCTACGGATCGGATGCTGTGGCCAGCAAAGGGGTGAAAGTGGTGGGCACCTTCCCGGAGGCGTCGCATCAGAAAGTCGAATACCCGCTGGCGATTGTCGATGGCCATCGCAATGCGGCCGTGAGCGCTTTCTATGACTACCTGAAAGGGCCGGAAGCGTCCGCGATTTTCCAACGTTACGGATTTACCACCCGCTGATGTTTCTGAGCGAACCCGAATGGCAGGCGGTGCTGCTGAGCCTGAAAGTCTCCTCCCTGGCGGTGGCCTTGAGCCTGCCCTTTGGCATCTTTTTTTCCTGGCTGCTGGTCAGGCGCACCTTCCCCGGCAAGGCGCTGCTCGACAGCCTTCTCCATCTGCCGCTGGTGCTGCCGCCGGTGGTGGTGGGATATCTGCTGCTGGTGGCCATGGGGCGGCGCGGGTTTATTGGCAGCTGGCTGTATGACTGGTTCGGCATCAGCTTTGCCTTCAGCTGGCGCGGGGCGGTGCTGGCGGCGGCGGTGATGTCTTTCCCGCTGATGGTGCGCGCCATCCGCCTGGCGCTGGAGGGGGTGGACATCAAACTGGAGCAGGCGGCGAGAACCCTCGGGGCCAGCCGCTGGCGGGTATTTTTCACCATTACGCTGCCGCTGACTCTGCCGGGAATTATTGTTGGCACGGTGCTGGCCTTCGCCCGCTCGTTAGGGGAATTTGGCGCGACCATCACCTTCGTCTCCAATATTCCCGGCGAAACGCGTACCCTGCCTTCGGCGATGTACACCCTGATCCAGACTCCGGGCGGGGAGGGGGCGGCGGCTCGCCTGTGCCTCATCGCTATCGGCCTGGCGCTGGTCTCGCTCTTGATATCAGAATGGCTGGCCCGCGTGAGCCGCCAGCGCATAGGAGGATAATGATGCTGGAGCTGGACTTTACCCAGACCCTCGGCAGCCACTGTCTGCAGATCCGTGAAACGCTGCCCAGCAGCGGGATCACCGCCATCTTTGGCGTCTCCGGCGCCGGGAAAACGTCGTTGATCAACGCTATCAGCGGCCTGACCCGGCCGCAGGCGGGGCGGATCGTGCTCAACGGCAGGGTGCTGAACGACACCGCGCAGCGTATCTGCCTGGCGCCGGAGCAGCGGCGGATCGGCTATGTCTTTCAGGATGCGCGCCTGTTTCCCCACTATAAAGTGCGCGGCAATCTGCAGTACGGCATGGCGAAATCCATGGTCAGCCAGTTCGATAAGCTGGTGGAGCTGCTGGGGATCGCTCCCTTGCTGGATCGCCTGCCTGGCCGGTTATCCGGCGGCGAAAAGCAGCGTGTAGCCATCGGCCGCGCTCTGCTGACCGCGCCGGAGCTGCTGCTGCTGGACGAGCCGCTGGCCTCGCTGGATATTCCGCGCAAACGCGAACTGTTGCCCTATTTGCAGCGGCTAGCGCAGGAGATCCATATTCCGATGCTTTACGTCAGCCACTCGCTGGACGAGATCCAGCATCTGGCCGATCGCGTGCTGGTGCTGGAGGCCGGTAAGGTGAAGGCTTTCGGTCCGCTGGAGGAGGTCTGGAGCAGCAGCGTGATGCACCCCTGGTTGCCGGCGGAACAGCAGAGTACGATCCTCAGCGCCACCATCGCCGCGCAGCATCCGCAGTACGCGATGACCGCGCTGACGCTGGGGGATCAAATGCTGTGGGTCAACCGGCTCGAACGTCCCGCAGGTGATACCGCGCGGATCCGCATTCAGGCGTCGGATGTTTCGCTGGTGCTGGCCCAACCGTCCGCCACCAGCATCCGCAACATCTTGCGCGCCGAGGTGGTTCAGTGTCTGGAGGTCAACGGACAGATCGAGGTTCAGCTCAGGGTGAGCGGCCATCCTCTGTGGGCTCGAATCAGCCCGTGGGCGCGGGATGACCTGGCGATAGCGCCAGGCCAGCAGGTGTTTGCCCAGATCAAAAGCGTGTCGATCGCCGCCTGATCACAGCAGCTGACGGTAGATAAACTCGGCGATGCTGGCGGACTCATTGTCGCCGATGACCACGTTGGCGCGGGCTTTGACCTCGTCCACCGCATTGCCCATCGCCACCCCGGTGCCTGCTGCTTCCAGCATACTCAGATCGTTGTAGTTATCGCCGAAGGCCACCACATTCTGCATCGACAGCCCCTGGTCAGCGACCCACTGCGCCAGACGTTTGCCTTTGCTGTTGCCGGCGCGGGCAATATCCACCTGGTCGTGCCACGACCATTCGCACGCCAGGCCCAGCGTCTCGCCGACCTCCTGCGCAAAGCGCTGCAGACGGGGAATGTCATCGTCGGTGAGGGCGAATTTCCATATCGCCTTGACCTCGCGGACCGCCTGCGCCAGCGAGTCGACCTGGCTGAAGACCGGGCGCTGATCCTCCGGTAGCGCCTGCGCCCAGTTGCGGGTGCGGATCACATGCCCGGTGGGCTGTTCGTAAAGCATCGCGTCATCCACATAGGCCAGACCGTGGATCTGCTGTTCGGCGAGCATGGCGGTGAGGCTTACCGCGTGTTCCACCGACATAGGATCGGCCGCCAAAACCTTTTTTGCGTGATAATCATACAAATAAGTGCCATTACAACAAATTGCAGGTGTATCGAGGGCCAGTGCCTGATAAAAAGGATGAATAGCGACGTGATGACGTCCGGTAACGACGATCACCTGGTAGCCCGCCTCTCTGGCGCGGGCCAGCGCTTCCAGCGAAGCGGGCAGGATGGTTTTTTTGCTGGTAAGCAGGGTGCCGTCTAAATCCAGGGCAATCACGCGTGTTGTCATGTGTTATTTCCGGTTGATGTTGAAAAGTACCTGGCCATGATGGTACACCGCCGTGGCGTCAGGACCAATTTTTCCACATCTGCCGTGAATGTCTGTATGCCCTTTGTGCCGCCTTCCGTCGGTAATTCGGTCGGCGATGCGAGTATCATGGGCGGATGTCTTATAATTTTCAGGGTGCTGTTATCCTGAAAATGAAAAATCCACGTGCAGTGAGGGAAGGAGTAGTCATGAAACAAACCGTTTATACCGCCAGCCCGGAAAGCCAACAAATCCACGTCTGGAGTCTTGAAGCGGACGGCAAACTGACGCTGGTGCAGGTGGTTGATGCCCCGGGTCAGGTCCAGCCGATGGTGGTCAGTCCCAATAAGGAGTATCTGTACGTTGGCGTTCGTCCGGAGTTTCGCGTGTTAGCTTATCGCATCACGCCGGATAACGGGGCGTTGACCTTTGCGGGAGAAGCGGCGCTGCCGGGCAGCCCGACCCACATTTCTACCGATCATCATGGCCGCTTTGTCTTCAGCGCCTCCTACAATCAGGGCTGCGTCAGCGTGACCCCGCTGCAGGATGGCCTGCCGGGTGAAACTATCACCGTGGTGGAAGGGCTGGAAGGCTGCCACTCGGCCAATATCTCCCCGGACAACCGTACCCTGTGGGTGCCGGCGCTGAAGCAGGATCGCATCTGCCTGTTTACCCTCAGCGAAGATGGTTTCCTCTCCGCCCAGGAGCCAGCGGAAGTCACCACCGTCGAGGGGGCGGGTCCGCGCCACATGGTGTTCCATCCGAACCAGCAGTATGGTTACTGCGTCAATGAGTTGAACAGCTCAATTGACGTTTGGGAGCTGAAAGACCCGAATGGCAACATCGAATGTGTACAAACTCTGGATATGATGCCGCCTGATTTCACCGGCGTGCGCTGGGCGGCGGATATTCATATCACTCCGGACGGGCGTCATTTGTACGCCTGCGATCGTACCGCCAGCATCATCACGGTGTTCAGCGTGTCGGAAGATGGTAGCGTGCTGGCGGTGGAAGGCTATCAGCCGACCGAGACCCAGCCGCGCGGCTTCAATCTCGATCACAGCGGTAAGTATCTGATTGCCGCCGGGCAGAAGTCGCACCATATCGCGGTGTACGAAATTACCGGCGAGCAGGGGCTGCTGCAGGAGAAAGGCCGCTATGCGGTCGGGCAGGGACCGATGTGGGTGGTGGTCAACGCTCACTGATCCGTCAGGCGGTAAAAGAAAAAACCTCGCGTGAGCGAGGTTTTTTTGATCAGAGCGGACAGGCTCTGTAGGGAAGGTGTTGCCCTGGTAGACCTGAAGCGTGATGGCTTTAGATATCGTCCATGGTGTAGCCGACGACAATCTCCAGCGTTTTACGGATCACGTCTGCGGTCACCACGTCATCGGTGCTTTCCAGCGCCTGAATCAACCATAAAATAATGGCCTTATTGTTCAGGTGACCCTCGGACTGGAGAATACTGTTGATGGCCAGCGACATCACGGCGGACTCATCAACCAGCTTATCACCGGCGTTACGGAAATAGTCGGAGAGCGCGGTGTCCTGCAGTCCTGCGTAAATATCGGGTTGCTGATGCATAGTCTGTCTCATCACATTCTCACTCTGTGTTATTCACCATGGTTGGGAGACTCAGTGGATCTTTTTACCTTCCAGCGCCATGGCGCTTTGTGTCGGCGAACCTCGGGTTTCCCAACGGCCATTGATTTTCTTTACCTGCAAAGGCGCTTGCTTGCGCTGACGGGCAAGCTTCGCGCAAATTTCTTCGATCACGGCAGCGATGACCTTTCTTCGCTGTCGGTCTGACTCTGTCGCCTGCATCAACCGAAGTCGCACCAGCAGGGTCGGAGTGGTAATCGGGCGATTCGTTTTCAGAAGCGCGAGCACCGCCTCGCCGATGATCTCATCGGTGATTTCCTCAGTTTCACTGCTATTCATAACCGTCTCTCTGCATGCCACTCTCTCCCTGAATCTGCGAACGGGCATTCAGGTCAGCAGCAGGTTTGTGGAAGCGATCGCCCCTCATCTGCTACTGCGGCGCAACAGGCGACGATCGATGACGTTATTCCTGACCGGCAAACAGCAGACCAATTAAGGTCTGATAGTGACTTTCTTCCTCTGGGGCACGGGCGCGGTCGAGGCGGCTCAACAGTTTGGTGCACAGCGCTTTGCGGTTGAGATGACGCCCTTCGTTGAGAATATCCATCACAATCTGACCCAGCGTTTCCTGCTGGGAAGGTAACGATGCTTTGTTGAAATACTGGGCAATTGCGTTCGCTGTATCTGGAATGTAACCATTCTGCTGCATATGTGCTCCTTTCATTTCATTCATCTGTTAACTGCCATTAAACTTATACAATATTTACTAACCTGTACACACAAAGTTGCACAGAAATGATTCAAAACGTGTTAACATTTTGATTTATAATCGGTTAATTTTTTATGTTTAGTGTGTTTCTGGCTTGTGAAGGTAGGGTTTAGCGTTGCATGTTGTACAAGAAAAGAAAAATGAAAAAGCCTTGCACAAAAAAGGGATTTTTAGTGTATCTTTTTTGTTAAGACAAAACCTAGTTTTACAAGACGATTAGCCTGATAACTGCTACTGTGAATGCTTACCCTCCCATCTGGAATCACTATGCTAACCACCATCATTTATCGCAGCCATATCTGCGACAATGTCTCATTCAAATCGATCGAGGCCATGGTCGCCAGGGCAAACGAAAGAAATGGGCAGGCGGACGTCACCGGTATTTTACTTTTTAACGGGACGCATTTTTTTCAACTCATTGAGGGGCCTGAAGAAAAGGTTCGGGATATTTATCAGCATATTTGCCGCGATCCCCGCCACTATAACCTGGTGGAGCTTCTGTGCGACTATGCGCCGTCCCGCCGTTTCGGTAATGTCGGCATGGAACTGTTTGATTTACGCGAACATGATCGCGAGGAAGTGCTGCAGACGGTGATGGACCGCGGGACCTCAAAATATCAGCTCACCTATGACGACCGGGCACTGCAATTTTTCCGCACCTTCGTCGAATCAACGGAAAAAGCGAACTATTTTGAGATTCCTTCCGCTGACAGCTGGGTATTCATCCCCGATCAGAATACTTTCTATCCTGATACCCCGATAATTGATAATAAGGAAAGCTGGTCCTTTGCCTTCCAGCCGATCGTCGACCCTTTCGCCTGCGAAATTATTTCGTGGGAAGCGCTGTTACGCGCACCGGACGGCCAGTCGCCTGGCGCCTATTTTGCCGGGCTTTCCGGGGACGACATTTATCTCGCCGATCTGCACAGTAAACGGGTGGCGCTGTCGCTGGCAGGGAAATTAGGCTTACGTAATAAGGCGTTAAGTATTAATCTACTACCGATGACGCTGGTTAAAGCGCCGAACGCGGTGGGTTTCCTGCTCGATCAAATTCAGCGTAATGATCTTATTCCTGAGCAGATTATTGTCGAGTTTACCGAGCGGGAAGTGATTTCGCGGATGGATGATTTTACCGATGCGGTGCGAAAGCTAAAGGGGGCGGGCATCAATCTCGCCATCGATCACTTCGGCGCCGGGTTTGCGGGGCTGTCACTGCTGGCGCAATACCAGCCCGACAGAATTAAAATCGACCATGAGCTGATCCGCAATATCCACCAGGATGGGCCGCGCCAGTCGATTGTACAGGCGATTATCAAATGCTGTTTTTCACTGGAGATTGCGGTCTCAGCCGTCGGCGTTGAGCGCGCTGAAGAGTGGATGTGGCTGGAATCAGCCGGTATTTCACAGTTTCAGGGGAATTTGTTCGCCAGCGCGCGCCTGGGGGGCTTGCCTGCCGTCGCCTGGCCAGAGAAAAAATGATCCATCTCGAAATCAGCTAATTATTTTTTCATCTTTTTCCCAAGCGCTGTGAGCCACAACCTGATATCTTTATCTGTACAAGAAAATAGAGTTGTACAGGATGCCTGAATTCGTTAGTTTAGGTATTAAAGTATCAGGTTGATGTGAGGCTGCTATGGCGTTTTACAGTATCGGTGAAGTCGCCGAACGTTGCGGAATCAATCCGGTCACCCTGCGCGCCTGGCAGCGTCGTTACGGGCTACTGAAGCCGCAGCGTAGCGAAGGCGGGCATCGACAATTTGATGAAGAAGATATCCTGCGCATTGAAGAGATCAAGCGCTGGATAGAGCGTGGTGTATCAGTAGGGAAAGTTAAAGCGCTGCTGGAGGATAACCTGCCGGCGGCGCGCGACGAATCCGCGCATCTTCAGGAAGAGATGATGTCCATTCTGCGTTATATGCAGCCTGCCAGAATCCGTGCCAAATTAATGGCGCTAAGCCATCAACACCCCGTCGACACGCTCATCGATAGCCTGTTAGTGCCGGTACGTCAGCGTCTGAAGCTCGATCAGAATACCTCGCTGGTGATTAGCAGTATGCTGGATGGTCTGTTGATTGACTGCGTGGCGCTGTTTCTTGCCGAAGCGCGTAAGAAGAACGGCAGGGAGACGCTGCTGGTGGGCTGGAGCAATGAGGACAGGACCCGTCTGTGGCTGGAAGCATGGCGTCTTTCCCAGCGTGGCTGGCACGTCAACGTCCTCGCCGAACCGCTGGAGTCGCCGCGGCCCGAGCTGTTTCCCGGCCAGCATATCTTCGTCTGGACCGGACGCGCTGCCACCCCTCTGCAGGAAGAGCTGCTCAGCCACTGGCAAGAGCAGGGCTTCAGCATCCATTTTCACGGTAATAATTAATCGCCCCGATCCGCAAAGCAGACCGGGGCTAACGCGCCGGGTTACAGGTGGATCTGGCTCCAGGATTTAAAGGTTTCGCTGCGGCTGATATTAAAAAAATCGGTCCTACCGCTACAGCCGAGCTTTTTAATCAGATTCAGCCGGATCTGATAAATGGTTTTAATATGCAGATTCAGCGACCGGCCAATGCTGGCGACCGCTTCGCCATTGCTGATAAGTTGAATCACTTTCTTTTCCCGCTCGGTAAACTGCACCGAGGCGCCCGGCGCCGGGTGGGTTTTATAGTAGCGGGTGGGCTGGTGCAGAAATATCTTTAACTCTTCCGGCGTTGAATTGGCCGGTAAGCGCAGCATAGGCAGTTCACTCAGAAAATTAAGATCGTTGCCTTCGGTTAACAGAATAAATAACGTATCCCGACGGTTATAGTTGTGCTGCAGTACTGCGAAATAATTGTCGCTGGTAAAGAAAACATGTTTTTTGCGAAAGTAAGATGCCGGCAGACTATTCAGGATCAGCGACATCCCGTAGAGAAGAAAACGATTATCAAACCACAGATCGTAATGTTCAGTACGATAGCAGGTATTATGGTGTGACATTTTATTTGCCTCAGTTAGCCGATAGAGACCCAGGCGTGCCGGCACCGCGGGGGTGAGCCTGCTGCCAGCTCCGCGGGGTTAATTAATGATGAGGTTTGCTGGACAGCATATCCAGCGCCTGCAAATAGAGGTCGGAAAGTATTTCATTACTTTCCGTTTGCAGGCGATGCTGGATTTCCGTAATCATCCGCTCATTATTTATCGTTCTGTGCTGCTTAATGAGCGTATTTTCAATATTCTTCATCAGGGCCGAATTGAAGACAAACTCTGCTGGAATGGTATTTTTAATATGCATAGCTCGAACTCTCCCACGTATAACGCAAACTGACAATAAAAGTCGCTACGTACCATTGGTACGCGCTAAGTCACGAACAGGAAATGCAAAACCAGGAACCACCGCCTGACTTGCCGCGCCACCGTTAAACATCCCCGCTTCGTTGCGCAACAAGCAGTTAACACTCCAAAACTATAGACGGTGATTCTGCTATGTACAACTTTTTTCAGGACTATATGTACAACGGAACGACTTATTTTTGTATTTTGTATTAATTGATTGATTTTAAAGAATTTTGTTGTTTGCATTACTTGTACATAAAATCCGGTTTGTGCAAGATACCTTTGTAAAACTGGCGGGAAGAGGCTGACGATAATGAGAAGGTGATGTTTTGACCGGCGTGCTGGATGAAATAGCGCCGACGCAGGAAGGGGTACACAGCAACTCTGTCGTCGACAGATGGCTTTCTTCCGCGTCGGACGCTAATCATAACGAAAAGCAGGTGAGGTTTTGTCTTTTTTTTGCACAATTAGGTAAAGGGAAACACATCGGTCATTTCGTTGTCGGTTTGCTCAGTTTGTTGGCGGATAAGGGGTGTGCTACGCTTTTTAATACCGATGTGGCGGTTCGGCATCGTTATCTTTCCCCCATTTCCCTCTCGGGCTTTTCCCCTTGTCCCGACGGATAAATATGGCAGAAGCTATCTGTCCATGGACAGGCCTTGAAGACTGAGGAGGGAAAATGCGCGGTAGAACCGTAATGCTCCTTGCCGGGTTAGCGACTCTCGCGCAGGCGAAAGAGATTAACCTCTATTCGATGAATACCGGTTCCTATGTTTACCATTTGACCAATAACCATGGGCAATATACTGAGAATTTCGAAAACCACTTTTTCTCAGTGGAACGTAAATTCTCAGAAGACTCGAAATACAGTCTGCTGATTGGCACTATGAATAATAGCTTCGACGATCGCTGCCTGGCGCTGGGCGTGAGAAGAGACTGGTACCACAACGGCAGCGGATGGACCTTCAAAGGCGTTTACGGCTATACCGGCGAATTCTTCTTCGACGCCTTCGAGCATTGCGGCGATCATGGCTCCTATAAAGATTTTAAGGATGCCACCGGGATCGGCTTTTCACCCTATATTTACCATGCTATCCAGTACAACTTTACCGACTATTTCGCTCTTGAGAGTGGCATCATTATTCCCAGCGTGTTTGTGATCAGCATTCAGTGGAGCTTCCGCTAAATCGCCGCGTTGTCGGTTACAGGGTTATCACCTTCTTGAGCAGCGTACTGGAGAGCGCGGCAAGGGAAATGAGCACCGACAGGACAAACGTTAGCGCAATCACTCCCAGCTTGGTGGCTAACGAGTGTATAGGGATCAGCATCACCAGCAGGTGAAAAACGGAGTAGTGCAGAATATAGACCCCGGTCATCGCTTTGCTAACCGTCGCCAGTACCGCCTCCTTCAGTTCGCGGTTCTTTTTAAACTGCACGGCGTTAGCGGCGATCACCAGCAGGACGATCAGAATATAAATCTGCGACCCCGTCAGAATGAACGCATTGCGATCGGCTTTAAACAGCGCGAAGAAAAAGTGGCGCTCATAAAACCAGGTAAATAAATAGACAAAGGGCAGGGCGATAATCGACCCTTTAATGACCCGCGGGTCGCGTATCCACTCCGTGACTCGCGGATCGTTAAACAACTGCCCGGTTAAATAAAAAAGTAGCCATGTCCACAGACGATACTGCGGCGCCAGGCTGAAAAGATGTCTTTCCGGATAGAGCACTGAGAGCAGGTCGTAACCATAAGAGCAGCACAGCAGCGTCAGGACCACGGTGAAAAACAGGCCGCGCCGCTGACTGAGCCAGGCAATCAGGGGATGGAAGGTATAGATGACGATCAGGGCGAAAATAAACCAGGGCTGGATCAGGTAGCCGCGCTGATAAGGCTCCCAGACATAATAGACCGTCATCCAAAACAGAAAGACGATCACCACGCTTTTAATTTTGCCAATTTGCCAGTTGGCGTCGTGGCGCGTCTGCGCGTCAAGATAGCCGGCTACCACAAAAAACAGCGGCGTGGCGATGGTCGAGACGAAGGTCAGCAGCCCGAGGATCCAGTGATAGTCATAATCAAAGCGATCCCAGGTGTTATAGATGGTGAAAAAAGTCACCGCTGTCATACAGCCGAGTGTCTTAATAATGCTCAGACCGGTACTGTTCATCGTTGAGGCGTCATATCCTTATGGTGAAAGCAGGCGTAAATCACCGGCAGAACCAGCAGCGTCAGCACGGTGGCGAAGGCCAGACCGAACATAATCACCACCGCCATACTCTGGAAAAAAACATCGCGCAGCAGCGGGGCAAGGCCAAGCACGGTGGTGAAGGCGGTCAGCAGGATTGGCCGCAGACGGGATGTTGCCGCATCAATGATCGTTTGTCGTTGATCTTTCTCTTGTTTTTGTTGCTCTATCTCTTCCACCAGCACAATGCCGTTGCGGATCAGCATGCCGCTGAGGCTGAGAAGGCCGATTAAGGCCATAAAGCCGAAGGGAATGCCGGTCAGCAAAAAGCCGGGCGTGACGCCGATCAGCGCCAGCGGCACGGTCAGCCAGATGGCGACGGCGTTTTTTAGCGAACTGAACATCAGCACCGTAATGATAAACATCACCAGATAGCCAAGCGGTAGGGTCGTGAACAGCCCTTGCTGCGCCTCACTGGAATTCTCCGCATCGCCGCCCCATTCGATACGGTAGCCATGCGGCAGCGTCAATGCGTCAATGCGTGGTTTCACTCGGGCGAGAATATCACCCGAGGTTTGGCCGCTTGGCGGACTGGGGTCGGTCTGGACCGTCAGCACCCGGGTGCGATCCCGGCGGAGAATCAATGGATCTTCCCACTCCAGTGAGAAGCCATGGATGACGTTACTCAACGGGATATACTGCTGGCGGCTCTGGCTCCAGACCAGCACGTTATTCAGGTGGTTGGCATCCTGTCGCTCCGTTGCCGGCGGCCGGACGATCACCGGCAGCAGATCGGCGCCCTCGCGATATAACCCGGCGCGACTGCCGGAGAAATTCATCTCCAGCGCATGATCAATGTCCTGTTTATCCACCCCCAGCTCGCGCCCCAGCGCCGGGGAGTACTGTGGGCGGATCACCTTGCTGCGGTTCTGCCAGTCGTTACGCACGCTGTCGGTGGCCGGATCTTCGGCGAGAATATCGCTCACCTGACTGGCCAGCGCGCGCAGCGTATCCGGGTCAGGGCCCTTAATGCGCACCTCAATTGCGCTATCCCCGGAGGGGCCGAACATAATGCGTTTAGTGCTGGCGTTCACCTGCGGGTAGTTTCTGGCGATCCAGGCTTCCACGTGGCGGGTGACGGGGGCGATGCCGCGCTGGTCGTCCATCCGCACCATAATTTGCGCGTAGTTGCTGTACTGCCGCTGGCCGCTGTAGGTAAGAATAAAACGCATACTGCCCTGGCCAATGGTGGCGACGGTGGTGACTACCCCCGGCTGGCCGGCGATCGACCGCTCAATATCGCGGGTCATCTGCTCGGTGGCGTTAATATCGGTACCGTAGGGGAGCCACAGGTCGACAAAGAAAATGGGCGTATTCGATGACGGAAAGAAATTCTGCCGAACGAAGGTGAAGCCCCAGATAGCCGCGGCCAGCAGGGCGCCCATCAGCACCAGGGTCACGGTCTTTTGCTGCAGCAGTATTCGCAGCGTCTGCTGATAGCCGCGATAAAAGCGGCCGCGGTATGGATCGGCTTTTTCCGCCGACGCGGCGGCCGACGGGGCGTGCTTAAACAACCACCACTTAATGAGTACCGGCGTGATGGTCAGGGCGGAGAACCAGCTTAGCATCAGCGAGATCAGCAGCACCTGGAACAGGGATTTGCAATACTCCCCGGTGGAGTCCTGCGAGAGGCCAATCGGCGCGAAGGCGAGGATGGCGATGATCGTGGCGCCGAGCAGCGGCAGGGCGGAGCGGCGGATCACATAGTTAATGGCGCCCAGCAGCGGCGAACCTTGCTGGCGGGCGATCAGCACCCCTTCGACAATGACGATGGCATTGTCCACCAGCATACTCAGGGCGATGATCAGCGCCCCGAGGGAGATCCGCTGTAACTCTATCCCCCAGATATACATGATAAGCAGGGTGCCGAGAACGTTGAGCGCCAGCGACAGAGCGATAATGATCCCGCTGCGTACCCCCATGAACACCAGCAGCACGCCGACCACGATCGCCAGGGCCATCAGGAAGTTGGTAATAAAGCCATTGACCGAGTGGGCGACCTCTGCCGCTTGATCGTAAAAAATGGCGATGTCGATCCCCGCCGGTTTGTCGGCGGCCATCTGCTGGAGGCGGGCTTCAAGGGCGTGCCCGACGTCAATGACGTTGACGCCAGGAATAAAAGAGACCCCCATGGTCACCGCCTGGCGGCCGTTGGCATGATAGGTACTGGACGGCGAGTCGGTCAGCCCGCGCGACAGTGTGGCAATATCCCGCAGTCGGGTGGTGGCGCTGGCGCCGTGAGGGCTGACCAGCAGATCCCCCAGCTCATCGATGCTCTGAAACTCCCCGGTGGGGTGAAGGCGGATCGATTCGCTGCCAACGCGGATCTCTCCGGCGCTGGACACCACGTTGAGCCGGGTCAGGATAGCGGCGAGCTGGTTGAGCGTGATCCCGCGCGCCGCCATCTTCGCCAGCGAGATATCAACATTGATCTGTTGCGGAATGACGCCGCCGATAGCGACTTTACCGACCCCAGGAACCAGCACCAGCTCCCGACGCAGCTGTTCGGCATAGCGCACCAGTTCGGGGTTGGTAAAACTGTCGCCCGAGATGGCGAAGAAAAAGCCAAACACATCGCCAAAGTCGTCATTGACGAAGGGGGTCACGACGCCAGGCGGGAAAAGTCGGCTGGCGTCACCGACGCGGCGACGTAGCTCATCCCAGATTTGCGGCAGCTCGCTGGAATGGTACTGCGAAGCGATATTCACCGTAATTTGCGATAAGCCATTTGAGGAGATGGAGCTGACGTTATCCAGTGAGGGAAGCTGCTGAATCGCATTTTCCAGCGGCAGGGTCACCTCCTCCTCCACCTGCTGAGCGGACGCGCCAGGGTAGTGGGTGACGATCACCGCCGTTTTAATGGTGAAGGCCGGATCTTCCAGACGGCCGATATTGAGCAGGGCGAACAGACCCCCCACCCCCAACAGCAGAATGGCTAACCAGACGCGGGTCGGGTTATTAATAAACTGACGGGAAATGTCCATTTATAATCCTCGTTCACGCGTCCAGATCCGCACCGGCTGCCCGGCATGCAGCTCGCTCACGCCCGCCGCGACCACCTGCTCACCCGCGTGGAGACCGTCGGTGATAGTCACTCCCTGCGCGGTCACCTCGCCGACGGTGACTTTGCGCTCTTCAAGAAACCGATGCGCATTGTCGCCTTTCACCACCCAGACGATGGGTTCATTCTTCGGCCGGTTATCCGGGTTAAACACCGCCTCCACTGGCACCACGAGGGTTTCCTTTCCGGCGCTGGCCGGTAAATTGCCAAGGTTGACCGTCACGGTGCCGCTAACCCCGCCGACGGTGGGAAAATCATCCGGCCGCGGCATGGTTAAAATGATCTGCCAGGTGAGGGTGCTGTTATCGCTGCTGCCGGTATGCTCTTTGTATTCCGCCGTAAATTCGCGGCCCGGCAGGGTATTGATCCTGACGACGGGACGGTAGGCGGTATTACGGATATCCAGGGAGGTGAACAGATTTTCGGGAATGCTGAAGACTACATCCAGCAGGTCGGTCCGCGTCAGGGTGATCACCGGCTGGCCGGCGGCGACCACCTGATGGTTGCGGATATGCACGCCGGCGGCAATCCCGCCGAAGGGCGCGGTGAGGCTCATTTGCGCCAGCTCTTCACGGGCGATTTTTAAGGCCGCGTTGGCGGCATCGCGATTGGCGCGCTGCACGTCCATTTCCGCCTGGGAGATGGCCTGACGTCCCGCCAGGGTCTGGAAGCGGTCGAACTGACGCTGGGCGAGGGTGGCCGCCGTTTGTCGCTCATTGACCCGCTGTTGGGCCTCGCGGGCATTCAGGCGCGCCAGCGTTTGTCCCTGAGCGATGGTCGCCCCCTGGCGAATATCCAGCGATTCCACCTGGCCCCCCCGCTTAAACGACAGCTCGGTGGAGTCGCCAGACTCGATACGTGCCGGAAACGTTCGCTGCTGGGTATTGCCCACGGCGGTCACCTGCGCCACCTTGACCATGCGCGGGGCGGACTCGACGGACGGCGATTTCTGATCGCAAGCGGTTGCCAATAAAATAACAACCGGGATGAGAGAAAAATAACGGTTCACAGTATTCCCCTCAGATTCAGGATTTATTTTACATTTTTATTACGCGGCGCACGCTTATTCGGCGAGGGCGGCGACAACCAGATAGGTGAATAGTCCCACCAGCGTGCAGGCGACAATGGCCAGCGCGACAAAGAATCCCAGACGTAACAGGCTATAACCAAACATGATTTTCTCCCTTAACACCCACCCGAACCGCGAATGTCATTTAATTCGGCCCTCGCTGTGACCACTGGACATTCGGAGCGGCACTCCTGCTTGTAATCAGCATAGTCGGAGAAAAGGTGAAGTGTTAAAAAAGTGAATACCCCGAGCGTTGGCGGCATCGTTGGGGAAAGGGCAGGAGATTCGCAGGTGATAAGAGCTTTTTATAATATTTTTCAGTCTATTAATCCGTCATTTTCTAATGTTAATTTTCCTGTGCTACGTTTAATAACATCTATTCCGCTCGCCGCTTCTGTTGTTGAGATTTCGTTCCTCCCCAAGTATGGGGTTATTCATCACTACGCATTGTATTGGTAATAAAAGGATTATCTCATGTATAAAAATATCGTTGTTCCCGTTGACGTTTTTGATGCAGGCCTGGCCGACAAAGCGCTCTCTCATGCAAAATTCCTTGCCCAACATTCTGCCGGGCAAATTCATCTTGTCCATGTCATTCCGGCATTCTCTCCGGTGTTAACGCGTGGATTTATCTCTGATGCCCGAAAGATGGAAGACCATTTGATTACTACCGCTAAGGAAAAACTGACCGAGCTGGTCAAAAAAAATGGCCTGGCGGAAGACGCCAGCCATCTTTATGTGCGCAGTGGCAATGTTCGCGATCAAGTGATCGCCCTGGCCGATGAGCTAAAAGCGGACGTAGTGATTGTCGGTTCACGCAATCCGGGGATCCAGACTCACCTGCTGGGCTCGGAAGCGGCCAATATCGTGCGCTATGCCCATGTACCGGTTTTCGTTGTGCGCTGATGACGGCGGGATGTCGTCCTGACTTCCGCTTCATAAATCGAGGGAGAGAGTATGAATACAGATAAACCGGGGGCGCCCTACTATCAGCGCTCCGTCGAGGAGACGCTCGCCAGCGTGCAGAGTTCGCCGGACGGGATTAGCGGAACAGAGGCGGCCACGCGCCTGCAGCAGTATGGCGAAAACGCCCTGCCGCAGAAGCCGGGTAAACCCGCCTGGCTGCGTTTTATTGTGCATTTTAACGATGTGCTGATCTACGTCCTGCTGGCGGCGGCGCTGCTCAAGGCGGTAATGGGCCACTGGATCGACATGTCAGTGATCCTCGCGGTGGCGGTGGTCAATGCGCTGATCGGCTTCATTCAGGAGAGTAATGCGGAAAAATCGCTGCAGAGTATCCGCAATATGCTCTCCAGCGAGGCGGTGGTGATCCGCCAGGGCAACCATGAAACCATCCCCACCACCTCGCTGGTGCCCGGCGATATCGTGGTGATCCGCGCCGGCGACCGAATCCCCGCCGATTTACGGGTGATTGAGGCGCACAACCTGCGGGTGGAAGAGGCGATCCTCACCGGCGAGTCGACGGTGGTGGAAAAAACCACCGAGCCGCTAAGCGGTGATTTGCCGCTCGGCGATCGCAGCAACCTGGTGTTTTCCGGGACCACCGTCAGCTCAGGGGCGGGGAAAGGGATCGTGGTGGCCACCGGCGGCGATACCGAGCTGGGCCACATCAACCAGATGATGGCGGGCATTGAGAAACATCGCACGCCGCTGCTGGTGCAGATGGATAAGCTGGGCAAAGCCATTTTTATCCTCATTCTGGTGATGATGGCGGCGCTGTTCGTCTTTAGCCTGCTGTTCCGCGATATGCCGGTCTCCGAACTGATGCTGTCGTTGATTAGCCTCGCGGTGGCGTCGGTCCCGGAAGGGTTGCCGGCGATCATCTCGATTATTCTGTCGCTCGGCGTGCAGGCGATGGCCCGTCAGAAAGCGATTATCCGCAAGCTGCCGACGGTGGAAACCCTCGGTGCGATGACCGTTATCTGCTCGGATAAAACCGGGACCCTGACCATGAACGAAATGACGGTGAAGGCGGTGATCACCGCGGACAGCGTCTATCGGGTGGAAGGGGACAGCTATGAGCCGGTCGGTAAAATCCATGCCATCGACGACCCGACGCCGATCGCCGTGGCGCCAGGATCGCTTCTTGAGCGCTATCTGCGCACTATCGATCTGTGTAACGACAGCCAGCTTATCAAAGAGGAAGGCGGGCTGTGGAAAATTACCGGCGGCCCCACCGAGGGGGCATTGAAGGTGCTGGCGGCGAAGATAACCCTGCCGCCGCAGCCCAGCGAGCTGCGTAGTAAAATTCCTTTTGATTCGCAATATAAATACATGTCGACGCTTTACCGGCTGGGCGAAGAGGAGGTGGTGCTGGTCACCGGCGCGCCGGACGTTCTGTTCCGCCTGTGCCAGTATCAGCAGAGCGACAGCGGACTACAGCCGCTGGATCTCCCGTACTGGGAAAGCAAAATTGAAGAGTACGCCCGGGAGGGGCTGCGCATGGTGGCCGCGGCCTGGAAGCCGGCTGCCGCAGGCCAGACCGAGCTGACCCATCAGGATCTGCAGCAGGGGGTCATTTTATTAGGGGTTGCCGGGATGATGGATCCGCCACGTCCGGAAGCGATCACGGCGATTGCCGACTGCCTGCAGGCCGGGATCCGCGTGAAGATGATCACCGGCGACCACCCGCAAACGGCGATGAGCATCGGCAAAATGTTGGGGATTGGCAATGCGGGTAACGCCATCACCGGGCGCGAGCTGGAGGTGATGGATGACGCGCAGCTTAGCGTCGCCGCGCAGCAGTTCGATATCTTCGCCCGCACCAGCCCGGAAGATAAGTTCCGTCTGGTGCAGGCTCTGCAGAGCAAGAAAGAGATTGTCGGCATGACCGGAGACGGGGTGAACGATGCCCCGGCGCTGAAGCAGGCTGACGTCGGCGTGGCGATGGGGATCAAGGGAACCGAAGTCACCAAGGAAGCCGCCGATATGGTGTTGACCGACGACAACTTCGCCACCATCGCCAGCGCGGTTCGCGAGGGGCGCCGGGTGTATGACAACCTGAAGAAAACCATTCTTTTTGTCATGCCGACCAACCTTGCGCAGGGTTTACTGATCGTGATCGCGCTGCTGGCAGGCAACGTACTGCCGCTGACGCCGGTGCTGATCCTGTGGATGAACATGGCCACCTCCGCCACGCTGTCGTTTGGTCTGGCGTTTGAAGCCGGTGAGAAAAATATTATGCGGCGGCCGCCGCGCGACCCGAAAATTCACGTCATGGACGGGTTTGCCATCTGGCGCGTGGCGTTTGTGGGGTCGATGATTGCGGTCAGCGCCTTTATTCTCGAAGCCTGGCTGCAGCCGCGCGGCTATTCGCCGGAGTTTATCCGTACCGTGCTGTTGCAGACCCTGGTCACCGCCCAGTGGTTCTATATGCTGAACTGCCGCGTATCGGATGGTTTCTCGTTAACCAAAGGTCTGCTGGCTAACAAGGGGATCTGGATCGTCAGCGGCGTGCTGCTGGTGCTGCAGCTGCTGATTATCTATGCGCCGTTTATGCAGATGCTGTTTGGCACCACCGGGCTGCCGTTCCGCTACTGGGTGATCACCTTTATCATCGGCTTCGCCATGTTCCTGATCGTGGAACTGGAAAAACCGCTGACCCGCAAATGGCGAACCGCCTGACGGCGTGAAGCGCTGAACGAAAAAGGAAAGAGGGGGCATCGCCCCCTCTTTTATTATGCTTCACGCTTGTTGCGCTTTACTGTTTCGGCTCGGCGACCACGCTGCTTCCCACGCCGCGGTTGTTATATTCCCACATGCGGTTGAAGCTGTTGTCGTTGAGGTTGCGCTGCAGATTGCCTTTGTCATCCGCGCTGCCGGTGTTGCCGCTGAACGGACGGCCGGAGCCTACCGCTGCCGCCCACGGCTGGGCGATGTTAAAGCCTTCATTGATGGCGCTGTCGCGGATCACGACCTGACCGTTGCTGTTGCCGTCAACATCCAGCGCGCGGCCGAGCTGCGCGACGTTATCCCCGGAGGCGGTGAAGCGGCTGTTAGTCGCCAGGAAGCCGTAGGTCACGCTCTTCAGGGTGGCCGGCGCGAAGACATAGGCTTCTTTCTGAGTACGGGAGTTCACCACGCGGAAGTCGGTGTTATCAAACACCACGGCGCCACGGCCAGAAACGATATCCACGTCGCCTTCAATATAGCTGTTGGTTACCAGGGTGCGAGTCTGGCGGTTGTCCTGCAGACGGTTCTGCACACCGCTGTTGGTCACGAAGAAGGTGTTCTGGCGGCCAAGAATGTTCACCTTATCGATCTGCACCTGGTCGCCATCGCTGCGCAGGGCAACGGCCTGGTGGGTACCGGCATCGACGCTGTCGCCAAGGTTGTTGGCGATGGTCAGGTTCTGCAGCTGCAGGCCGTTATTCTGCGACCAGAAGACCGCGGAGCACATCACGCCGACGGTGGCGGTGGATTTGCTCTGACAGCTGTCGAACATATACCACGCCGGTTTGCCCGGCATGTATTTGCCACCCGGATTGACCAGACGACGCCAGGTGTTGCGATCCATCTCAGAATCAATGGCTTCGCTGATTTTTACGTCAATCGGTTTATCGCCGGTACCATACAGAGTCAGGGCGCCCGGCGCCGCCGGAACGTAGACGGTGCCCGGGTATTCGCCCGGCATGATGGCGATAAACAGGCGACGGTTAGAGTGGCGGGCAATTGCCGCATCCACCGCTGCCTGGACGGTAGTATGGGTCACGCCCTGGGTTCCCGCCGGGCCGACGATAAAGTCAGGCTGCGCCGGCAGGCTGATGGCGGACGGCGTCCAGGCCGCGGCATTGGGGTTCAGCGACTGGAAATAGGCCGCCGGGGTAAAGTTTTTCGCTTCATCGGCGTTCAGAATGGGACGCGCGGTGGTGCCCGGTGCAGTCTGCGTTGAGGGCTGTTGATCGGCAGGCGTCGAGCTACAGGCGGACAGCGTCACGCCGAAGGCCAGCGCCAGCGCCAGACGGGAAACGGAATATGTGTTCATGTTGCTCCGGGCAAAATTAAGCGTAGTGAAATACCCCGGCTGAGACGCCAGGGTATAAGTCCTTTAAAACCTGCTGTTTTATACTAACTTGAACGAAACGGGAAGATGCGGGCTGAAAAACTTACCTTCTTTACGCAATGAACGCTTTTCCGGGACGGTCCCTAGTCACAAATAAATAACATTTAGTCGCGCTTTTGTTGACATTCCCGGCGTTATGAAAATAAATGTCTATACAACCCATGACAAGTTAAGCGCTATGACTGAAGCCACTTCCGAACTCGTTATCTGGCGAAACGCCCGTCTCGCCACCTTGAACCCCGACCACGCTCAACCGTACGGTCTGCTGGAGCGCCACGCGCTGCTGGTCCGCGACGGTCGCATTGCGGCGATCGTCGCCGAAGATGACCTTCCCAGCGGGCGCAGGATCGATCTCGAAGGCCGGCTGGTCACGCCGGGATTAATCGACTGCCACACCCATCTCGTCTTCGGCGGCAGCCGGGCCCAGGAGTGGGAGCAGCGTCTGAACGGCGTCTCCTATCAGACCATCAGCGCCAGCGGCGGGGGGATTAATGCCACCGTGCGCGCCACCCGCGACAGCAGCGAAGCCGAGCTGCTGGCGCTGGCCCAGCCGCGTCTGGCCCGCCTGCTGCGTGAAGGGGTGACCACTCTGGAGATCAAATCCGGCTACGGTCTCGATCTGCAAAACGAGCGCAAAATGCTGCGGGTCGCCCGCCAGCTGGCCGACGACAATGGCGTCGAGCTTTCGGCGACGCTGCTCTCTGCCCACGCCACGCCGCCGGAATATCAAGGCGACGCCGACGGCTATATTACGCTGGTCTGCGAGACGATCCTGCCGACGCTGTGGCGGGAGGGGCTGTTTGAAAGCGTCGACGTCTTCTGCGAAAACGTCGGTTTCAGCCCGCAGCAAACCGAGCGGGTGTTTCAGGCGGCGCAGGCGCTAGGCATTCCGGTTAAAGGTCACGTTGAGCAGCTCTCCTCGCTGGGCGGCGCGCAGCTGGTGAGCCGTTATCACGGACTGTCCGCCGACCATATCGAATATCTGACGGAAGAGGGGGTGGCGGCGATGCGCGAGAGCGGCACCGTGGCGGCCCTGCTGCCCGGCGCGTTCTACTTCCTCAATGAAACCCGCAAACCGCCGGTGGAACTGTTGCGCAAGTACCAGGTGCCGATGGCGGTGGCGACGGATTTCAACCCCGGCACCAGCCCCTTCGCCAGCCTGCATCTGGCGATGAACATGGCCTGCGTCAAATTTGGCCTGACGCCGGAAGAGGCGTGGGCCGGCGTGACGCGCCATGCCGCGCGGGCGCTGGGGCGGCAGAACAGCCACGGCCAGCTGGCGGCGGGCTTTGTGGCGAACTTTGCCATCTGGGATGCTGAGCATCCGGTCGAGATGGTGTATGAGCCGGGGCGCAGTCCGCTCTGGCAGCGTGTGGTACGAGGAGAACTACAATGATGTTGTGGCAAGCTACCCCCGCTAACCTTTGGCAAGGTCGCGACGACAGCGCGGAAGCGCCGAATGCGCTGCGTCTGTTCCAGACCATTCCCCGCGCCGAACGCTTCGCGCCGCAGGAGATGCCCGGCGATATCGCGCTGCTCGGCTTCGCCTGTGACGAAGGCGTCCGGCGCAACAAAGGGCGTACCGGAGCGGCTGACGGCCCGGCGACCCTACGCCGGGCGCTGGCCAATATGGCCAGCCATCAGGGCCACGACCGCTGCGTGGATATGGGCACGATTAGCGTCGATGGCGACCAGCTGGAAGCTGCGCATCAGGCGCTGCGCGAGGCGGTGACCGCCTGCCAGCGCGCCGGCAAACGCACGCTGGTACTGGGCGGCGGCCACGAGACCGCCTTCGGTCACGGCGCCGGGATACTGGATGCCTTCCCCGGCGAAAAAGTGGGCATTATTAACCTCGATGCGCATCTGGATCTGCGCTTTGCCGAGTGCGCCAGCTACGGGACGCCGTTCCGCCAGCTGGCGCTGGAGTGTGACGCGCAGCAGCGCGGTTTTCACTATACCTGCATCGGGGTCAGTCGGGCGGCAAACACCCAGGCGCTCTGGGAGGAAGCGGCGCGGCGCGAGGTGGCTATTGTGGAGGATCTACAGGTATTAGAGGCCTTTGAAACCCGGGTGCTGGCGGAGCTTGAGCGCAATATCGCGCAATTCGACCGTCTGTATCTGACTATCGATCTCGACGTGCTGCCGGCGCGCGAAATGCCGGCGGTATCCGCGCCGGCGGCGCTGGGCGTGCCGCTGGCGACCCTGCTGCGCATCGTAGAGCCGTTGTGCCGCAGCGGTAAGCTGCAGGCGGTGGATCTGGTGGAGTTCAACCCGCAGTTTGACATTGACGGTCAGGGCGCCCGCGCGGCGGCCCGTCTGGCATGGCAAATCGCCCATTGGTGGCAGTAGCCATTCCGGTATATTCTGGGTGTTTCGCCGCCCATTTTGCAAAAGGAAAGCCAGGCTATGTTTTCACAGCAACCCCGTTCCGCGCCCGCGCCTTTTTATGAGAAGGTGAAGCAGGCTATCGGTGAAAAAATTCACAGCGGCGTCTGGCGACCGCATGACCGTATCCCTTCGGAAGCGGAGCTGGTGGCCCAGTTCGGCTTCAGCCGGATGACCATCAACCGCGCGCTGCGCGAGCTAACGGATGAAGGCCTGCTGGTCAGGTTGCAAGGGGTGGGGACCTTTGTCGCCGAGCCGAAAGGGCAGTCGGCGCTGTTTGAGGTGCGCAGCATTGCCGAAGAAATTCTTGCCCGTCACCATCAGCACCGCTGCGAGGTGCTGCTGCTGGAGGAGACCCGGGCGGATCATATTCAGGCGACGGCGCTCAGCGTAGCGGAAGGCACCCGCATCTTTCACTCGCTGATGGTGCATTACGAAAACGAGGTGCCGGTACAAATCGAAGATCGCTGCGTCAATGCCGCGGTGGTGCCGGACTATCTCCAGCAGGATTATACCGCCACCACGCCCCATGATTATCTGTCGCTGATCGCCCCGTTAACCGAAGGTGAACATATTGTTGAAGCGGTGCAGGCCACAGCGGAAGAGTGCGCGCTGCTGCATATTCACGCCCACGATCCCTGCCTGCTGATCCGTCGCCGCACTTGGTCGACAACCCATATCGTTTCCCACGCGCGCCTGCTGTTCCCCGGCAGCCGTTATCGTCTGCAGGGCCGCTTTGGCTCCTGATCCACTCTGGCGTCAGCAAAACGTGATTGCTGACGCAATATAACAAAATTGTATCATTTCTGTTAAATCCTGCCTTGCGCATGCTTGTATAGACAAGTATATGTATCTACGTAAACAACGTTCATTGTCAGGAGAAACCCCGATGTCGCAAAGCAAATATCGCCAGCTGGACGTCCGTGCGCCAAGAGGCACGACGCTGACCGCGAAGAGCTGGTTGACCGAAGCCCCGCTGCGTATGTTAATGAATAACCTCGATCCCGATGTCGCCGAAAACCCGCACGAGCTGGTGGTCTATGGCGGTATTGGTCGCGCAGCGCGCAACTGGGAATGCTATGACGCTATCGTGAAGGCGCTGAAGAACCTGGAAAGCGACGAAACCCTGCTGGTCCAGTCCGGCAAGCCGGTGGGCGTTTTCAAAACCCATGAAAACTCGCCGCGCGTGCTGATCGCTAACTCTAACCTGGTCCCGCACTGGGCGACCTGGGAACACTTCAACGAGCTGGATGCCAAAGGGCTGGCGATGTACGGCCAGATGACCGCTGGCAGCTGGATCTACATTGGCAGCCAGGGCATCGTGCAGGGCACCTACGAAACCTTCGTCGAAGCCGGTCGTCAGCACTATCAGGGCAGCCTGAAAGGCCGCTGGGTGCTAACCGCCGGGCTGGGCGGCATGGGCGGCGCGCAGCCGCTGGCCGCGACGCTGGCCGGGGCCTGCTCGCTGAACATTGAATGCCAGCAGAGCCGCATCGATTTCCGTCTGCGCACTCGCTATGTGGACGAACAAGCTACTTCTCTGGATGACGCCCTGGCGCGCATCAAGAAATACACTGCCGAAGGTCGCGCTATCTCCATCGCCCTGTGCGGCAACGCCGCGGAGATCGTGCCGGAGCTGGTGAAACGCGGCGTGCGCCCGGATATGGTCACCGACCAGACCAGCGCCCACGACCCGCTGCACGGCTATCTGCCGAAAGGCTGGAGCTGGGAAGAGTATCAGCAGAAAGCCGAATCCGATCCGCAGGGCACCATTCTGGCGGCGAAACGCTCGATGGCCGACCACGTGCAGGCGATGCTGGCCTTCCATGAGATGGGGGTCCCGACCTTTGACTACGGTAACAACATTCGCCAGATGGCTCAGGAAGTGGGCGTCAGCAACGCCTTTGATTTCCCGGGCTTCGTGCCGGCCTATATCCGCCCGCTGTTCTGTCGGGGTATCGGACCGTTCCGCTGGGTAGCGCTCTCCGGCGATCCGCAGGATATCTACAAAACCGACGCCAAAGTGAAAGAGATCATTAAGGATGATAAGCATCTGCACCACTGGCTGGATATGGCGCGCGAGCGCATCAGCTTCCAGGGGCTGCCGGCGCGTATCTGCTGGGTCGGTCTGGAATGGCGGCAGAAGCTGGGCCTGGCGTTTAACGAAATGGTGCGCAGCGGCGAAGTCTCCGCGCCGATCGTCATTGGCCGCGATCACCTTGACTCCGGCTCCGTCGCCAGCCCAAACCGCGAAACCGAAGCGATGCGCGACGGCTCTGACGCGGTCTCCGACTGGCCGCTGCTCAACGCCCTGCTCAACACCGCCAGCGGCGCGACCTGGGTGTCGCTGCACCACGGCGGCGGGGTAGGCATGGGCTTCTCGCAACACTCCGGGATGGTTATCGTCTGCGATGGTACCGATGAAGCGGCGGCGCGTATCGCCCGCGTCCTGCACAACGACCCGGCCACCGGTGTGATGCGTCATGCCGACGCGGGGTACGAGATTGCCATTGAATGCGCAGCAGAACAGGGTCTCAATCTTCCGATGGTCGCGGCAACGCAGGGGAACACGAAATGAAATCTTTAACTCTGATCCCGGGTCAACTCAGCCTGTCGCAGCTCCGCGACATCTACAGCCACCCGGTGAATATTACCCTCGACAGCGGCGCGTTTGCCGCCATTGACGAGAGCGTGGCCTGCGTCAACGCCATCCTTGCCGAAGGGCGGACCGCCTACGGCATCAACACTGGTTTTGGCCTGCTGGCGCAGACCCGGATCTCGACGGAAGATCTGGAGAACCTGCAGCGTTCGCTGGTGTTGTCCCATGCGGCGGGCGTTGGCGAGCCGCTGGACGATGATCTGGCGCGGCTGATTATGGTGCTGAAGATTAACAGCCTGTCCCGCGGTTTCTCCGGGATCCGCCTGAGCGTGATCCAGGCGCTGATTGGCCTGGTGAATGCCGGCGTGACGCCATGGATCCCGACGAAAGGTTCCGTCGGCGCCTCCGGCGACCTCGCGCCGCTGGCGCATATGTCGCTGACCCTGCTTGGCGAAGGCAAAGCGCGGGTACGCGGCGGCGAATGGCTTCCGGCCACCGAAGCGCTGCGTCAGGTTGGGCTGGAGCCGATTACCCTGGCGGCGAAAGAGGGGCTGGCGCTACTCAACGGCACCCAGGCCTCGACCGCTTTTGCCCTGCGCGGTTTGTTCGAAGCCGAAGATCTGTTCGCCTCCGCGGTCGTTTGCGGGGCGTTAACCACCGAAGCGGCGCTGGGTTCGCGTCGTCCGTTCGATGCGCGTATTCATGAGGTACGCGGCCAGCGCGGGCAGATTGATGCGGCGGCGCTGTATCGCCATCTGCTGACCGACGATAGCGCGATCTCGCAGTCGCACCATAACTGCAGCAAGGTGCAGGACCCGTACTCCCTGCGCTGTCAGCCGCAGGTGATGGGCGCCTGCCTGACCCAGATCCGCCAGGCGGCGGAAGTGCTGCTGGCCGAAGCCAACGCGGTCTCTGATAACCCGCTGGTCTTCGCCGCCGAAAATGACGTCATCTCCGGCGGCAACTTCCACGCCGAACCGGTGGCGATGGCCGCGGATAATATCGCGCTGGCGATCGCCGAAATCGGCTCGCTCTCCGAGCGCCGCATCGCGCTGATGATGGACAGCCATATGTCGCAGCTGCCGCCGTTCCTCGTGAAAAATGGCGGGGTGAACTCCGGGTTTATGATTGCCCAGGTCACGGCGGCGGCGCTGGCCAGTGAAAACAAAGCGCTGTCGCACCCGCACAGCGTCGACAGCTTGCCGACCTCCGCCAACCAGGAAGACCACGTCTCGATGGCGCCGGCGGCCGGTCGCCGCCTGTGGGCGATGGCCGAGAACACCCGCGGCGTATTGGCCGTTGAGTGGCTGGCGGCGGCGCAGGGGCTGGATATGCGCGAAGGGCTGACCACCAGCCCACTGCTGGAAGAAGCGCGTCATCTGCTGCGCGAACGTGTCCCTCATTATACGCAGGATCGCTACTTCGCCCCGGATATCGATAATGCCATTGCGCTTCTGGCGGCCCGTCATCTGACGCGTCTGCTGCCTGCCGTACTGCCAGGCCTGCACTAATCACCGTTGTTCTCTGTACCCGCGTCGGGGGAAGTCATTCCCCCGACCGCCCTACATCGCATATTTGTCGTCATATAAAAAAACCAGGACACCTGTATATGCAACAACAACACAAGCCACATCTGCTGCGCGGGCTCAATGCCCGACACATTCGATTTATTGCGCTCGGCTCCGCTATCGGCACCGGGCTGTTCTACGGCTCGGCCTCCGCCATCAAGGCGGCGGGCCCGGCGGTGCTGCTGGCCTATCTGATTGGCGGCGCGGCGGTGTTTATCGTCATGCGCGCGCTGGGCGAGATGGCGGTGCGCAACCCGGTTTCCGGCTCCTTCGGCAGCTATGCCCGCCAGTATCTCGGGCCGCTGGCCGGGTTTATTACCGGCTGGACCTATACTTTTGAAATGGTGATCGTCGCCCTGGCCGACGTCACCGCCTTCGGCATCTATATGGGATTGTGGTATCCCGATGTCCCGCGCTGGATCTGGATCCTCAGCATCATCTTCTTTATCGGCGCCATGAACCTGTGCAACGTGCGGGTGTTCGGCGAGATGGAGTTCTGGCTGTCGCTGGTGAAGGTGGTGGCGATTATCGCCATGATGCTGGCGGGCGCCGGGATCATCTTCTTTGGCTTCGGCCATAGCTTCCCGGCTACCGGGCTGGAAAATCTGTGGAGCCACGGCGGCTTTGCTCCTAACGGCTGGCAGGGCGTTATCGCTTCGCTTGGCATCGTGATGTTCGCTTTCGGCGGGGTGGAGATTATCGGCGTCACCGCCGCGGAAGCGAAAGATCCGAAAAAGGTCATCCCGCAGGCCATCAATACCATTCCGCTGCGTATTATCCTGTTCTACGTCTGCACCCTGGCGGTGCTGATGGCGATTTTCCCGTGGAACAGCTTTGGCGAGCAGGGGAGTCCGTTTGTGCTGATTTTCGACGGTCTGGGGATCCCGGCGGCGGCGACAATCCTTAACATCATCGTGATCAGCGCCAGCATTTCGGCAATTAACAGCGATATCTTCGGCGCCGGGCGCATGATGTACGGCATGTCGAAAGAGGGGCTGGCGCCGAAAAGCTTCCAGCGCATCGCCAGCAACGGCGTACCCTGGATGACGGTGGTGGTCATGGGCGGCGCGCTGCTGGCGGCGGTGGTGCTGAACTATCTGATCCCCGAGCAGGTCTTTGTGCTGATTGCTTCGCTGGCGGCATTCGCCACGGTGTGGGTGTGGTTGATGATTCTGCTGTCCCATTTCGCCATGCGCCGTAGTTTGTCTGCCGAAGAGCGCAGCCAGATTGCCTTCCCCGTCCCGTTCTGGCCAGTTGCGCCGCTGTTGACGCTGCTGTTTATGGGGCTGGTTATCGCGGTGCTGGGGATGTTTGCTGAGACGCGGATGGCGCTGATTGCCGGCCTGGTCTGGCTCGGGCTGCTGACGGTGGTGTGGTACGCGCGGGTGCGTAAAACGGCGCTGCAGGTAGCCACTGAACAGTAAGGCCAATTTCCCCGGTGGCGCTGCGCTTACCGGGGCTACAAATGGCACGGACCGTAGGCCGGGCAAGGCGTCAGCCGCCGCCCGGCATAAAAGCGGCTCCGTGCCCGCGGCAATCGCCCGGCGGCGCTGCGCTTGCGTGGGCCTGGGGGGATTGTAGGTCGGGTAAGCGCAGCGCCACCCGAAAAACAAATGGCGCCGCAAGTAGCCCGGATAAGGCGACAGCCGCTATCCGGGGGGAGATTAACTGAACAGGGCGGTGATGGAGGCGCTGGCGAGGGAATGGAAATGGACGTTAAAGCCGACCATTGCGCCGCTGGCCTCGGCATCCACTTCAATTTTTTCGACGTCCAGGGCGTGGACGGTAAAGATATAGCGGTGGGTTTCGCCCTTCGGCGGGGCTGCGCCGCCGTATCCCGCCTTGCCAAAATCGGTGCGGGTCTGAACGGCCTCTTCCGGCAGCTCCGCCTGACCGGAACCGGCCCCTTGCGGCAGGACGCGGGTATCCGCAGGCAGGTTAGCCACCACCCAGTGCCACCAGCCGGAGCCGGTCGGCGCATCCGGATCGTAGCAGGTCACCACAAAGCTTTTGGTTCCCGCGGGCACATCATCCCACATCAGATGCGGCGAAATATTGTCGCCATCGTAGCCCATGCCGTTGAAGACGTGACGATTAGGCAGCTTACCGCCGTCCTGGAGATCGTGACTGATCAGTTTCATGCTTCATCCTCATTGATAATGCGCTGATTAACCTGGAAGTGTAGCCTGCACCACGACGCAATTCCGCTATTTATTCGCTAAAAAATGTTTCGTCCTGCACCGCCAGGTTAACGGCGCGGGTCAGGCGGGACAGCTGGTCAGGCGCGATGATGTACGGCGGCATCAAATAGATCAGGCGGCCAAACGGGCGGATCCATACCCCCTGCTCGACGAAAAAGCGCTGCAGGGCAGCCATATTGACCGGGCGACGGGTTTCAACCACGCCAATAGCGCCCAGCACGCGGACATCGGCGACCAGGGCGGATCCCCGCGCCGGCGCCAGCTCGGCCAGCAGCTGGGCTTCAATCGCCGCCACTTGCCGCTGCCATTCGCCGCTCTCCAGCAGGCGCAGGCTTTCGCTGGCCACCGCGCAGGCCAGCGGGTTGCCCATAAATGTCGGGCCGTGCATAAAGCAGCCGGCTTCACCGTTGCTGATGGTTTCCGCCACCTCGCGGGTGGTCAGCGCGGCGGAGAGGGTCATGGTGCCGCCGGTCAACGCCTTGCCCAGACACAGTATGTCGGCGGTAATCCCGGCGTGTTCACAGGCGAACAGCTTGCCGGTGCGGCCAAAGCCGGTGGCAATCTCATCGGCGATCAGCAGTATCCCTTCCCGGTCGCACATTTTACGCACCCGCTTCAGCCACTCCGGATGGTACATCCGCATCCCGCCCGCGCCCTGTACGATCGGTTCGAGGATCACCGCGGCGATGTCGTGACGGTGCGCGGCCATCAGGCGGGCAAAGGGCACCATATCCATTTCATCCCACTCGCCGTCAAAGCGGCTCTGCGGCGCGGGGGCGAACAGGTTATCCGGCAGATAGCCCTGCCACAGGCTGTGCATCGAGTTCTGCGGATCGCAGACCGACATCGCGCCGAAGGTATCGCCGTGATAGCCATTGCGGAAGGTCAGGAAACGTCGACGCGGTTGGCCTTTCGCCTGCCAGTACTGCAGGGCCATTTTCATCGCCACCTCAACCGCCACCGAACCGGAATCAGCGAGGAAAACGCACTCCAGCGATTCCGGAGTCATTGCCACCAGCTGGCGGCACAGGGCCACCGCCGAGGGGTGAGTGATCCCGCCGAACATGACGTGCGACATCTGGTCGATTTGCGCTTTCATCGCCGCATTCAGGCGCGGGTGATTGTAGCCGTGGATTGCCGCCCACCAGGAGGACATACCGTCAACCAACTGTTCGCCGCCGGCGAGGGACAGCTCGCAACCGTGGGCGGAAACCACCGGGTAGACCGGCAGGGGGGAAGTCATAGAGGTGTAGGGGTGCCAGATGTGGCGCCGATCGAAGGCGAGATCGTCCAGGGTCATAAGTGACTTGTAAACCATTTTGAAAACATTTAGGTTTACGAGTATAAACCGAACCGTAAATTAACAAAACCCTTTGGAGAAGCCAATGGCTCACCACGTACGTTGGACAATGTCGCAAGTAACTGAATTATTTAATAAACCACTCATCGATCTGTTATTCGAAGCGCAGCAAATCCACCGGCAACACTTTGATCCGCGCCAGGTGCAGGTCAGCACCCTGCTGTCGATCAAAACCGGCGCTTGCCCGGAAGATTGTAAATATTGTCCGCAGAGCGCGCGCTATAAAACCGGGCTCGAAACCGAGCGCCTGATGGAAGTCGAGCAGGTGCTGGAATCAGCGCGTCAGGCGAAAAACGCCGGCTCGACCCGCTTCTGCATGGGCGCGGCGTGGAAAAACCCCAATGACCGCGATATGCCGTATCTGGAGCAGATGGTGAAAGGGGTGAAGGCCCTGGGGCTGGAGTCGTGCATGACGCTTGGCACTCTGACAGACAGCCAGGCGCAGCGCCTGGCCGAGGCGGGCCTCGATTACTACAACCACAACCTCGATACCTCGCCGGAATTTTACGGCAACATCATCACCACCCGCACCTACCAGGAGCGCCTGGATACCCTGGACAAAGTGCGTGACGCCGGGATCAAAGTCTGCTCCGGCGGTATCGTCGGGCTGGGGGAGACCGTGAAAGACCGCGCCGGCCTGCTGCTGCAGTTGGCTAACCTGCCCACGCCGCCGGAAAGCGTACCGATCAACATGTTGGTGAAGGTCAAAGGTACGCCGCTGGCGGATAACGACGATGTCGACGCTTTCGATTTTATTCGCACTATCGCCATCGCGCGCATCATGATGCCCACCTCTTACGTGCGTCTCTCCGCCGGCCGCGAGCAGATGAACGAGCAGACCCAGGCGATGTGCTTTATGGCCGGGGCGAACTCGATTTTCTATGGCTGCAAACTGCTGACGACGCCTAATCCGGAAGAAGATAAAGACCTGCAACTGTTCCGCAAGCTGGGGATCAACCCGCAGCAGACGGCGGTGCTGGAAGGTGATAATGAGCAGCAGCAGCGTCTGGAGCAGGCCTTACTCACCCCGGACACTGAGGAATACTACAACGCGGCGGTGCTATGACCTGGCGGCAGCGAATCGATCGGGCGCTGGACGAGCGACGGGCGGCGGATGCTCTTCGCCGCCGCCTGCCGGTGACGCACGGCGCCGGGCGCTGGCTGGCGCGGGAAGGGGAGCGCTGGCTTAACTTCTCCAGTAATGACTATCTTGGCCTGAGCCAGCATCCGGCGATTATCGCCGCCTGGCAGCAGGGGGCGGAACGTTATGGCGTCGGTTCCGGCGGTTCGGGACACGTAAGCGGCTATAACGAGGCCCACCGCGCGCTGGAAGAGGAACTTGCCGACTGGCTGGGCTATCCGCGCGCGTTGCTGTTTATCTCCGGCTTTGCCGCCAATCAGGCGCTGATCGCCGCCCTGGCGGATAAAGAGGATCGGATCGTGGCCGACCGCCTGAGCCACGCCTCCCTGCTGGAGGCGGCAAGCCTCAGCCCGGCGCAGCTACGCCGTTTCGCCCACAACGATCCGCAGCAGCTCGCGCAACTGCTGGCTAAGCCGCTGGCGGGCGAACAATTGGCGGTCACTGAAGGCATTTTCAGCATGGATGGCGACAGCGCGCCGCTGGCGGCCATTCACGCCGCGGCGCAGGCAGCAGGGGCATTGTTGCTGGTGGATGACGCCCACGGCGTCGGCGTGGTCGGCGACGAAGGACGCGGGAGCTGCGCCGCACAGGCGGTGCGCCCTGAGCTGCTGGTGGTTACCTTCGGCAAGGCCTTCGGCGTCAGCGGCGCGGCGGTGCTGTGCGACGAAGCAATGGCCGATTATCTGCTGCAGTTTGCCCGTCATTTGATCTACAGCACCGCGATGCCGCCCGCCCAGGCGGTGGCGCTGAGCGCCGCCCTGCGGATCATTCGCAGCAATGAAGGACAGCAGCGTCGCGACATCCTGGCCGCCCGCATCCGTCAGTTCCGTGAGGGGATGGGCGAGGTGTCGCTGGGGTTGACCGACTCCGTCAGCGCGATCCAGCCGCTGATCGTCGGCGATAACGGCCGGGCGCTGAGCCTGGCCGCACGTCTGCGCGACGCGGGCTGCTGGACGACGGCGATCCGTCCACCGACGGTGCCGGTCGGCAGCGCTCGTCTGCGCCTGACCCTGACCGCCGCCCATCAGGCTGAGGACATTAACCGTTTACTGGAGGTGCTGCATGGCCACGGTGAATAAGCAGGCGGTGGCCGCGGCGTTTGGCCGGGCGGCCGGCGGCTATTCGCAACATGATGAACTGCAGCGGCGCAGCGCGGAATTGCTGCTGCGCCAGCTGGCGCGTCGCGATTTTCCCCGGGTGCTGGATGCTGGCTGCGGCCCCGGCGGCATGAGCCGCCGCTGGCGTGAGGCGGGCAGCGTGGTGACCGCGCTGGATCTCTCCCCCGGGATGCTGGCCCAGGCGCAGCGTAACGACGCCGCCCAGTATTACCTGCTGGGCGACATTGAGGCGCTGCCGCTGCCGGACGCCTGCGTCGATCTGGCGTGGAGCAATCTGGCGGTGCAGTGGTGCGACGATCTGCGCGCCGCCCTTGGCGAGCTGTACCGGGTGGTGCGCCCCGGCGGCAGGGTGGCGTTTAGCACGCTGCTGGCCGACTCGCTGCCGGAGCTCAATCAGGCGTGGCAGGCCATCGACGACCGGCCGCATGCCAACCGTTTTCTCAGCGAAGCGGCGGTGCGCGCGGCGCTGAGCGGCCTGCGGGCGTCCGGCGAGGTGCATCAGATTAGCCTGCCGTTCGCCGACGCGCTGAGCGCCATGCGATCGCTGAAGGGCATCGGCGCCACCCATTTGCACCAGGGGCGGGCATCAGCCCCGCTTGGCCGCGGCAAACTGCGCGAGCTACAGCTGGCCTGGCCGCAGCGGCAGGGCGTCTGCCCGCTGACGTATTCTCTTTTTACAGGAGTCATTGAGCGTGACTAAACGTTTTTTTGTCACCGGGACCGATACTGAAGTCGGGAAAACCATCGCCAGCAGCGCCCTGCTGCAGGCGGCGAATCAGCTGGGTTTTCACACCGCTGGCTACAAGCCGGTGGCTTCCGGCAGCGAGCTTACCGCCGCAGGGCTGCGTAATGAAGACGCCCTGGCGCTGCAGCGTCATAGCCGGGTCGCGCTGCGCTATGAACAGGTTAACCCGTATACCTTCGCCGAGCCGACCTCACCGCACATCATCAGCGCCGACGAAGGGCGGCCGATCGCCGCGGCGAGGCTCTCCAGCGGGCTGCGCGAGTTAGAACGCCTCGCCGACTGGGTGCTGGTGGAAGGGGCCGGCGGCTGGTTTACGCCGCTGTCGGAAACCCTGACCTTTGCCGACTGGGCGCAGGCGGAGCAGCTGCCGGTGATTCTGGTGGTGGGCGTCAAGCTCGGCTGCATCAATCACGCGATGCTTACCGCCCAGGCGGTACGCCAGGCAGGGCTGCCGCTCGCGGGGTGGATCGCCAATGACGTGCAGCCGCCGGGCAAGCGTCACGCCGAGTATCTGGCGACGCTGAAAAACCGGCTGGCCGCGCCGTTCCTCGGCGAAATACCGTGGCTTGCCGATATCGCGCAGCGCGACGATCTCGGCCAGCATCTGGATCTCAGGGCGCTGGATCCGGCGTCATCCACTGCGCCAGCAGCGGTTCATCCAGCGCCATAATATCGCCTTCGGCGACGTTACGACCCCGGTGCAAAACACAGAAACGATCCGCCACCCGGCGGATAAAGGGCAGGTGCTGCTCGGCGAGCAGCACCGTCAGGCCGATATCGCGATTCAACCGCAGCAGCAGATCCGCCAGCTTTTGCAGACAGCGCGGCCCTCTGCCGCGCGAGGGTTCATCAAGGATCAGCAGCCGTGGCTGGACAATCAGCGCCCTGGCCAGCGCCAGTTGGTACTGATCGTCGTCGCTCAGCGAGGCGCCTTTGCGCTGCCGTAGGGCATAGAGTTCGGGAAAATGTTCATAGATCTCGCCGCCGCTGGCGTTAGCCCCGGGTTTCCCGGCCGCGAGGGCAATATGCAGATTCTCTTCCACGCTGAGCTGCGAAAAGATGCGTTTATCCTGCGGCACATAGCCGATACCGATGGCGCTGCGCGACTGGGCCGACAGGGGCGTGAGATCCTGCGGCGGGGCGCCAATGTCATGCCAGGTCATCCGGCCGCTGGCCACCGGCAGGTGCCCGGCAATGCAGTTAACCAGGGTGGTTTTTCCCATGCCCTCGCGTCCCAGTACGCCAATGCACTCCCCCGGGCGTAGTTCAAGATCGACATTCCACAGCGAATGCTGGTTGCCGTAAAAGTGATTTACTGCCTGTAAATTCAACATGGACGTTTTCTCCTTATCCTGGCGTCAGGGCGACAGAAAGATGCTGCAAAACTCTTGCCAGGAAAAAGAACGCTCGGAAAAAAACGCTAAATGCCGATACCATCAGGCACAGCCAGCGCCTGGGGTGCACTTTTCCGGTGCCCGACGCTAAAGGGTGGTGCAAAAAGCAGCAAAAATCGAGCGGCTTTAAGCGGATAGTTATCAAAAATAGTTCGATAAAAATTTTTCGCCACGTGATTAAGGCCGCCAGACGATTTGCGCCGGGCGGCGGCGGTCTTGGGCTGCAGACAGTTATCCACTATTCCTGTGGATAACCTTGTGTATTAGAGTTAGAAAACCTGCGGTAAGCTAGAGCGTACGCGGCTTGCGGCTGAATTGGCGCGAAAGGCGTCTTTTCTTTAAAAACATTAAATATCAGCTTGTTAGATAAAATCAATGGGTGTAAGAAAAGCGTCATCTGCTGCCATAAAACTTTCACCCGTCCGCTTGACAAATGTTAAAAGGTAAAAATTTCTGGGGATAACCCTGACGGCCGGAGGATTATTCCGCCCGGCGCGCGTTTTATACCCTGCTTACCGGCAAAAAAGGCCATATTGTGGCGCTATCATAAGCACGCACTGTTTAAATATCCAGTATAATTTATTGGCAAAAAACGGCCCGGGGGGTAGAATTAAACACCGGCCGCTAAATCTTTTTCAGGTTCTGATTGATGAGTAAATCGTTTGTTCTGCATTCCGCCTTTCGCCCCTCCGGAGACCAACCGGAAGCCATCCGCCGCCTGGAAGAGGGGCTGGAGGATGGGCTCGCGCATCAAACGCTGCTGGGGGTCACCGGCTCCGGTAAGACCTTTACCATCGCCAACGTGATTGCCGATCTGCAGCGGCCGACGATGGTGCTGGCGCCAAACAAAACTCTGGCGGCCCAGCTCTACGGCGAGATGAAAGAGTTTTTCCCGGAGAATGCCGTCGAGTATTTCGTCTCCTACTACGATTACTATCAGCCGGAAGCCTATGTCCCCAGCTCAGATACCTTCATTGAGAAAGATGCCTCGGTAAACGAACATATCGAGCAGATGCGCCTGTCGGCCACCAAAGCGCTGCTTGAGCGGCGCGATGTGGTGGTGGTGGCCTCGGTCTCGGCTATTTACGGCCTCGGCGACCCGGACCTGTATCTGAAAATGATGTTGCATCTGACGGTGGGGATGCTGATTGACCAGCGGGCGATCCTGCGCCGCCTGGCCGAACTGCAGTATACCCGCAACGATCAGGCCTTCCAGCGCGGCACCTTCCGGGTGCGCGGCGAGGTGATCGACGTCTTCCCGGCGGAATCGGACGATATCGCCCTGCGCATTGAGCTGTTTGACGAAGAAGTTGAGCGCCTGTCGCTGTTCGACCCGCTCACCGGCCATGTGGAATCGACGGTGCCGCGCTACACCATTTATCCCAAGACCCACTACGTGACGCCGCGGGAGCGCATTGTCCAGGCGATGGAAGAGATTAAGCTGGAACTGGCGGAGCGGCGCAAGGTGCTGCTGGCCAACAACAAGCTGCTGGAAGAGCAGCGCTTAACCCAGCGCACCCAGTTCGACCTCGAAATGATGAACGAGCTGGGCTACTGCTCGGGCATTGAAAACTACTCGCGCTTCCTCTCCGGGCGCGGCCCCGGCGAGCCGCCGCCCACCCTGTTCGACTACCTGCCGGCAGACGGCCTGCTGGTGATTGACGAATCTCACGTCACGGTGCCGCAGATCGGCGGTATGTACCGCGGCGACCGGGCGCGCAAAGAGACGCTGGTGGAGTACGGCTTCCGCCTGCCGTCGGCGCTGGATAACCGGCCGATGAAGTTTGAAGAATTCGAAGCGCTGGCGCCGCAAACCATCTACGTGTCGGCGACCCCCGGCGCCTACGAGCTGGATAAATCCGGCGGCGAGGTGGTGGATCAGGTGGTGCGGCCGACCGGTCTGCTGGATCCGATCATCGAAGTGCGGCCGGTGGCGACCCAGGTCGACGATCTGCTGTCGGAGATCCGCCTGCGCACGGCCATCAACGAGCGCGTGCTGGTCACCACCCTCACCAAGCGGATGGCGGAAGACTTAACCGAGTACCTTGAGGAGCACGGCGAGCGGGTGCGCTATCTGCACTCGGATATCGACACCGTCGAACGTATGGAGATTATCCGCGACCTGCGTCTTGGCGAGTTTGACGTGCTGGTGGGGATCAACCTGCTGCGTGAGGGGCTGGATATGCCGGAGGTGTCGCTGGTGGCGATCCTGGATGCGGACAAAGAGGGCTTCCTGCGCTCCGAACGCTCGCTGATCCAGACCATCGGCCGCGCGGCGCGCAACGTCAACGGCAAGGCTATCCTGTACGGCGATAAGATCACCCCCTCGATGGCGAAAGCCATCGGCGAGACGGAGCGTCGACGTGAGAAACAGCAGCGCTATAACGAAGAGCACGGCATTGTGCCGCAGGGGCTCAACAAGAAAGTGGTGGATATCCTGCAGCTGGGCCAGAGCCTGGCGAAAACCAAAGCTAAAGGGCGCGGTAAAGCGAAGGCCGTCGAGCCTGCCGGGCTCAGCGGCGTGGATATGACGCCAAAAGCGCTGCAGCAGAAAATCCACGAGCTGGAAGGGCAGATGATGCAGCACGCGCAGAACCTCGAGTTCGAAGAGGCGGCGCAAATTCGCGACCAGCTGCATCAGCTGCGCGAACTGTTTATCGCCGCCTCCTGAGTGCCGGCGTGTACTGCCGGGAGGTGGACGTGCGGGAAGCAGACAAGGCGTGGCCCTGTTCCGCAGCCAGATAACCATTCGCGGTGAAGAAAAAAGGCCGCAAAGCGGCCTTCTTAATGTTTGCTTAATCTCGCCAGGCGACACTATCCTCAACCTGATGAGGATAGTGCCCATGCAAAAAATCAACTTCCGTGAATATCTGGCGGTCGCCACCGCCCTGGTCATTATTGTTGCCTTCTTCCATCAGTGGGTGCTGACGTTCTGACCCGCGCGCCGCGGGAATAACACCCACGCGCGGACCCCTGGCCCCGGCTGGCGGTTATGTAAAAAGAACTGGGCGTCATGCAGCTGAGCGATGCGCGTGACGATGCTCAGTCCTAGCCCTATACCGCCGTAGCGACTGTCCATGCGCACGAAGGCCTTACTGAGTTCGCCGCTTTTCGCCTCATCAATTCCCGGTCCTTCATCTTCCACTGCCATCACCGGCATCAGACCCGCTTTCACCGACACGCGGATCGTCGACCCTTGCGGGCTGTAGCGATGGGCATTCTCCACCAGATTGCGCAGAATGACGCGGATGAGCGTCGCGTCGCCAGAGACGACGGCCTCGCTTTCGACATCCGTCAGCAGCAGCCGTTGCTGGCGCTCGGCCAGCATGGTCTCCAGCTCATCCTGCAGCGGTTTGACCACGTCATCCAGCAGCAGCACCTGCTGATAGCTGCCGGCGGAAAAGGACTGACCGACGCGCGCCAGCTGCAGCAGCTGCGAAATGCTGGTGGTCATCTGGTCGAGCCGCTGGATCAGCGGGTCGACGCCCATGCCGTGCACTTTCGCCAGCAGCTCAAGGTGCAGCCGCAGCCCGGCCAGCGGGGTGCGCAGCTCGTGCGCCACGTCGGCGGTAAACAGCCGTTCGCGATCGAGAGTCAGATTGAGGCGGGAAACCAGCTGATTCAGGGCGGTGGTCACCGCCGTCACCTCGGGCACCGATTCGCTGAGCACGATGGGGGTGAGGTTGTCCGGGGTACGACTCTCCAGCTCGCTTTGCAGACGTGACAGCGGGCGGGTGATTTTGCGTACCGCCAGCATGCTGATATACAGCGCCAGACCCACGATCAGCAGGCTCGGCACCAGCAGGCTGGCGACCGCTTCCCGAACCTCATGCTCCACATGCTTCTGGTTGTTGTGCCCTTCGATGGCGCTGGCCACCAGCAGCTGGATCTGCTCTTTGCTCTCATGCCATAGCCAGAAGACGCTGATCAGCTGGCAGACCACCAGAATGGCGCCGATGGTCAACAGCAGCCGGTGACGCATGGTCCAGTTTTCGGTTGCAAACAGAGCCATGGTCTATTCCGTATCGATATGGTTAGCCAGCATATAGCCGAAGCCCCTGACGGTGCGGATCCGCGATTTGCCAATCTTATCGCGCAGGTTATGGATATGCACTTCCAGGGTATTGGTCGCTGGCTCATTGTCCCAGCTGTAGATATCGTTGTAGAGGATCTCGCGATGTACCGGGCTGCCGGCTTTCATCATCAGCCGCGACAGCAGGGCATACTCCTTCGGCGTCAGATCCAGCGCCGTCTCACCGAGCCACACCTGGCGGCGGGTGACGTTGAGGCGCAGATCGCCGACGCTGATTTCGTTATCGCCCTGATTATTATGCCGACGGAGCAGGGCGCGAATGCGCGCGTTTAGCTCTTCCAGGGCAAAGGGTTTCACCAGATAGTCATCCGCGCCGGTGTCGAGACCGCTAATGCGATCCTCAAGGGTATCGCGGGCGGTGAGGATCAGCACCGGCTGGGTCATTTTCTCCCGCCGCATACGGGCGAGAAAATGCAGGCCGTCTTCGTCCGGCAGGCCGAGGTCGAGTACGATCAGGCTGTAGTGATTGCTGGCCAGCGACAGCGCCGCTTCGTGCGCCGTGGAGACGCCGTCGCACACGTATCCTTCACTTTGCATTGCCAGAATCAACCCCTGCAACAGCAGCGCATCGTCTTCAATGACTAAGATTTTCATCAACCAGCCTCTCTACATGGCGTTAAAATATCATCTGCCGCCTGGTACTCGTGGGTGCTGACGCCGAGCAGGCCGAGCAGGGTGGAGAACAGATTATCTTGTGAATAATCCTTCGTCTTAGCCTGTTGTTGCAAACACTGGCTGGAAACACCGTAACGTTGCTGGTAATCCGGCGACAGCCACAGCAGCATGGGCACGTGCTTTTGCGTATCCGGCGCAATGGAGTACGGCAGACCATGCAAATAGACGCCATTTTCGCCCAGCGATTCGCCGTGGTCGGACAAATAAACCAGGCTAGTGGTGAATTTGTCCTGTTTAGATTGCAGTAGTTTTATCGCTTTATCAACGACATAGTCGACATACAGAATGGTGTTATCGTAGGTATTGGTCAACTGTTGTTGCGTACAACTTTGGATTTCATTGGTATCGCAGGTTGGGGTGAATTTTTTGAATTCAGCCGGATAGCGATTGTAATAGGTTGGGCCGTGGCTGCCGATGGTATGCAGCACAATAATGCCATCCTGTTGCAGGTTATCGATATAGCTGTCGAGATTATGGAACAGCACGTCGTCGTAGCACTCGCCGTCGATGCACTGTCCGGTTAGCTTCAGATCGGTCACGTTCTGGTGCGGTACCCGATCGCATGCCCCCTTGCAGCCGCCATCGTTGTCGTTCCACAGCACCTGGATGCCAGCGCGCTGCAGAATATCCAGGACGCCTTCCTGGTGATGGGCCAGCTCTTCGTCATAGCGCGCGCGCGGCATATTGGAGAACATGCAGGGCACGGAAACCGCAGTTGCTGTGCCGCAGGAGGTGGTTTTCGGGAAGTACACCACGTTGTCCTGTTGCAGGCGCGGGTTAGTCTCCCGATCGTAGCCGCCCAGCGAGAAGTTCTCGGCGCGCGAGGTTTCACCCAGTACCACAATCGTCAGGTTCTTACGGGGACCGTTATGCATCACTGGTTTCTGTTTGGCATCTTCGCCAATCTTCACCAGAGGCAGGTTGTCCATGCGATGGTGCGCATACCAGGAGTTCAGCGCCACAATGCTGTTGGAGGGGCTCAGGGATTTCACCAGCTCTTTGTTGTTACGGAACACCGAGGCGTAATCTTTGTAGAACAGCGCGGCCACCAGAATTATCAGTAGTGCCGAAACGGCGATATTGAGCAGCCGCATCGCCGCGCCGCGCCAGAAAGAGGCAGGTTTACGAACTTTAATCCACCAGGCCACCAGAACCATCAACAGGCCGGAAACCCCAAGCACGATGACCATTTTCGTCGACAGCAGAGCGAAGCTTTCCGCCGGGGTGGTATCGAAGATATTGGCGATCATCGAACGGTCAATCACCACGCCGAAGGACCAGATAAAGTACTGAGCCGAAGCGCTGAGTAGAATAAAAAGGCTAATCACCAGCCGGTCCAGCTTCAGGAACGAGGCGAGGGTGGTGAGGATATTCATCACGCAAATGGCCACGATTGGCATACTGAGGAATACCAGCCAGTTATGCAGGCTATTTACCGGCAGTAGCGGGAAAACCTGGCGATAAAAAGCCAGGTTGAGAAAGATACCGATATAGCAAGCAAAGAGAATCAGATACGTTGTGCGGCTGAGAACGGGCCGACGCAGAGGCAATAAAGACATAACACCTACCTACAGAAAGAGATATGGGTATAATGCCAGCTCTGTTTTAAGACAACCTTAAGATTTTAAGGTGCGCCGAAAGCCGATCCTCCGGCGCGCAGGATCAGCCCGGCAGCTGGAGCGCTTTCTCCAGCGCCCCGCGAAGCAGCGCCCGGTCATGGCGATAGGGAACGTCGCTGGCCTCCAGCGGCGTCTGAATCACCAGCCTGTTGTCGATGCCGCTGATATCGGCTTTTGGGCCGGCGATAACCGCATCCACCACCCGCTTGCCCACATAGCGCTCCATAATTGCGATGCGCTCCGCCAGCGACAGCTTCGCGGCCGGGCTGTGCTCTTTGCCGAGGTTATCGATAAACACCATTGGCGCCGGAGTGCGACGCAGCGCCTGGGCCATCTCGTCAAGCAGCAGGATTGGCAGCAGGCTGGTATAGAAACTGCCCGGGCCGATAAGGATCAGATCGGCTTCGGCGATGGCCTCCACCGCCTCACGGGTGGCCGGTACCGGCGGGGTGAGCATCAGCTCCTGCGGCACGCTATCGAGCTGATCGATATTGACTTCACCGTAAACTTCATGGCCTTCATGATCGAGCGCCATCAAATCCACCGGTTGTTCCGACATCGGAATAAGAAAAGCGTCCACTTTGAGCAGGTTTCTGATCAAATTGATCGCTTCCAACGGCCGCACGCTGAGGTGATCCAGCGCCTTTAACATCAGATTTCCCAGGTTATGGCCGGAAAGCTCGCCATTGCCGCTAAAACGGTACTCAAACATCGCCGACGCCACGCTCGGCTCGGCGATTAACTGATTGATGCAGTTGCGCATATCGCCCCAGGCAATGCCGCCTTCCGAGCGGCGGATCCGCCCGGTGGATCCCCCGTTGTCGGTGGTGGTCACAATGCCAGTCAGCCGTGAGCCCAGCGAGGAGAGGGAGGACATTACCCGACCCAGACCATGCCCGCCGCCGAGCGCCACCACCCGATCCAGGTCAGCGAATGTACGATTGCGCATAGAAATTCCTTATTTCATATAAACGGCCACACACTACCCGATCTACCCCTAAAAGACGATGGGAGGAGCCCGACAAACTGACCGATATCAAGGCAAAAAGATGATTTATGGCTATTCTGTAGCGAAAATGCACGAAGGTAGCGATATATACAAGAATATATAGCGAAATCGCAAATGGCGAAACCGCCTGGAACGCGCTACTATCGGCATAACCTGTTAACACTCTAGCCTCTTCGCCTGTGTCAAAAGATATGGCGGTTTGGCCGCGACGCCGCCGGTTGTCGCCAGGGCGTGGGAAGAAATGACCGCGTCTCCCGTATTTGGAAAGGTGTATATGGCCTCACAGCTTACCGATGCATTCGCGCGTAAGTTTTATTACCTGCGTCTGTCGATTACCGATGTGTGCAATTTCCGTTGCACCTACTGCCTGCCGGATGGCTACAAGCCCGGCGCCGTCAATAACAACGGCTTTCTTAGCGTAGACGAAGTGCGCCGGGTCACGCGCGCTTTCTCCGCGCTAGGCACTGAAAAAGTTCGCCTCACCGGTGGGGAACCCTCCCTGCGCCGTGACTTCACCGAGATCATCGCCGCCGTGCGTGAAAACCCGGCGATCCGTCAGATTGCCGTCACCACTAACGGTTATCGCCTGGCGCGCGATGTCGAACGCTGGCGCGATGCCGGGCTGACGGCGATCAACGTCAGCGTCGATAGCCTCGACGCCCGCCAGTTCCATGCCATCACCGGCCAGGATAAATTCCACCAGGTGATGGACGGGATTGACGCCGCCTTCGCCGCGGGCTTTGACAAGGTGAAGGTGAATACCGTACTGATGCGCGATGTTAATCATCATCAGCTTGATACCTTCCTCGCCTGGATCCAGCCGCGTCGTATTCAGCTGCGTTTTATTGAGCTGATGGAAACCGGCGAGGGCAGCGACCTGTTCCGCCGTCACCATCTCTCCGGCATGGTGTTGCGCGACGAGCTGCTGCGTCGCGGCTGGATCCACCAGATCCGCCAGCGCAGCGATGGTCCGGCGCAGGTCTTTTGTCATCCGGACTACGCCGGCGAGATCGGCCTCATCATGCCGTACGAAAAAGACTTCTGCACCACCTGCAACCGTCTGCGCGTCTCCTCCGTCGGCAAATTGCACCTGTGCCTGTTTGGCGAAGGCGGCGTCGACCTGCGCGACCTGATGGCCGATGATCGGCAGCAGGCCGCGCTGGAAGCGCGGATCGCCGAAGCCTTAACCCATAAAAAGCAGACCCATTTCCTGCATCAGGGCAACACCGGTATTACGCAGAACCTGTCCTATATTGGCGGATAATCGTTTTCGAAAGGAGCATTCAGATGAGCCAGGCTAGCGCTGAGTTTATTCCGACCCGTATTGCTATTCTTACCGTTTCCAGTCGTCGCGGCGAAGCGGACGACACTTCCGGCCACTGGCTGCGTGAGGCGGCGCAGGAGGCGGGGCACCATGTCGTCGATAAGGCGATAGTCAAAGAGAACCGCTACGCCATCCGCGCCCAGGTATCGGTGTGGATCGCCAGCGATGAGGTTCAGGTGGTGCTGATCACCGGCGGGACCGGGTTCACCGAAGGGGACCAGGCGCCGGAAGCGCTGCTGCCGCTGTTTGACCGTGAGGTGGAAGGTTTTGGCGAAGTGTTCCGCATGCTGTCGTTCGAAGAGATCGGCACCTCGACGCTGCAGTCCCGGGCCGTGGCCGGCGTCGCTAACCACACGCTGATCTTCGCTATGCCGGGCTCGACGAAAGCCTGCCGCACGGCGTGGGACAACATCATTGCCCCGCAGCTGGATGCCCGCACCCGTCCTTGTAATTTTATTCCTCACCTGAAGAAATAATGTATGTCACAACTGACCCATATTAACGCCGCGGGCGAAGCCCATATGGTGGATGTCTCCGGCAAAGCGGAAACGGTACGCGAAGCGCGCGCCGAGGCTTATGTCGAGATGCAGGCGACAACCCTGGCGATGATTATCGACGGCAGCCATCATAAAGGCGACGTTTTCGCCACCGCGCGTATCGCCGGGATCCAGGCGGCCAAGCGCACCTGGGAGCTGATCCCGCTGTGCCATCCGCTGATGCTCAGCAAAGTGGAAGTCAATTTGCAGGCGCAGCCGGAACATAACCGGGTGCGCATCGAATCGCTCTGCCGCCTGACCGGCAAAACCGGCGTCGAGATGGAAGCCCTTACCGCCGCCTCGGTTGCCGCGCTGACCATTTACGATATGTGCAAGGCGGTGCAGAAGGATATGGTGATTGGCCCGGTGCGCCTGCTGGCGAAAAGCGGCGGCAAGTCCGGCGATTTTAAGGTGGACGAACGCCATGATTAAGGTTCTGTTTTTTGCCCAGGTGCGCGAGCTGGTGGGTACTGATTCGCTGACTCTCGACGCCAGCGAGCTGGCCACCGTTGAGGCTGTGCGTCAGCAGCTTGCCGCTCGCGGCGATCGCTGGGCGCTGGCCCTGGAGGAGGGCAAGCTGCTGGCGGCGGTTAACCAGACGCTGACCGCCTTTGACCATCCTGTCGCCAGCGGGGATGAAGTGGCGTTCTTCCCACCGGTCACCGGGGGCTGACATGACGCAAACTCGTATCGTCGTTAGCCCGGCGCGCTTTAGCGTTGGCGAGGAGTATCTCTGGCTGGCCGAACGCGATGAAGACGGCGCGGTGGTTACCTTCACCGGCAAAGTGCGCAATCACAACCTCGGCGACAGCGTGAAAGCGCTGACTCTTGAGCACTATCCGGGGATGACCGAGAAATCGCTGGCGGAGATTGTCGACCAGGCGCGCGAGCGCTGGCCGCTGGGCCGGGTGACCATTATCCATCGCATCGGCGAAATGTGGCCGGGGGAAGAGATTGTGTTTGTCGGCGTCACCAGCGCCCACCGCGGCAGCGCCTTCGCCGCCGGCGAGTTTATGATGGACTACCTGAAAACCCGCGCGCCGTTCTGGAAACGCGAGGCGACACCGGAGGGCGAGCGCTGGGTCGATGCCCGCGACAGCGATCGTCAGGCGGCAGAGCGCTGGTAGTGTGATACGCTTACAGAGTGAAACTTTGTTAATCAGGAGAGAGTCATGGACAGATATCCGCGTTCCGATTCAATAGTGCAGGGCCGCAGCGGCCTGCAGACTTATATGGCGCAGGTGTACGGCTGGATGACGGTTGGCCTGCTGCTGACGGCGTTTATCGCGTGGTTTGCGGCGAATACCCCGGCGGTGATGATGTTCGTCTTTTCGAGCAAAATCACCTTTTTCGGGCTGATCATCGCCCAGCTGGCGCTGGTGTTTGTGCTGTCGGGGATGGTGCAGCGGCTGAGCTCCGGGATGGCGACCACCCTGTTTATGCTCTATTCGGCGCTCACCGGGTTGACGCTGTCGAGCATTTTTATCGCCTACACCTACTCCTCCATCGCCAGCACCTTTGTGGTCACCGGCGGGATGTTCGGGGCGATGAGTCTGTACGGATACACCACCAAGCGCGACCTGAGCGGCTTCGGCAGCATGCTGTTTATGGGGCTGATTGGCATCGTGTTGGCGTCGCTGGTTAACCTGTGGCTGAAGAGCGAGGCGCTGATGTGGGCCGTGACCTACATCGGGGTGGTGCTGTTTGTCGGCCTGACCGCCTACGACACCCAGAAGCTGAAAAACATCGGCGAGCAGATTGATACCCGCGACAGTGCCAATCTGCGTAAATACTCGATCCTCGGCGCCTTAACGCTGTATCTGGATTTCATCAACCTGTTCCTGATGCTGCTGCGTATTATGGGCAACCGCCGCTAACCTGTTTATATCAAAAGGTTGCATCCCCTACCGCCCGGCAAGCGCAGCGCCGCCGGGCGAGCTTGATTACCTTCCAGGCAACCCTGTTGCGCCGTTTTTTTGCCGGGTGGCGGCTGCGCCTGACCCGGCCTACAGGGTGTCGTTCATTTGTTCACCAGCCTTGCTGAAACTGCCGGTGCTGACGGCCTCAAAATCGCTGAGACGTTCCCGGAAGGCCGGGGCAGCCCGCATGGATGCGGGCTGAGGGCCGTGTTTTGCATGGATGCTGCCTCGGCCCGACCCGAAGCCTGCAGGGATAAGTCGAAGGGACCACGCAGTGGCGATTTTGCTGGCCGGAGCCCGGGGGTACAGGGGGCGGCGGCGACTGGCCGCCCCCTGTGCGCTCCCCGCGCCGTAAGAGACATAACGCAGAAGACTAGCCGGGAGCGCAAACTACGCTGAAGCCACAGATAACATAAACAACCACACGGCAGTGCTTCCCCTCTCCCGGAAACAGTCCGGCTGGCGTTCAGGCCCATGCAAGCGCAGCGCCGCCGGGCGAGACGTCAGGCGCGGTACCCGTGATGTTGCCGGGTGACGGCTGCGCCTTACCCGGCCTGGAGGACCCTCTCACAGGCTCACACCCCGTAGGCCCGCGCAAGCGCAGCGCCGCCGGGCGAGACGTCAGGCGCGGTACCCGGGATGTTTCCGGGTGGCGGCTGCGCCTTACCCGGCCTGGAGGACCCCCCTCACAGGCTCACACCCCGTAGGCCCGCGCAAGCGCAGCGCCGCCGGGCGATTTCATTCGCGGGCCAGCTTGCGCTGGTTCTTTTGCCGCAACTTTTTCGCCCGACTCTCCAGCAGCAAATAGGCTACCGTCGCTAGCAGCAGCGGCAGGAAATAATAGAGCGCGCGCCAGGCGAGGAGAGCGGCGATGATCGCTCCCTTCGAAATCTCTTCCCCGGAGAGCATGGCGATGAACACCGCCTCCAGCACGCCAATCCCGGCCGGAATGTGGATAATCACCCCGGCGATACTGCTCACCAGCAGTACCCCCAATACAAGGAAATAGTTAATCTCGCTGCCCAACAGCAGCCAGATGATCGCCCCCATCGCCATCCAGTTCGCCGCCGAGACCCCCATCTGCAGCAGCGCGAATCGCCAGGAGGGCAGCACCAGCCGCTGACCTTTGATCGTCAGGTGACGGCGTTTGGCGAAGGCGCAGCCAAACAGATAGCACAGCGTGAGAAACAGCATCACTCCGCCGATAATGCGCAGGGTGGTCTGGCTGATGTACCAGTGCGGCGGCAGCTTCACCAGATCCGCTGTAAATATCACCCCACCGAGCAGGATATAGCCCAGCCAGTTGGTGGTGATGCTTAATGAAAAAATACGGGTGATGGTGCCGCCGTTGAGCCCCAGCCGCGAGTACAGCCGGTAGCGCATGCCGATGCCGCCGACCCAGGTGCTGAGGGTCAGGTTGAAGGCATAGCAGATAAACGACACCAGCATCACCTGGCGTTTCGCCAGCTTATGCCCACAATAGGCCCGGCCAAGCAGATCGTAGCAGCCGTAGATCAGATAGCTGACGATGACCAGCGCAATGGCGCTGAACAAGGCCAGCCGATCATAGCCGCGGATCACCTTCCATACTTCCTGCCAGTCGACCTTCTGCGCGTAAATCACCAGCAGGACGATCACGGCGATAAAAAAGAGTACGGTCAGCACTCTTTTTGCCATCCGCCAGCGAGGGTGCGATTTGCTCATAGTGGATTATCCCTGGTAGGTGACTCGACGCGATCCTGAGTTTCAATCTCCGGCTGCACCGGCGGGCTGACCCTGGCCAGCCGCGGAGTATGGGCCGGCAGCCAGCCGACCCACGCCGGAAAGTGGCGCAGAAAGTGGAAGGCCATCACGCTCACCCCCAGCCGCCACCAGTTGCGTTTCGGCAGCATCGTTTTATCGATCCGCTGACAATCCCGGGCGATAAGCCCGTTAAGATTATCGCGCAGCGTCTGGTTAAACACCCGGTCGTGGATGATCAGATTGGCTTCCAGATTCAACGACAGGCTGAGCGGATCGAGGTTGCTCGACCCGACGGTGGCCCAGTGGTCGTCCGCGAGGGCGACTTTGCCATGCAGCGGACGGCGGCGATATTCGTAGATCTGCACGCCGCCTTTGACGAGGTAGTGGTAGAGCAGGTGGGCGCCGAACTTCACAATCGGAATATCCGGTTCGCCCTGGACGATCAGCTTCACCCGCACCCCGCGCCGCGCGGCATTGCGCATCGCATGCAACAGACGGTAGCCGGGGAAAAAATAGGCGTTCGCGATTATCACCTCCCGGCGGGCGCTGGTCAGCATCTTCAGGTAGTGGCGTTCGATATCGTCGCGGTGATCCTGGTTATCGCGCCAGACGAACAGCGCCTGCGCCTCGCCGGGGGTCTGGTTGATCTCCGGCTGATGGCGACGACGGCGCCACCAGCGGCGGGCGGTTTCGCTGTTGGGCAGATTCTCCAGTTCGAACTGCAGAATATCGAGCACCACCGGCCCTTCGACCTGCACCGTGTAATCCTGTTTGGCCTCCGGGCCATAGTCGCTCATATGTTCGGCGGAGTAGTTGATGCCGCCGACAAAGGCGGTGGTGTCGTCGATCACCACGATTTTACGGTGCATGCGACGGAACAGGTTGGTACGCATTCCCATCAGCTTAGGGCGCGGGTCGTAATAGCGGAAAATCACCCCCGCGGCGGTCAGTTCACCGACAAACTCATCGCTAAGATCCGGCGAGCCGTAGCCGTCAAGCAGCACTTCCACCTGGATGCCGCGGCGGGCTGCCTTCAGCAGAACCGCGTGCAGCCGCCAGCCGACCTCATCTTCAAACCAGATAAAGGATTCGAGGATCACCCGCCGGCTGGCGCGACCGATGGCCGCAAACAGCGCCGGGTAATACTGGTCGCCGTTCTCCAGTAGCGTAATGCGGTTGCCTTCCTGCCAACGACATTTCACAAATGAATCTCCACGCTAAGGGGTGCATGATCGGACAGATGCCGCCACTGTTTGAGGGCCAGCGCCTTCGGGCGGCTGGCGTGGGCGTTCTTGACGTAAATGCGATCGAGGCGCAGCAGCGGAAAACTGACCGGAAAGGTGCGCGCCGGCCGTCCGCGGGCGCGGGTAAAGATCTCTTCCAGCCCTGCCTGGACCTTTAACGGCTGGTTAGCCTGCTGACGCCAGTCGTTAAAATCTCCGGCCACCACCACCGGCTCGCCGGCGGGTAGGGTATTGACCCACTCCGCCAGCATCGCCAGCTGCGCCTGCCGCTGGTCGGCACGCAGTCCGAGATGGACGCAAATGACGTGAATCGTAACGCCGCTCTGCGGCGGTACGATGCGGCAGTACAGCAGGCCGCGTTTCTCCCCGTTGCCGACCGAGATATCGCGATTTTCATAGTATTCAATCGGAAAGCGCGACAGCACGGCATTCCCGTGGTGACCTTCCGGATAGACCGCGTTGCGCCCGTAGGCGTAGTCGCTCCACATGGTGTCGGCAAGAAATTCGTAATGGGTCTTATCTGGCCAGTTTTCGATATGCAGCGGGTGAACTTCGTGAGCGCCCATCACTTCCTGCAGGCAAACTATGTCAGCGCTGACGCTGCGAACGGCTTCGCGCAGCTCGGGCAAAATAAAACGCCGATTAAACGCCGTAAAGCCTTTATGGGTGTTAATTGTCAGCACGTTCAACGAAAATCCCGACGTTGGCTCAGCCATAATTCTCCAGTAAATGTCACTTTCCTGAATAAAATAGTGTAGTAGAGGTCACAAAAAGATGCGGTGATACGGAATTTTCCGTAAAGTGCGGTACTCTGAGTAGCAGAGAAAAATCCTTCAGGAGAGAAGCCATGAAGTGGCAACAACGTGTACGCGTCGCAACAGGTCTTAGTTGCTGGCAGATTATGTTGCATCTACTGGTCGTGGCAGTGCTGGTGATGGGATGGATGAGCGGCGCGCTGGTGCGCGTCGGATTAGGGCTGTGCGTCCTCTACAGCGTCACGCTGCTGGCGATGCTGTTTCTGCAGCGTCACCATGAGGCGCGCTGGCGCGATGTGGGAGACTTCCTTGAGGAGCTCACCACCACCTGGTACTTCGGCGCCGCCATGATAGCGCTGTGGTTGCTGTCGCGCGTGCTGCACAACAACCTGCTGCTGGCCCTCGCCGGGCTGGTGATACTGGCAGGCCCGGCGGTGGTCTCGCTGCTGGCGAAAGATAAAAAATTACGCAATCTTTCTTCGGAACATCGCATACGCCGCTGAGCCGGTGGTGGCCGCTATGACCAGTAGCGGCCACAAACTTCCCCACACAATCTCCAGACTCGCATCCTTCAAATAAATTTGCTTGGTGATATCGGTAAAGTGGCGGATCGGGTTTATCCACGTCAGATCCTGCAGCCACTGCGGCATGTTTTCCACCGGTGAAACATAGCCGGAGAGAAGAATCGCCGGCATCATAAAGACGAACACGCCAATAAACGCCTGCTGTTGCGTTGAACATAGCGATGAGATCAATAAGCCAAATCCCACCAGCGACAGACCGTAAATCACCATGGTGAAATAGAACAGCAGCAGCGAGCCGGCAAACGGGATCTGATAGGCCCAGATACCAATCGCCAGCACGATAGTCGCCTGCAGGGTGGCGACGATCAGCGCCGGTACCGCTTTACCGACAAAGATTTGCCAGGTGGCGAGGGGCGAGACCAGCAGCTGATCGAGGGTGCCCTGCTCGCGCTCGCGGGCCACCGACAGCGAGGTGACGATCATCACTCCGATGGTGGTGATCATGGCGATGAGCGACGGCACCACGAACCATTTGTAGTCGAGATTCGGGTTATACCAGTTGCGCACCACCAGTTCGCTGTTGTTCGGCTTCGCTTTGTCCTCCAGCAGTTCCTGCTGATAATTTTTCACGACCTGTTGCAGATAGTTGGCGGCGATTTGCGCGCTGTTGGAGTTGCGCCCGTCGAGCAGGAGCTGCAGCGGGGCGGTTTGATAGTTGTCGAGGTTGCGAGAGAAATCCGCCGGGAAGCGCACCACCAGCAGGGCTTTTTGTTCATCGATGGTCGGCTGGATCGCCTGCGGGCTTTTCAGCAGCAGGACGTGGGTAAAGGCTTTGGCGCGGGCGAAGCGCTGAGTGAGTTCCACCGCGTGGCGACCGCTGTCTTCGTTGTAGATGGCGATGGTGGCGTTGGTCACCTCCAGCGTCGCGGCAAAGGGAAACAGCAGCACCTGAATCAGCACCGGCATGATTAAAATTGCCCGCGTCTGTGGTTCGCGCAGCAGCGACTGCAGCTCTTTGCGAATCAATGTCCATAAACGGTGAAACATAATAGCTCCTTTGGCCCATTCAACAACGCCGGGCGGCACTGCGTTTGCCCGGCCTGGGAGGATCGGCGAACCGTATAATCGATGTTGGTTAAACCGTAGGCCCGGTCAGCACAGCGCCACCGGGCAAAACCTAATCCAGACGCCGCTTGGTTTTCAACCATGTCAGACCGATAAACATCACCGCCGAAGCAATCAAAAACAGCACATTCACCAGCAGTACCACTGGAATATTGCCCGCCAGAAACAGGCTTTGCAGGGTGTTGACGAAATAGCGCGCCGGGATCACGTAGGTCACGGCGCGGATCACCGCCGGCATACTATCTATCTGGAAAATAAACCCGGACAGCATAATCGACGGTAAAAACGCGGCGTTCAGCGCCACCTGCGCGGCGTTAAACTGGTTGCGGGTAATGGTTGAGATAAGCAGCCCCATCCCCAGGGTGCTGAGCAAAAACAGACTGGTGATGACAAACAGGATCGGCAGCGAACCGCGATAGGGCACGCCGAGAATAAATACTGACACCAGCATACACAGCAGCATCGCCAGCATGCCGAGGAAGTAGTAGGGAATGAGCTTGCACAGCAGCAGTTCGGCGCGGGTGATCTCCGTCGACAGTAGCGCCTCCATGGTGCCGCGCTCCCATTCCCGCGCCACCACCAGCGAGGTCAGTATCGCGCCGACTACGGTCATGATAATGGTGATCGCCCCGGGGATAATAAAGTGCTGGCTGATAGCCGCCGGGTTAAACCAGTAGCGCATCTGCACGTCGATCAGCGGTTCAAAGGTCTCGCCGCGATCTTCCGCCCGCTGCTGCTGCCAGATCTGCCAGATCCCCTCCACGTAGCCCTGGGCGAAGTTAGCGGTATTGGGCTCGCTGCCGTCGGTGATGAGCTGGAGCGGCGCGCTGGCGCCGGGGCGGGCCATCTGGCGGTCGAAGTCCACCGGAATGACCACCATGGCGCGGATGCGACCGGCCTGCATCAGCTGAATTAACTGCTGGCGATTATCGCTGACGGTGGCGTCGATGTAGGGTGAGCCGGTCATGGTATGGACGAAATCCAGCGCCTCTTCGCTCTGCTGCTCCAGCAGAACCCCCACCCGCAGCTTGCTGGAGTCGAGGTTAATGCCGTAGCCGAAGATAAACAGCAGCAATAGCGGGATCACCACCGCAATCAGCCAGCTGCTGGGATCGCGGACGATCTGCCGGGTCTCTTTCACGCACAGGGCGCGGACCCGTCGCCAGGAGAGAAGGTTACTGCTCATGGCCATTCTCCTTATCCCAACGGTTAATCAGGGTAATAAACGCCTGCTCCATGGTCGGGTCCGTCTGGTTGTCATCCGCCGCCTGGGCCTTCAGCGCGTCCGGGGTGCCGCTGGCGATAAGCTTGCCGTGATAGACCAGCCCAATGCGGTCGCAATACTCCGCCTCATCCATAAAGTGAGTGGTGACCATCACCGTCACCCCTTTATCCACCATGCTGTTAATATGCAGCCAGAACTCGCGACGAGTGAGGGGATCGACCCCGGAGGTGGGTTCGTCGAGAAACAGAATGTCGGGCTCATGCATCAGCGAGCAGGCCAACGCCAGCCGCTGCTTATAGCCGAGCGGCAGCTCGTCGGCGGCGTGGCGGGCAATGCTGTTCAGACCGAAGGCATCGCTCATGCGGGCGATTTTGTCATTTTGCGCCCGACCGCGCAGGCCGTAGACGCCGGAGAAAAAGCGCAGGTTCTGCTCGACGCTGAGGTTGCCGTACAGCGAAAATTTTTGCGCCATATAGCCCAGATGCTGACGCGCCTTGCCGGAGCTGACCTTAAGATCCATCCCCAGCACCAGCGCTTTGCCGGAGGTGGGCACCAGCAGGCCGCACATCATTTTGAAGGTGGTGGATTTACCGGCGCCGTTGGGGCCGAGCAGGCCGAAGATCTCGCCGCGCTTGACCTGGAAATCGACGTGGTCGGTGGCGGCGAAATCGCCAAATTTTTTCGTCAGCGACTGCGCCTCAATCACCGTTTCGTCTTTACTGCCGTCAACGCGATGGATAATCGCCCCCAGCGGCGATTCGGCGGTGCCGGCGCCGCCAAGCAGGTCGATAAAGGCGTCTTCAAAGCGCGGCGCGGTGTCGGCCACCTGCAGCGGCGGCATATCGTCATGTTCCTGAACCTCATCGATGCGGGCCTCCTTTTTCAGGATCAGACGCACCGATTTGCCCTGAATCACGCCGTCGCTAACCTGCGGCAGCTTCAGCGCCCGCTGCAGCAGGCGGCGGTTGTTCTCCTGCGGGCTGGAGACCAGAAAGCTGCGCCCGGCCATGGTTTGCGTCAGGGCCGTCGGCTCTCCTTGATAAAGCAATTTGCCTTCGTTCATCAGCAGCACATCGCGACACTGCTCGGCTTCATCGAGATAAGAGGTGCTCCACAGGATCAACATGCCGTCGCCGGCCAGCTCGTGCACCATCTGCCATAGCTCGCGGCGGGAGATCGGGTCGACGCCGACGCCGGGTTCATCCAGCAGCAGCACCTTCGGGTCACCCACAAGGGTACAGGCGAGCCCCAGTTTTTGCTTCATACCGCCGGAGAGCTTGCCCGCCAGCCGTTCGGTGAACGGGCCAAGGGCGGTAAAATCCAGCAGGCGGTCGAAAATTTTCTTCCGTGCCTCGCCGGTGACGCTGCGCAGGTCGGCGTACAGGGTCAGGTTTTCCATCACCGTCAGATCTTCATACAGGCCGAACTTCTGCGGCATATAGCCGAGCACCGCGTGCAGAGCGCTGTCGTCTTTTAGCGGATCAAAGCCGATCACCCTGGCGCTGCCCTCATCAGGCTTGAGCAACCCGGCGAGCATCCGCATCAGGGTGGTTTTCCCTGCGCCGTCGGGGCCTACCAGCCCGGTGACGTAGCCGGCGCGGATCGTACAGGTCAGCGGCGCCACCGCTGGCCTGTCCATCCCGGGGAAACGGCGGCTCAGGCCGTTTAAGGCGATGACGGCCTCACTCATGTCCGTTCCCGTGGTTAAAGGAGACGGTCACCGGCATCCCCTGGCGCAGGGCGCCGTCGGCATCGGTCACCACAATACGCAGACGATAAACGAGGTCGGTACGCAGATCCGGCGTTTCAACGGTCTTCGGCGTGAATTCAGCGCTTGGCGAGACAAAGCCGATTTTGCCGTGATAGGGCTTATCCGGCCGGCTGTCGGTATAGAGCAACACCTCTTGTCCCGGCTGCGCCTGGCCGAGGTTTGTCTCATCAACGTAGGCCCGGACCCATACCGGATGGGTTAATGACAGCGTCAGCACCGTGCTGCCGGCGTTGAGCATGGTGCCGGGCTCGACGGCGCGGGTCATCAGCGTGCCGTCGGAAGGGGCGGTCAGCACCGTATCGTGCAGGTCCAGTTTGGCCTGCGCCAGCGCTGCCTGCGCCTGTTCGAGGCTGGCTTTGGCCTGGGCTATCTCCTGCGGACGGTTGCCGGCGCGGTATTGACGCAGTTTATCCTGCGCTGACTTCAGCGTTGCCTGCGCCTGGTCGCGCGAGGAGCGGGCGTTCTCCAGATCGTTGGCGGAAATGGCGCTGCTGGCGCGTAAACCCAGCTGGCGCTGATAAAAGTTTTGCGCGTAGTCGTAAGCGGCCTGCGCCTGATTTACCGCCGCCGCGGCCTGGGCAATCTCTTCCGAGCGGTAGCCGGCCATCATCAGGTCATACTGCGCCTGGGCGGTGGAGACGTTGGCCTGCGCCTGCAGCAGGGCGTTTTCATAGGGAGCTCGGTCAAGCGCGCCGAGGGTTTGCCCGGCGCGGATGCTGTCGCCTTCGTCGACGGTCAGCGAGGCCAGCCTGCCGCCAACGCGGAAGCTCATATTGACGGTGCGGATATCGACATTGCCATACAGGGTCAGCGGCTGCTGCCGGCTGCTCTGGTACCACCACCAGCCGCCGCCCAGCGCGGCGAGAAGAATCACGATCAGCAGAATGACGACGACGGGTTTTTTCATCAGCCCAAACTCCTTTGCGATAACCCATGCAGGATGAAATCGATATGACAGGTAATGACCTCAAAAATCTGTTCGGTTTTTTGCGCGTCAAACTGCGTCCAGCCGGTGCGCAGCAGGATAGTTTCACGCCCGAGACGGAAAGCGAGCACCTCGCCCAGCAGGGCGTGGGTATGAAGGATCATTTGCGTATCACCGGCATCGCGGCCGGTCCAGGCGGCGATTAGCCGGGTGAGATAGTGGTGCAGGGGGGCGATCACCTGCTGGTGGATCAGATGGTACGCGGCGGTGGGCGCCAGCTGTTCCCGGGAAATAAATTTGCTCAAGTTGACCGTATCCTCCTGGGTCAGCAGCAGGATCATGTTATGGCAGGCGCTGAGGATAAGGGCGCGGATCGCCTGGCGATCCGGCGACTCTCCGGCGAGCAGGGCCTCCGCCGCTTCGGCGTGCGGGCGAAAATTGTCACCGATAAAATCGGCGATCCACTGGCCGCAGGCGAGATACAGGTCGTCTTTCGAGCCAAAATAGTAGGTGATAGCGGCGATATTCTGCCCGGCCTGGGCGGCGATGTCGCGGGTGGTGGCGTGCTGGCCATACTCGCCAAACTGGGCGATAGCGGCCGCGATAAGCTGACTTTTTGCCTGTTCGCCTTTACTGGTCATCGCGCTCTTAAAAATTAATCAATCGATTGATTAACTTTAGGCGTCGACTGGCGCTTTGTCCACCCGCCAGGGCTAAATATGAAAGCCGTCTTCCTCTAGCTCACCGGCGACCCAGGCGAAGAAGCGCTGGACCTTCTCCTTCTGTTCATTAGCGTGGGGAAGGACGAAGTGGTGCGCGCCGACCGGCATGCTCCGCTCGTCGGCAAACACCGGCGTCAGCTGTCCCTGGCGCACATGGCCGCCGGCCAGCAGATTGCTTTCCAGGATCACCCCCATCCCCATCCGGGCCGCCTCGATGCTCATGTACGACCGGTCGAAATTAAAGATAAAGTTTTTGTGCCAGCCGCGGACCTTGTGCCACGACAGCCAGTTGCTCCAGTTAATTAAGGTGCTGTCGGAATGGATCAGATCGCAGGCCAGCAGATCTTCCGGGGCGTGAACCGCATGGCGGGTTAAATAAGAGGCGGCGCTGTAGGGCAGGACGCACTCATTTTTAATGGTTCTGACCAGCAGCGTCGGCCACTGCGACAGCCCGTGGCGAATATCGATATCAATATTATCCCGGGAAAACTGGATGCTTTCGTAAGAGCAGGTGAGGCTGATTTTTAACTCCGGCCACGCCTGACGGAATTTATCCAGCCGCGGCATTAGCCACAGCAGGCCGAAGCTCGGCGCCGAGTGAATGCGTAAATAATCCTGATGAATATCGTTAATCACCTGGCTGGTGGCCTGGCCAATCATATTCAGCGCTCCGGAGACCTCTTTGAGATATTTTTCTCCCACCGCGGTTAACATCACGCCTTTGCTGCTGCGGGAGAACAGTTTTTTTCCCAGCAAGTGCTCCAGACTGGCTATCTGATGGCTGACCGCCGAGGCGGTAATGTTGAGATTCTCTGCCGCCAGGTTGAGGCTGCCGGTCGCGGCGACTTCAATAAAAGCCTGGATATTGCGTAAAGAGGGCATCGGCAGATTTTTATTGGGCAGTGGTTGACTCATGGCGGCATCCTGCGCGGGGCGCGAATAAAAGAAAATGGCGAACAGCGTGGCGCAGCCGTGATGAACAGCCCAGGGAAAAGCGAAAAAACCATTTTAATTTGTGATGGGCTTAACAATTTATCTCGTTAAAAGCACGCCTCTCAGTAAACATTAAAAATTTGCGGGGAGTCACTAACTCAATTTTTCTCAATCATAATTGAGCTTTTTTGAATACCTTTTCATTTTTGGGTTGTTATATTCCCCTCACAGGCCTGATCACAAACTGCGATGCGCTTGGATCGCAATAATAAAACACCTAACCACCTGTTTCGCTGTGCAAAAAGACATGTCTCTCTTGTTGCGCCGGGGCGCGTGAAACGCGGCGACCCAGACGGCAACCTACGGCGAAGTGGATGAGGTATAAGATGAGGAAACCCTATGTCACGTATAGATACGTTGGTCTGTACTGACGCCAGGAAAACAAAATATCGTTTTGTGGTTTTGACGATGATTTTCCTGGTGTATGCCATCAATTACGCCGACAGAACGAATATCGGCGCGGTACTGCCGTTTATCATTGATGAATTTCATATCAATAATTTTGAGGCCGGGGCGATTGCCAGTATGTTTTTCCTCGGCTATGCGGTCAGCCAGATCCCGGCCGGCTTTTTCATCGCCAGACGCGGCACCCGGGGGCTGGTTTCACTATCCATTTTCGGCTTTTCCGCTTTTACCTGGCTGATGGGCACGGTGAGCTCCGTGTTTGGCCTGAAGCTGGTGCGGCTGGGCTTGGGGCTGAGCGAAGGTCCCTGCCCGGTGGGGCTGGCGTCGACGATAAATAACTGGTTTCCGCCGAAAGAGAAAGCCACAGCAACCGGCGTTTACATCGCGGCGACCATGTTTGCGCCGATTATCGTGCCGCCGCTGGCGGTGTGGATTGCGGTGACCTGGGGCTGGCGGTGGGTCTTTTTCTCCTTTGCCATTCCCGGGATCGTGGCGGCGATAGCGTGGTACCTGTTGGTCAAGTCAAAGCCCGCGGAGAGCGGATTTGTATCTCAAAGCGAACTGGCAGAGATCAACGCCGGGCGCGACAGCCATCATAACGACGGTGTACGCGAAAATATATTAATCGCCGATCGCTTCACCTGGCTGGATAAAATTATTCGGGTGAAAAAAATGGCGCCTGTGGATACGGCGAAGGGCTTATTTACCTCAAAAAATATTCTCGGAGACTGCCTGGCCTATTTTATGATGGTCAGCGTGTTATATGGGTTATTAACCTGGATTCCGCTGTATTTAGTGAAAGAGCGCGGTTTCGATGTGATGAGTATGGGCTTCGTAGCCAGTATGCCGTGCATTGGCGGCTTTATTGGCGCGATTGGCGGCGGATGGATTTCGGATAAATTATTAGGCCGCCGGCGCAAACCCACCATGATATTCACAGCGGTATCAACCGTAGTCATGATGTTAATTATGCTAAATATACCGGCAAGCACCCTGGCGGTCTGTATTGGTTTATTCTTTGTCGGTTTCTGTTTGAATATCGGCTGGCCGGCTTTTACCGCCTACGGTATGGCGGTTTCGGATACGAAAACTTATCCCATTGCCTCTTCTATTATAAATAGCGGCGGTAACCTCGGCGGATTTGTAGCGCCGATGGTGGCCGGTTTCTTACTGGATAAGACGGGGAGCTTTAATTCTGTATTTACCTATTTTGGTATCTGCGCCGCATTGGGTTTGGTGGTGATTCTTTTCCTCGATGAGCCACAATAACGAAAATAGATCCTGTTAATTAATATGACGTAATGTCATGGAGTGAAACTATGTTATTAAAAGATAAAGTCGCCATTATTACTGGCGCGGCCTCCGCACGCGGTTTGGGTTTTGCGACTGCGAAATTATTCGCCGAAAACGGCGCGAAAGTGGTCATTATCGACCTCAATGGCGAAGCCAGTAAAACCGCCGCGGCGGCCCTGGGCGAAGGCCATCTCGGCCTGGCGGCGAACGTCGCCGACGAAGTGCAGGTGCAGGCGGCCATCGAACAAATTTTGGCGAAATACGGCCGGGTCGATGTGCTGGTCAATAACGCCGGGATCACCCAGCCGCTGAAGCTGATGGATATCAAGCGCGCCAACTATGACGCGGTGCTCGATGTCAGCCTGCGCGGCACGCTGCTGATGTCACAGGCGGTGATCCCCACGATGCGGGCGCAAAAATCCGGCAGCATCGTCTGCATCTCGTCCGTTTCCGCCCAGCGCGGCGGCGGTATCTTCGGCGGTCCGCACTACAGCGCGGCAAAAGCCGGCGTGCTCGGCCTGGCGCGAGCGATGGCGCGCGAACTTGGCCCGGATAACGTCCGCGTTAACTGCATTACCCCAGGGCTGATTCAGACCGACATCACCGCCGGCAAGCTGACGGACGACATGACGGCCAATATTCTTGCCGGCATTCCGATGAACCGCCTCGGCGACGCGGTGGACATCGCCCGCGCCGCGCTGTTCCTCGGCAGCGACCTCTCTTCCTACTCCACCGGTATCACCCTGGACGTTAACGGCGGCATGTTAATTCACTAAGCGAGGCACAGAGATGAAGATCACCGAATCACAAAAAGTCGCTGCGGCGGCGTGGCGTATCCGCCGCTACGCCCTGCAAATGGGTGAAGTGCAGGGGCAGGGCTATATTGGCCAGGCGCTGGGGTATGCCGATGTGCTGGCTACCGCCTTCAGCCACGCCATGACCTATCGCCCGGAAGATCCTGAGTGGGAGGGGCGCGATCGGTTCCTGCTTTCTCATGGCCATTACGCTATCGCTTATTATGCCGCGCTGCTGGAGGCGGGCATTATTCCGGAAGCGGAACTGGAAACCTACGGCTCCGACGACAGCCGCCTGCCGATGTCCGGCATGGCGACCTACACGCCGGGGATGGAGATGTCCGGCGGCTCGCTGGGGCAGGGACTGTCTATCGCCGTCGGCATGGCGCTCGGGCTGCGGCAGAAACAGAGCAAGGCCTGGGTCTATAACTCGATGTCCGATGGGGAGCTGGACGAAGGTTCGACCTGGGAAGCGGCGATGTCGGCGGCTCACTATGGCCTGACCAACCTGATTAACCTTGTCGACGTCAACAAACAGCAGGCCGACGGCGATTCACGCAAGATCCTCGGCTTTGAGCCGCTGCAGGATAAATGGGCCGCCTTCGGGTGGTACGTACAGCGCGTAGACGGTAACGATCTGCCGGCGGTGATGGCCGCCTTTGACAACGCGAAAAGTTATTCCGGCAACCAGCCGCGGGTCATTTTATGCGACACGCTGATGGGCAAAGGGGTGCCGTTCCTCGAAACCCGCGATAAGAACCATTTTATTCGCGTCGATGCCGACGAATGGCAAAAAGCGATTGCGGTGCTGGACGCTAACAAACCGGAAGGAGTGCTGTAATGAGCCAGAGTAAACCCCGTTTAAAAACGTCGGCGATGATTGCTTCGATTGCCGATGAAGGCCAGGCGACCGTCTCTGCGCCCTTCGGCGTCGCGCTGTCGAAACTGGCGGCGCAGCGCCCTGAAATCGTCGGTATGACCGCGGACCTGTCAAAATATACTGACCTGCATATTTTCGCCCAGGCCTTCCCGGATCGTTTTTTCCAGATGGGAATGGCGGAGCAGCTGCTGATGGCGGCGGCGGGAGGCATGGCGAAGGAGGGATTTATTCCCTTCGCCACCACCTATGCCGCCTTTGCGACCCGTCGCGCCTATGATTTTATTCATCAGGTGATCGCTGAGGAACATCTGAACGTCAAGATCTGCGCGGCGCTGCCGGGCCTGACGACCGGCTATGGCCCCAGCCATCAGGCCACCGAAGATCTGGCGATCATGCGCGGTATCCCCGGCATGGTCATCGTCGATCCCTGCGATGCGCTGGAGATTGAGCAGGCGGTACCGGCCATTGCCGATCACCAGGGTCCGGTGTATATGCGCCTGCTGCGCGGAAAGGTGCCGCTGGTGCTGGATAAATACGACTATCAGTTCGAACTGGGCAAAGCGAAGCTGCTGGAGGACGGCAACGACGTGCTGATTATCTCCTCCGGGCTGATGACCATGCGCGCCCTGGAGGCAGTTGAAAAGCTGCGGGCCGATAATATCAGCGTGGCGGTCCTGCACGTGCCGACCATCAAACCGCTGGATGAAAAAGCGATTATTGAACAGGCGTCGAAGCCGGGTCGGCTGGTGGTCACCGCCGAAAACCACACCGCTGTCGGCGGGTTAGGGGAGGCGGTGGCCGCCCTGCTGATGCGCAAGGGGGTTCGCTGCGAGCTGGATACCGTTGGTCTGCCTGACGCGTTTCTGTTGGCCGGCGCGCTGCCGACCCTCCACGATCGCTACGGCATTTCCACCACGAAGATCGTCGAAAAGATTAAGTATCGTCTGCGTTAACCGCGCTGCGGCGACGCGCCTGGCCGCTGAGCGCTCTCAGCGGCCTTCTTCCTCCCGCCAGCCAGGCGCGGCATTCTTTTACAGATTTTATGCGGCCTGTCACAAAATCTGCTAGACTGCGCCCCTTCATGGCATTGTGGTTTTTGCCATCTCTTATCGCAATAATCTCCCTGAAAACTACGCCCTTCACCGGGCCGGGGCGGTTCGGAGTTGTTATGTCTTTTGATTCCCTTGGCCTGAATCCCGATATCCTGCGCGCTGTCGCTGAGCAGGGCTACGTTGAGCCGACCCCTATCCAGCAGCAGGCGATCCCGGCGGTACTGCAGGGCCGCGACCTGATGGCCAGCGCCCAGACCGGCACCGGTAAAACGGCGGGCTTTACTCTGCCGCTGCTGCAGCGCCTGATCCAGAACGAGCCGCACGCGAAGGGCCGTCGTCCGGTGCGCGCGCTGATCCTGACCCCGACCCGCGAGCTGGCGGCGCAGGTGGGCGAGAACGTGCGGGATTACAGCAAATATCTGAATATTCGCTCGCTGGTGGTGTTCGGCGGCGTGAGTATCAACCCGCAGATGATGAAGCTGCGCGGCGGCGTCGATATCCTCGTCGCCACCCCGGGCCGTCTGCTGGACCTCGAACATCAGAACGCCGTCAGCCTCGATAAAGTGGAAATCCTCGTACTGGATGAAGCGGACCGCATGCTGGATATGGGCTTTATCCATGACATTCGCCGCGTACTGGCGAAACTGCCGCCGCGTCGGCAGAACCTGCTGTTCTCGGCGACCTTCTCCGACGAGATCAAAGGCCTGGCGGAGAAACTGCTGCACAACCCGCTGGAAGTGGAAGTGGCGCGTCGCAACACCGCCTCCGAGCAGATCACCCAGCACGTCCATTTTGTTGATAAGAACCGCAAGCGCGAACTGCTGTCGCAGCTTATCGGCGAAGGCAACTGGCAGCAGGTGCTGGTCTTTACCCGCACCAAGCATGGCGCCAACCACCTCGCGGAGCAGCTCAACAAAGACGGCATCCGCAGCGCGGCGATCCATGGCAACAAGAGCCAGGGGGCGCGTACCCGCGCGCTGGCCGACTTTAAATCCGGCGGCATTCGCGTGCTGGTGGCGACCGATATCGCCGCCCGCGGACTGGATATCGAAGAGCTGCCGCACGTGGTGAACTACGAGCTGCCGAACGTGCCGGAAGATTATGTCCACCGTATTGGGCGTACCGGTCGCGCGGCGGCCACCGGCGAAGCCTTGTCGCTGGTGTGCGTCGATGAGCACAAGCTGCTGCGCGATATCGAGCGCCTGCTGAAAAAAGAGATTCCGCGCATCGCGATTGCCGGCTATGAGCCGGACCCGTCGATTAAAGCCGAACCTATCCAGAACGGTCGCCAGCAGCGCGGCGGCGGTCGTGGTCAGGGGCAGGGACGCGGCGGCCAGGGGCAGGGGCGCAGCGGACAGCCGCGCAGCCAGAGCAGCGCCCCGCGTCGCCAGGACGGCGAGGCGCCGAAAGCGCGCACTCAGGACGGCAAACCGCCGCGCCGCCGTCGCCCGCGTAAGCCGGCTGGCGAATAACAGGCTGATGCCCGGGCCGCGATAACGCGGTTAAGCACGGCTCAGGCCCGTCTGTCCGCTACGCGGCGGCGGGCCTTTTTCTTTCCATTACACTATTTGTCGAGCACGCTTCCACACACAGCAGAAAGCAATACCTCCGGACGGGTAAAAATGGCACAATAGTGGCTGTTTATACAGTATTCAGGTTTTCTCATGGCTTTGACCGCTGCGCTGAAAGCGCAAATCGCCGCCTGGTATAAGGCGCTTCAGGAACAGATCCCGGACTTTATTCCCCGCCCCCCGCAGCGGCAGATGATCGCTGATGTGGCGAAAACCCTCGCCGGGGATGAGGGCAGGCATCTGGCTATCGAAGCGCCGACCGGCGTCGGTAAAACGCTGTCATACCTTATCCCTGGCATTGCCATCGCCCGTGAGGAACAAAAAACGCTGGTGGTCAGCACCGCCAACGTCGCCCTGCAGGATCAAATCTACAGTAAAGACCTGCCGCTGCTGCGCAAGATTATCCCCGACCTGCGCTTCACCGCCGCCTTTGGTCGCGGACGCTACGTCTGCCCGCGCAACCTGGCGGCGCTGGCCAGCACCGAGCCGACGCAGCAGGATCTGCTGGCTTTCCTCGACGACGATCTCACCCCGAACAACCAGGCGGAGCAGAAACTGTGCGCGACGCTGAAGCAGGACCTTGACAGCTATCGCTGGGACGGCCTGCGCGACCATACCGACAAACCCATCGACGATGGACTATGGAGCCGGCTGAGCACCGATAAGGCCAGCTGCCTGAACCGCAACTGCCACTATTATCGCGAGTGTCCGTTCTTTGTGGCGCGGCGGGAAATTCAGGAGGCGGAAGTGGTGGTAGCCAACCATGCGCTGGTGATGGCGGCGATGGAGAGCGAGGCGGTGCTGCCGGAGCCGAAAAACCTGCTGCTGGTCCTTGATGAAGGCCATCATCTGCCGGACGTCGCCCGCGACGCGTTGGAGATGAGCGCCGAGATCACCGCCCCCTGGTTTCGCCTGCAGCTGGATCTGTTCTGCAAGCTGGTGGCTACCTGCATGGAGCAGTTCCGCCCGAAAACCACGCCGCCGCTGGCCAATCCGGAGCGGCTCGCCGGCCATTGCGAAGAGCTGTTCGAGCTGATTGCGTCGTTGAATAATATTCTCAATCTCTACATGCCCGCCGGCCAGGAAGCGGAGCATCGCTTCCCGATGGGCGAACTGCCGCAGGAGGTGATGGAGATCTGCCAGCGGCTGGCGAAGCTCACCGAGACGCTGCGCGGGCTGGCGGAGCTGTTTCTTAACGATCTCAGCGAAAAGACCGGCAGCCATGACGTGGTGCGTCTGCATCGGGTGCTGCTGCAGATGAACCGCGCCCTCGGCATGTTTGAAAGCCAAAGCAAGCTGTGGCGTCTGGCGTCGCTGGCGCAGTCCTCTGGCGCGCCGGTGACCAAATGGGCGACGCGGGTAGTGCGAGACGGCCAGATCCACGTCTGGTTCCACTGCGTCGGCATCCGCGTCAGCGATCAGCTTGAGCGGCTGCTGTGGCGCAGCGTGCCGCATATCGTGGTGACGTCAGCGACGCTGCGCTCTCTTAACAGCTTCTCGCGCCTGCAGGAGATGAGCGGCCTGAAGGAAAAAGCGGGTGACCGCTTCGTGGCGCTGGATTCGCCGTTCAACCACGTGGAGCAGGGGAAAATTATTATTCCTCAAATGCGCTATGAACCGTTGATGGATAACGAAGAGCAGCACATTGCCGAGATGGCGGCCTATTTTCGCCAGCAGGTGGAGAGCAAGAAGCATCTCGGGATGCTGGTGCTGTTTGCCAGTGGGCGAGCGATGAATCGCTTCCTGGAGCATGTGACCGACCTGCGTCTGATGCTGCTGGTGCAGGGCGACCAGCCGCGCTACCGGCTGGTGGAGCTGCATCGCAAACGGGTGGAAAGCGGCGAGCGCAGCGTGCTGGTGGGCCTGCAGTCCTTTGCCGAAGGTCTCGATTTAAAGGGCGATCTGTTAAGCCAGGTACATATCCATAAAATCGCCTTTCCGCCCATCGACAGCCCGGTAGTGATCACCGAAGGCGAATGGCTGAAAAGCCTCAATCGTTATCCCTTCGAGGTACAGAGTTTGCCCAGCGCCTCCTTTAATCTTATTCAGCAGGTGGGGCGTTTGATCCGTAGCCATCACTGCTGGGGAGAGGTGGTAATTTACGATAAGCGTCTGTTGACCAAAAACTACGGCGCGCGTCTACTGAACGCGTTACCTGTTTTTCCCATAGAGCAGCCGGGCGTTCCGGAGGTTATAGTAAAACGGAAAGCAAAACAGACAGCAAAACAGACAGGCCGCAAACGTCGCTGACGACGGCGCGTTGCACCAGGGGGAGCCATGGAGTACAGCAAAATTATAAAAGAGGTGGGCCGCGGTAAGAATCATGCCCGCGACCTGGATGAAGAGACCGCCCGTGCGCTCTACGCGCGGATGCTGAACGGCGAGGTGCCGGAGCTGGAGCTGGGAGGAATATTAATCGCCCTGCGCATCAAAGGCGAAGGCGAAGCGGAGATGAAAGGCTTTTACGCCGCGATGCAGCAGCATACGCTGCGCCTGACCCCGCCGGCAGGCAAGCCGATGCCGATCGTTATCCCCAGCTACAATGGCGCGCGCAAGCAGGCGAACCTGACGCCGCTGCTGGCGATGCTCCTGCATAAGCTGGGGTTTCCGGTCGTGGTTCACGGCGTCAGTCACGATCCGACCCGGGTGCTGACCGAGACCATTTTTACCCTGCTGGACATTCCGGCTACCCGGCATGCCGGTCAGGCGCAGGCGCAGCTGGAGGGGCATGAACCGGTGTATATCCCGGTGGGCGCCTTCTGCCCGCCGCTGGAGAAACAGCTGGCGATGCGCTGGCGGATGGGCGTACGCAACAGCGCCCATACGCTGGCCAAACTGGCCACGCCGTTTGGCGAAGGGGAGGCGCTACGCCTCTCCAGCGTGTCGCATCCGGAATATGTTCCCCGGGTGGCGGGCTTCTTTCGCGAGACCGGTGGCCGCGCGCTGCTGATGCACGGTACCGAAGGCGAAGTGTACGCCAACCCGCAGCGCTGCCCGCAGATCAGCCTGATTGATGACCAGGGCGTGCGGGTGCTGTGCGACCGCCAGACCGAGGCGGCGGCGGAAGTTATTCTGCCGGCCTCGAAAGATCCCGAAGTGACCGCGCGCTGGATCGAGCGCTGCGTCGCCGGCGTCGAACCGGTACCCCACTCGCTGAAGATCCAGCTCGCCTGCTGTCTGCTGGCCTGCGGCGAGGTCTCAACCCTGGAGCAGGGTCTCAGCCGCGTCAACGACTGCTGGTGAGCGGATCGGCAGGATAAAAAAAAGCCCGTCCGGTGGCTCGGACGGGCAAGGCAAGGGTATTAAAGGTCTTTTCAGGGTTAATTCAGTGGCTTACAGGGTTGAGTTGCGATTATTTATAGATAACCGCGGTACCGCTCAGTTTGTTGTTGGTGTTAGCGGAAGTGATGCTATAGCCGGTTGCGCCAGCGGCTTCGGCTTTAGCAGCCAGTTTCGCTTCCAGACCATCTAACGTGGTTGCGCCTTGCGCAGACACCACACCGATCTTATTCATGCTTTCAGCCTGAGCGGGGGTAACCGGCTCGGCGGCAAAGGCGCCGAAGGAAAGGGCGGTCAGAGCGATGGCAGCGGCAGCATATTTGATGTTTTTCATAGTTAATCTCTCGCAGGTTGTTCTGTTCAGGGGACGATGTTCCGTCGATGTGATAAGTATCACGCTTTTTTGCGGGAGATAAAATCGAAGGAAATTCACAGTCTTCATCGATTTTTTTGAATGACTAATAATTTACTGATTATTAATAAATTATTTCTGATTCTTTTCGTCTGATGGCGGAGCGAGGGAGACCGGCACGCTTAAGGGCACATATTGCGACATTTATCGCCAAAAAATGTGCGCGAAAAGATAATGCGAAAAGCTGTCATGAACGGTAAAGGAAAGTCAGCGTAGCTGGCTATCCTTGGAACCACGGCGATTATATCCTGAAAATGTATTGTTATGTAAATCTTTCTCCTGTTGGCACTTCACGCAGTATCTGACGCCAGGAATAGCCTGTCGGCGAGCCTCCGGAATCGGTTCTCCGCATTCATCACAAAATTTGTTGCTTTCGCCGCGTGGAAGCTCGCGGCGGGCGCGAGCCACCGCATCGTCAATGGTGCTGTCGATCTGATCCTGAACGGCGCCGTCGCCTGCCCAACCTGATGCCATCGTCTGCCTCCTGTAAAAGGTTATTGATAAATTATAGCTGAACCGTACAGCCGGTTACCGCTGCTGGCGGCATTGACCCGCCAGGCTATCGCCCCACGGCGGTGGGCCTTATCCGCGAGGGCAGCCACCAGGTCGTCAAGGGTACGGGCGCCGGAGGCGGAGACGGTGCCGACAGGGCGCAGCGGCCCGTCATAGGGCAGTTCAGGTGTCAGCGGCAGGGAAGAGGCCGCATTGGCCTGAGCGGCAAGCGCAGCGGCAAACAGCAGCGAGGTGATTTTCATCAGCATATCCTCATAAACAGCATGGGACATAGCTTAAGTGTAGGCCTTTCCAGACCGCGCAGCAGGGAATTTTTTATGCAAAAACAAGGCGTTTTGCATGCTACCGGCGCAGGGTAGCGATACTCTGGCCGGTAAATTATTTAGCGGGCGTCCGGGCGGATCATGTCAAAACGCAGGCTGTCATCAATACTGTAATAGGCGCTCGGACCTCCGGCGCGCAGGATCGGCTGAGCGCGGGCGGTTTGATAGATGCCGTTATCCAGCAGTGATTCATCGATATGCACGGCGACCACTTCGCCGAGCACCAGCCATGTATCGACAAGATTGCCGTCGGCGGTGGCGAGCTGAATACATTGCGACAGGCGGCACTCAAAGTTCACCGGGCTCTCCGCCACCCGGGGGGCCTTGACCAGGCGGCTGGCGGCGGCGGTGAGCCCGGCGCGCACGAATTCATCCTCATGGTGCGGGATCGAGGCGGAGGTTTCGTTCATCGCTTCGGCCAGCGGGCGCGTCGCCAGGTTCCACACGAACTCCTTCGTTTCGACGATATTTCGCACGCTGTCTTTCCAGCCGCTGCTGGCGAAACCAATGATCGGCGGGCGATAGTTAAAACAGTTAAAAAAGCTGTATGGCGCCAGATTATGCTGGCCCTCGGCGTCCTGCGAGGCGATCCAGCCTATCGGGCGAGGCCCGATTATCGCGTTCAGCGGGTCATGCGGCAGGCCGTGGCCCTGCGAAGGTTGATAAAAGTACATGCTGCACCTGTCACGGATAAAGGAGATATCCAGACTCCCTTATTTACCGCGCCGCCGTCAACGGGTATCTTACGCGGCTGTTCAAAGGAGATTGTCATGAAAGCCCAGAAACCGGGGTTACACCCGCGTAACCGCCACCATCAACGCTACGACCTGCCCGCGCTCTGCCAGGCTCATCCTGACCTGCAGGGATACATTACGCTCAATCCGCGGGGTGAGCAGACCATTGATTTTGCCAATCCGCAGGCGGTTAAGGCGTTGAATAAAGCGCTGCTGGCGCATTTCTACGCGGTCAAACACTGGGACATTCCTGACGGTTTTCTCTGTCCGCCGGTGCCCGGGCGGGCCGATTATATTCATCATCTGGCGGATCTGCTGGCCGGGGACAGCGGCGAAGTGCCGAAGCAAGCCACGATCCTCGATATTGGCACCGGCGCCAACCTCATCTATCCCCTGATCGGCGTTCACGAATACGGCTGGCGCTTTACCGGCAGCGAAATCAGCCCGGAAGCCTTCGCCAGCGCGCAGTCGATTGTTAATGGCAACCCGGGATTGACCCGGCAGATCCGTCTGCGTCGGCAAAAAGAGAGCCAGGCCATCTTCCACGGCGTGATCCACAAAAACGAGACCTATGACGCCACCCTGTGCAATCCGCCGTTCCATGACTCCGCAGAGAGCGCCCGGGCGGGCGGCGAGCGCAAGCGCCGCAATCTCGGACTCGGCGCCGACAGCGGGCTTAACTTTGGCGGTCAGCAGCAGGAGCTGTGGTGCGAGGGGGGCGAAGTGGCCTTTATCTCGCAGATGATCCGCGAAAGTCAGGCCTTCGCCCGCCAGGTGAAATGGTTTACCTCGCTGGTGTCGCGCGGCGACAATCTGCCGCCGCTCTACCGCCTGCTGACCGAGGTCGGGGCAGTGAAAGTGGTGAAAAAAGAGATGGCCCAGGGGCAAAAGCAGAGCCGCTTTATCGCCTGGAGCTTTATGGACGACGCCAAACGCCGCCGTCCGTTCTAACTACTCCACGGCCGGGCTGTCGGCGCCCGGCATCGGCAATTGCTGCCAGGTCTGTACCGGGGCGCGAACCCCGGCGCGATCGAAGTGCTTTTTCACCTGGGTATCAAGGGCAAAGCGCACCGTCCACTGCTTCAGCGGCAGGGTGGTGAAGCTGACGCGCAGCGTAAAGGCGGTATTGCTCAACCCCACCAGCCCGGCGAACGACGGTTCGCCAATGATCAGGCCGCGGATCTCCTCCTGGGCCAGCAGATCGTCCACTGCCGCCTTCAGCGCCTGGCTGGCTTTATCCAGATCCTCATGGCGATCGACGTCATAGTTAGCCACCACCGAGCCAATGCCGCGCACGAAGTTGGCAAAGGTGGTGATCGAGGACCAGGGAATAATGTGATAGGCGCCGGTATCCTGGCGCACCCCCACTGAGCGAATCGACATCCGTTCCACCGTGCCGGTCAAAGGCCCGATGGTGACCAGGTCGCCGGTATTCATCCCGTTCTCAAACTGGATAAAAATGCCGGTGATAATGTCTTTAACCAGGGTTTGCGCGCCAAACGAGATGGCCAGCCCTAACGCCCCGGCGCCCGCCAGCAGCGGCGCGATATTGACCCCAATCTCCGAGAGCAAAATCATCACCGTGATGGTGCTGATCACCACCGCCAGCGCGTTGCGAAACAGGGTTAGCAGCGTACGGGCCCGCGCGCTGGGCAGCGGACGGCCATGGATATCCGAGGCCAGACGGTTTTCGATCAGGCTGGCCAGCACCGTCCAGCCGATAGCGGAGAAGAAGAGGATAAGAGCGATACGGATCAGCACATCCACCGTTTTTTGCCCGGCATCGTTGTGCAGCCATTCGCGGAAGTCAAACAGCCCCCAGGCGCTCAGGAGCAGCATTATGGCGACACAGACGGTGAGAATGCGCGCTGCCTTCAGCGAGGCGGAGATCCAGCCGTTCAGCCGCTTTTGCAGCTCAGGATAGTTGCGCTGGGTGGCAGGGGAGAGAGTGATGGTTTTGGCTATCCAGCGCGACAGGATGCCGGACACCAGCGCCGCGCCGCCGATAATCGCCAGGCTGCGCAGGGTGGCGCCCATCATAAATTTCAGGCTGTTGCCTGGGTCGAACAGGGAAAAGAAGAAGAGCACCACAAAGTAGGCGCAGGCCAGCCAGTGCCAGATCAGGGCGAAGGCGCGGATAAACAGGCTAAAAAAGGAGAGCGAGCGGTCAGCCAGATGGATCAGCCCCTGCGTAATCACCGCTTTGTTATGAAAAATCAGATACAGCGCCCACAGCGTAATGCACAGCATGATGATGACGTTAGCCAGCGCGCCGACCTGAACATTCACCTGGTTAGAGATAATCGGCACCGCGACGATCAGGCCGTAGCCGATCAGGCTGCTGAGGGCGCTCAGGCGCAGACTCCAGTAGGAGGCGGCCTCGTCGCTGAGGTTAAAGGGCCTGAGCGCTGGAATGCGCGGGCAGAAAATGAGCCGCAGGATGGCTTTAAAGAACTCGATCAGCGCGAAGGCGTTGAGGAAAAGGCTCTGCTGAAAGGCGATAGTGGGGTTGTTGCCATCCAGACGATCGCTCAACAGCTGACCGACAAACAGGGTCAGCGCCAGCAGCAGCAGATCGATAATAAACGCCCCGGCGATGGTCAACGGCAGCTGGAGCCAGTTTCCGCGATCGCGGTTTTTATGCCGTCCCCATTCGCCCATTTTACGATACAGCGGCAGCGCCGCGAGGCGTACCAGCCACCAGAAGGCAAACACCAGCCCGGCCAGCAGTAAAAAATGCCAGGCGGCGCTGGTAAAGGTTTGTGGATTAAAGGGCTTATGCGGCGAGCCGGTAATATTGCGCCACAGCTGGGAAAAGCGCGATGAGAGCTCATCGCCATATTCCCGGCTGATCTGCGTGACGTTCTCCAGCACGGTGGTCTCTTCTTTCACCGCCGGCGGCGTCAGCGTCGGGGTGCTGTCGGGCGGCGGCGTGGCGGCCGCTTTACGCAGCTGGTCAATGAGCTCTTGGCGGGCGGCGTCGTTGGCCAGCACGTCGGCCAGCGCGGCATAGGCCGCTCTTTTCTGTTCTATATCGGGTTCGCTGGCGCTGGTTTTATCGGCGTTAGCGGTCGGCACGCCGGGCAGGGCGGCGGCGGAAAGCGGGGCAGTAAACAGTGCAGCGAGCAAAAGCAGGATCCACGGCATGGGCACCTCCGTTGCAACGTAAACGGGTAAGTATAGAAGCCGCTGGCGGAAGGGGAGGGAAGAGGAATCTGGAAAGCGGCTCTCTCCGCGAGGGAGAGAGCCGTTGTGGGTCAGGCGACGTGCTGCAGGAATTCGCGCAGACGCGGGCTTGGCGGGTTGTTCACCAACTCCTGTGGATTGCCGTCTTCGGCAATTCGTCCTTTGTCGATAAAGATCAGTCGCGAGGCCACTTTTTCGGCAAAGCCGATTTCGTGGGTCACAATCACCATCGTCATACCCTCTTCCGCCAGATCCTGCATCACCTTGAGCACTTCATGGCGCAGTTCCGGGTCGAGCGCGGAGGTGGGCTCATCAAACAGCATCATCTTCGGCTTCACCGCCAGCGCGCGGGCGATGGCCACACGCTGCTGCTGGCCGCCGGAGAGTTCAGACGGATAGTGATGCGCGCGCTCAGCCAGACCGACTTTCGCCAGCAGATCTTTCGCCAGCTTCTCCGCTGCCTGTTTGCTGGCGCCGCGTACCCGCAGCGGGCCAAACATCACGTTTTCCAGCGCCGTCAGGTGCGGGAACAGGTAAAACTGCTGGAACACCATTCCTGCTTCCTGACGAATCAGACGTTCGTCCACCTTTGGATCGTTGACCTTCAGGCCATCGACAATCAGATCGCCGCTGGTGATCTCTTCCAGTTTATTGATACAGCGCAGCATCGTCGATTTACCGGAGCCGGACGGGCCGATGATGACCACCACTTCACCCTGATTGATTTTCAGAGAGATATCGTGCAGCACCTGGGTTGGGCCAAAGTGCTTGGAGACGTTTTTAAATTCAATCACAGGATTTTCATCCTTCTTTCAAGACGACGCAGAATAAAGCTCAAGACCAGGGTGATGATCAGGTAGATCACGGCAACGGCGCTCCAGATTTCCAGCGCGCGGAAGTTGCCGGCGATGATCTCCTGTCCCTGACGGGTCAGTTCGGCGACGCCGATGACGATGAACAGCGAGGTATCCTTGATGCTGATGATCCACTGGTTGCCCAGCGGCGGCAGCATGCGGCGCAGCGCCAGTGGCAGGATCACGTGGCGAATGGTTTCGCGACGCGACAGGCCGAGCGCCAGGCCCGCTTCGCGGAAGCCTTTATGAATGGAGAGCACCGCGCCGCGGGTAATTTCCGCGATATAGGCGCCCGAGTTAATCATGATGGTCACTACCGCCGCGGAGAAGGGGTCAATGCGCAGATCGCTAAAGGCCATCGGCAGCGCAAAGTAGATGAACATAACCTGCACCACAATCGGGGTGCCGCGAATGATTTCAATAAACACCAGCGCGATGTGGTTGGCGATCCAGCCGCCGAAGCAGCGGGCGAAACCGGCCACCAGACCGATGATCAGGCCGCCGGCCAGGCCGAGGACGGAAATCCACAGCGTCATTTTGGCGCCTTCCAGCAAAATCGGAATGGCGGGCCAGATGGCACTCCAGTCAAACTGCATAATACGTTCCTGTTACCGTGTCGAGAGCAGAGGAAAGCCTCCGCCAAAATACGGTCTTCCGCAGCGTCTGTGCCGGAAGACCGTTGTGATGTCGCCGGGCCTGCGCCCGGCGAAGGACATTTTTATTATTTTGGTTCAGTGCCGAACCATTTTTTATAAATTTCGTTGTAGGTGCCGTTCTCGCGCAGCGTTTTCAGCGCACCGTTCACTTTCTCACGCAGCTCGTCGCTGCCTTTCGGGAAGGCGATACCGTAGTTTTGCGCTTCCAGTGATTCACCTACCGCTTTGAATTTGCCGTTGCCCGCAGTTTTGATGAAGTAGAGGATGTTCGGCGTATCGTGCAGGACGGCATCCGCGCGGCCGGTACCCAGCTCCATATAGGCGTTATCGATGTTCGGGAACTGACGCAGATCTTTGGTTTTGATATTAGCTTTGGCGTAGTCAACGGAGCCGGTGCCGCTCTTCACCGCGACCACTTTGCCGTTCAGATCTTTCACATCTTTGATGTCGTTATTATTGGCGTTGACCATCACCAGCAGGCCGCTTTTGTAGTAGCCGTCAGAGAAGTCGATGGCTTTTTTACGCTCGTCGGTAATGGTGATCCCCGCCAACGCCAGATCGATATTTTTGGTTTGCAGCGCCGGGATAATGCCGCTGAAGTCCATCGGCTTCAGGGTGTAGTCGAGCTTCAGCTCTTTGGCGATGGCCGCCCACAGGTCAACGTCAAAACCCACATACTTATCGCCTTGCTTAAATTCGAACGGGACGAACGCCGTATCGGTGGCGACAACCAGGGTCTTATTGGCGGCATGGGAAGAAACCGCAAAAGCCAGGGTCAGTGCAGCCAGTGAAACTTTAAATACAGACTTCATAGCATTTCCTTTTATATCCACGGGACGATCCCCTGCGAGAACGACTAGCCTAATGAAAAAATCGTGCCACTTTTACAACCTGTTGTTTTTAAACAAACGAAGCGGTAGCCGCTGCACAATATCGATCATTTCAGGCAAAGAGTGCACCATAACGGGGCGTTATTTTGGTGCATCCTGAGGTCGCTGAATAACGAGCCCATTTTTAGCGCAAACCCTGATGGGAAAACAATCTCGGTGTAACGATTGTGTGAGGTGATTATTACAATTGTTTTACTTTTGTGCGCATTTTCATCAATTTGACGCCCTGAAATGGTGCAAGGACAGCGGGTGAGGGAAAGGCGGAGGGGAAAAACAGCAATGGTTGGGATGGGAAAGCAAAGGCGCCGTCGACCGCGCTACGGCCGACGGCAAAGCCTTACTCGATGTTCGCTTCAATAAACCACAGGAATTTATCCAGGTCGCGGGAAGCGGCGGTGAAGATATCTGCGGTATCTTCGTCTTTGGCTTCACCGATCGCTTTGCGCACATCGTTCGCCACTACCGCGTAACGGTCCGCCAGCGCTTTCAGGTGATCCTGAACATGATGGATATCCAGCGGATAGCTCTGCAGCGGGGTTTTGCTGTTGATCACCTGAGTGGTGCCCAGGGCGACGCCGCCCAGCTGTACGGCGCGCTCCGCCATGGTATCCAGATGCTCAGTGAGCGCGGTACGGAAGCCATCCAGCATTTCGTGCACGGCGATAAAGTTCGCACCGCGCATATTCCAGTGTGCCTGCTTGGTGATAAGGGACAGGTCAATGAACTGGATCACCTGGCGATTCAACAGCTCAATGGTCGCTTTCTTTTCGCTGTCAGCGACATCGTTGCGGGTATAGACCAGATTAGATGCTTTTGATTTAACCAGTTTAGCGGTACTCATCGTTTCATATCCTCTTGATATTGATGCTCGTCACACTTCAAAGCTGAATGATGTGGAGCGTTGTCCCAGGTAACTTCGGGACTAAGTATAGCAAGGGTTTTAAAGTATGAGGCATCGGCAGGCCATATTACTCCGATAGCGTAAAGTGGTTGGCTATTTGAAAAAACAAGCTAAGTCAGAAGGTTAGCGGAGGCTGGCGGGCCCGTAACTCGCGCGGGCCGCCGCCGTAACAGAATGTTAATTGATATCGACTTGCTTAATTTTGCTCTGCCGCTGCATGGTCAGCGTGGCGCCCATTGAGGCGATGATAATAGCGCCCAGCGCCAGGGTCTGGGAGAGATTCAGGGTTTCGCCGAGGAAGACCATACCGGACAGGGCGGCTAGCGCTGGCTCGAGGCTCATCAGCGTGCCGAAGGTGCGCGTCGGCAGGCGCGTCAGGGCCATCATCTCCAGGGAGTAGGGGAGTGCAGTGGAGAGAATGGCAATCCCCAGCCCCAGGGGCAGCAGCGACCATTGCCACAGCGTATCGGTAGCTTGCGCCATGCCTAACGGGACAAAGACCAGCGAGGCGATAAGCGACCCCATCGCCACCGTGGCTGGACCATGCTCCTCGCCCGCGCGCTGGCCGGTCAGAATATAGACCGCCCAACAGGCTCCGGCGCCGAGAGCGAACAGCGCGCCGGTTAAATCCACCTGCGCCACGTTCTGGCCCAGCGGCAGGAGATACCACAGCCCGAGGATCGCCAGCGCCACCCAGACAAAATCCAGCGGGCGGCGCGAGCCGAAAAGCGCCACCGCCAGCGGGCCGGTAAACTCGAGGGCTACCGCCACGCCGAGCGGAATACGCTGCAGGGATAAATAAAACAGATAGTTCATCGCCCCGAGCGCCAGGCCGTACAGCAGCAGCGGCACGCGCTGGGCCGGAGAGAAACGCAGCCGCCAGGGCTTGAACACCACCACCAGGATCAGCGTCCCGAGCGCCAGGCGCAGGGCGGTAACCCCCGGGGCGCCGACCACCGGGAACAGCGATTTGGCGAGCGATGCGCCGCTCTGAATCGAGGTCATAGCGATTAAAATCACCACTATTGGCAACCATGCCGCCGCTTTTCGGGATGGACCGGGCATCCTTTCTCCTGTCAGTTTTTGTCAAAAGGGGTAAAAGTTCCAGTGTACTGGAATTAGCTGCTGGCGGTTGAGCTAATGTTGAAAAAAACAGGGGCAAAAACAGTACAATGGCGAACGTTGCTGAGAAATTCACCAGGTGATTAGGATTAATCTGGATGCTTGCGAATTTCTTAATGAGCGTTAAACTGTAAGTTAACGCCAAAAACTGTTGTTTTCCATATTGTTATAGAAATATGGAAACTTTTGGTTACATGAAAAAGTATGTTAGACAATGTAAACTCCAAAGAGTTTCCCAAAAGTTTTTGATATATTTAAGGCTTAGGACTTATTAGAAACACATTTGAGGTGGTTATGAATAAAATTGCACGTCTTTCAGCACTGGCCGTTGTTCTGGCTGCATCCGTAGGTACCACTGCATTTGCTGCAACTTCTACTGTAACCGGCGGTTACGCGCAGAGCGACATGCAGGGTAAAGCGAACAAAGCTGGCGGTTTCAACCTGAAATACCGTTACGAGCAAGATAACAACCCGCTGGGTGTTATCGGTTCCTTCACCTACACCGAGAAGGATAACAACAGCAACGGTACTTACAACAAAGGTCAGTACTACGGCATCACCGCAGGTCCGGCTTACCGTCTGAACGACTGGGCAAGCATCTACGGCGTAGTGGGTGTTGGTTACGGTAAATTCCAGAACAACAACTTCCCTAATAAATCCGATATGAGCGACTACGGTTTCTCCTACGGTGCTGGTCTGCAGTTCAACCCGATCGAAAACGTTGCCCTGGACTTCTCCTACGAGCAGTCTCGTATTCGTAACGTTGACGTCGGCACCTGGATTGCTGGCGTGGGTTACCGCTTCTAATCACTCCGGTGATATAAAAAATCCGCCTTCCGGGGCGGATTTTTTTTGCCTGGCGATCGCCAGCCCGGCCGGTTGGCCGGCGCTGAACGCGTCGTTTTAGTTGATGGTGAACTCATCGCTGCCGAGGTGTGAATAGTCTACCTTCTGCAGCTGGAAGTTGGTGATATACACCGGGCCGGCCTTCTGCTCAGAGATAAACCGATAGCGCGGGGCGATTTCCGCCGCCTTGATTCCGGTCCATTGCGAGAAGAAGCTGAGGAAATCATTCGCCGAGCGCTGCGCCTTAATCACTTTATGCGCTTTGTCATCGCTGGAGAGCACCATAAACGGCACCTGGAAGTTCTGCTGGAACTTATCGTCGTGCGCCAGATACTGCACCTCTTTGCCTCGCTCCTTGAACGCCAGACCATGATCGGAAAAGTAGGTCAGGGAAAAGGTGGCGCCGGAATTTTGCAACTGACTGTAGAGCTTAGCCAGCAGGGTATCGGTTTGCGTCATGCTGTAGAGATAGCAGGAGGTCTCTTTCGACTGGACGAAAACCGTGTATTTGCCTTTGGTTCGGTCGCAGGCCTGCGGGTGCGAGCCCATCAAGTGCAGAACAATCAGCTGCGGCTGGGTGCGCTGGGTGGAGAGTACCTGCTCGGTCAACTTGAGTAACTGCTCGTCCTGGGTGTTTTTATTGGCTTCGAAATCGCCGTTTTTCAGGAACTGCACTTCGTCCGCCCGTTTGGCGATACTGGCGATAGCGGTGTCGTACTCGCCGATCTGTCCCTGATTGGAGAACCACCAGGTCTGGAAACCGGCACGGTTGGCGAGGGTGACAAAGTTATCCTGAAACTGCGGTTTGCCATCGACCACCCGGTTAAGCGTCAGGCCGAGGGATTTTTGCGTCGAGCCGCTGGCGGCGACGTAGTTGTTAAACAGATACCCGTTCACCGAACTGGCAAACGGCGTGTTGTCCCAGTGGCCGCCGAAGGCGCCGAGGGCGTCGCGGCGGGCGCTTTCACCGATCACCACCACATAGAGATGGTACTTCGGCTTCACCGCCAGCACGTGCCAGCTGTCTTTCATGCCGGCCAGCTGCGCCATCCGCGCCTGCTCGTCCAGCACCTCGTTATTATTCACCACCACGTCTTTGACAAAACGGAAGGCCGGGTAACCGGTATCGATTACCTTGAATACCCCGCCCCAGGCGAGATTTTGCACCGGCTGGAGAAAGAAGATCCCGATGCTGAACAGCAGGCCCAGGGTCTCCATTTTTCCCCAGCGGGTCTGCTCGACGATCCTGCGGCGGACCGCAATGATCCCCAGCGCGAAGATAAATACCGCCAGCAGATAGTTGTACCACGGGAAGATAGTGAGAATTTCGGTGGACTCTTCCACGTTGGTGGCGTGCAGCGCCAGCAGGGTGTTGAAGTTGGGCGCGCCGTAAGCCTGGCCAAACGGGTAGTAGAGGGCCGCCAGCAGAGAATAGGCGCCGACCACCCCTTTCTGCACGCGCGGAAAGGCGCGCCACAGAAGATGTAACACGCAGGTAAATGCCACGGTATAGAGCAGGCTAAATTCATAGCCCAGCGCCAGGTTAATCAACAGCGATTGTAAAAAGTAGAATCCTGTCCATGGGTTCAGTGCCAGTCGGCGGGCGACCAGCGTATCTTTCAGGGTGGTGACATTCATAGTAAACAATCAAAAAGAGGCCATGCGCATCCCCTGGCGTCAAGGGGTAAAACCTGCTGGACAGTGCGTGAAGAGGGTCTCTGCGAGCCGCGAATGTGGCAGGGCTGTGCAAAGATAGGGCTTGTAAATGGTAAGGTCAACCAGACATAACAGATTGTTTTGCGAGGGCGCTTACAAAACTTGAAAAAAGGTGGGGGGAACGGGATAAACCGGTCAGTTTAGCGGCGGATGATGACAGAAAAATGAAGCGGCGTACCGCGACGCCGCCTCAGGAATGGGGTTTGTCCTGCTGCGGTTTACCGTTGATCATCTCGCACAGCATACCGAGCAGCATTAAGCGTACTTTAAAGGGGGAATGACTAAACACGTTTAAGCACCTCTTGAATTCGTTCATCTGCTCTCCTCCTGCCTGTTCGCTCCATCATTCCCTGATGGATGTTTGCATTATATACAGATATAGCACAGGCTATATTTTATAGCTATGGCTAAAACGTTAATTTTTTGTGCTCTTGGCGCAATCCATTACAATGTGGATCTTTTTATATGATGCTTGACGCGTCACACGAATGAGGAAGCACAATGAACCGTCGCGCAGGTAAGCCAATAACAAAAAAAGTGACGCAGTTGGTAAATGTTGAAGAGCACGTTGAAGGGTTCCGTCAGGTGCGGGAAGCGCATCGACGCGAGCTGATTGACGACTATGTTGAACTGATTTCCGATCTCATCCGCGAGATGGGCGAGGCGCGTCAGGTGGATATGGCCGCCCGGCTGGGGGTCTCGCAGCCCACCGTCGCCAAGATGCTCAAACGGCTGGCCAGTGTCGGCCTTATCGAACAGATCCCGTGGCGCGGCATATTCTTAACCGCGGAGGGTGAGAAGCTGGCCCAGGAGAGCCGCGAGCGCCATCAAATCGTGGAGAACTTCCTGCTGGCTATCGGCGTCAGCCCGGAGATTGCCCGCCGCGATGCGGAGGGAATGGAGCATCACGTGAGCGAGGAGACGCTGGCGATGTTCCTGAAATTTACCCAAACACGGGGATCTCAGGAAGCATGACTCTTCCCTTCGTCCAGTCGCTGCTGCGCGACCGTTTTCTCCATCTGCTGCTGATTATCGCCTGCGTACTCAGCGTGATGGTGCCGTTTGTCCCGGCAAGCTGGCCGGCGGCCATTGACTGGCATACTATCATCACCCTCAGCGGCCTGATGCTGTTGACCAAGGGGATTGAACTGAGCGGTTATTTTGACGTGCTGGGGCGTAAAATGGCCCGCCGCTTTGTCACCGAACGCCAGCTGGCTATGTTTATGGTGCTGGCGGCGGCGCTGCTATCCACCTTCCTCACCAACGACGTCGCGCTGTTTATCGTGGTGCCCCTGACCCTGACGCTGAAGAAGTGGTGCGCCATCCCGGTGAACCGGCTGATTATTTTCGAAGCGCTGGCGGTGAACGCCGGGTCGCTGCTGACGCCGATCGGCAACCCGCAGAATATCTTACTGTGGGGACGCTCCGGTCTCTCTTTCCCTGGATTCATCGGCCAGATGCTACCGCTGGCGGCGGCAATGATGCTGACCCTGCTGGCGCTGTGCTGGTTCTGTTTCCCGGCAAACCGGCTCAACTACCAGAGTAGCGATAAGGCGCCATCGTGGCAGCCAAAGCTGGTCTGGAGCTGTCTGGGATTGTATCTGGTGTTCCTGACCGCGCTGGAGATGAATCAGGCGCTGTGGGGGCTGGCGCTGGTGCTGCTGGGCTTCCTGATACTGGCCCGGGCGGTGATCGTCCATGTGGACTGGTCGCTGCTGCTGGTGTTTATGGTGATGTTTATCGACGTCCATCTGCTGACCCAGCTTCCGGCGCTGCACCAGGTGCTGAGCGGGGTCGGGACGCTCTCCGGCGGTGGACTGTGGCTGACCGCCATCGGCCTGTCGCAGGTGATCAGCAATGTGCCCTCGACCATTCTGCTGCTCAACTATGTCCCGCCTTCGATCCTGCTCGCCTGGGCGGTTAACGTGGGCGGCTTTGGTCTGCTGCCGGGCTCGCTGGCCAATATCATCGCGCTGCGCATGGCAGGCGATCGGCGGATCTGGTGGCGTTTCCATCTCTACTCCATTCCCATGCTGCTGTGGGCGGCCCTTACCGGCTATTGGCTCTTCAAACTCTGCGCCTGATTTCCGCAGCGGTACGCCGCCCTCCACGCCGTTCGACAGGATCGCCCCTCGGGGCGATCTTTTTTTTGCCCGGCTCACAGAAAACGATCCCTGGCTTTGCGCATCCGTTCGCTTTTCGGTATATGACTAGTCATGAAATTTAAATGACTAGTCATATACCGAGGCGCAGGATGAAGAACAGACTACCGGCAGATTTCTTATGGGGTAATTCCGTCTCCAGCATGCAGACGGAGGGGGCGTGGAACGAGGGCGGCAAGGGGATGTCGGTGTACGATATCCGGCAACCGGCGGAATTCGCTTCCGACTGGAAGGTGGCGACCGACTCCTATCATCGCTATCGGGAAGATTTCGATCTGATGCAGGATCTGGGCATGAACTGCTACCGTTTTCAGATAGCCTGGAGCCGGGTGTGTCCTGAGGGAGACGGCGAATTTAATGAAGAGGGCATCGCCTTCTACCATCAGTTTATTGATGAACTGATCGCCCGCGGCATCGAGCCGATGATCTGCCTGTACCACTTCGATATGCCGCTCTCGCTGGCGGAGCGCTACAACGGATTCACCGACCGCCGGGTGATGGACGCCTTTATTCGCTATGGCCAGAAGATGATCGCCTGCTATGGCGACAAGGTGAAATACTGGCTCACCTTTAATGAACAGAATCTGTACCATTCGCCGGAAGCGTTTCTGATTTCCGGCTACCTGCAGGGGGAGAAGACCCTGCGCGAGCTGTATCTGATCCAGCATCATGTGATGATGGCGCACGTCCATCTGACCGATCACCTGCATCAGACGAAGCCGCAGTGTCTGATGGGCGGAATGCTGGCCCACGCCCTGGTTTATCCGGCGACCTGCAAACCGCGCGATATCCTGTGCGCCCAGCAGCTGGACGAGTTTTTAAACCAGAACCTGCTGCGGGCTTACGCCGGGGAGGGCTACAGCCCGGAAGTGATGCATTTTGTCGCCGCTGAAGGGTTCGATGATATCTATCGTCCTGAGGATCTGGCGCTGATGGCGACGGTGAAGGTCGATTATCTGGCGTTCAGCTATTACGCCAGCCGGACGCTGAACAGCGACACCATCCCGGCGGGAACGGCGGTTAACAACTATATGCTGTTTGGCAATCAGGATAACCCGTTCCTGAAAGCGACAGAATGGAACTGGCAGATCGATCCGCTAGGCTTCCGGACCATCATCACCCGCTATTATAACGACTGGCGCCTGCCGGTGTTCCCGATTGAAAACGGCATCGGGGTGATTGAGTCGTGGGACGGTGAACATCCGGTTGCCGACGATTACCGCATCGCCTACCATCGCGACCATATCAACGCCATGAAAGCGGCCATGTTTGAGGATGGGGCGCAGGTGATCGGCTATCTCGGTTGGGGATTAATCGATATCCTGAGCTCGCAGGGTGATATGCGTAAGCGCTACGGCGTGGTCTACGTCAATCGCGAGAACCATGACCTCAAGGATCTGCGGCGGGTGCAGAAGAAGAGCTATGCGTGGCTGAAGCAGGTGATCCACAGCAACGGCGACGTGATGTAACGATGTTCTGGCGGTCAGGTCAAGTATGCTGCCCGCCAGTCACTCACAGAATGTAAAAGGACCGGGAATGACGGCGAAGTATCTGCAAATTGCGCGGGAAATAAAAAAACGCATCATCAGCCAGCAGTATCCTGCCAGCGCGCCGCTACCCGACCAGTTTGCGCTGGCGGCGGAGTTCAACACCAGCCGGATGACCATCCAGCAGGCGATGCGCCAGTTAATCGTCGAAGGGCTTATCTATACTCGCAAAGGGCAGGGCACCTTTGTGCGGAAAAATTTCCTTCAGCTGTCGCAGTGGGAGCTGCCCGGTAGCGACTATTTCGGCGCCACCAAAACCTGGGAACATCTTGGCGAGGTGCAAAGCGAAGTGGTGCGCTTCGAGGTGCGTTTTCCCACTGAGAAGGAGCAGAGTTCGCTGCTGATCGACGCCGATGCCCCGGTGTATGACTTTGTCCGCCTGCGGCTGCTCAACGGCGAGCCGGTGTCGCTGGATTTGACGGTCATGCCGGTGGGGCTGGTGCCGGGGTTAACCAAAAGCCATCTGGAGGGGTCGGTGTTTCGCTACGTGCAGGAGACGCTGGGGCTGAAGCTGATGGGATCTTACCGCGTGGTGCGGGCGATGAAGCCGGACGAACTGGATAAACAGCATCTTCACTGCGAGGCCACCGATCCGGTGCTGGAGGTGGAACAGGTTATCTATCTGGAAGACGGCACGCCGCTGGAGTACGCCCACTGCCACTATCGCTACGACCACGGCGGGATTATTCTGGTGAATAACGGCTAGACCGGGGGACCCTGCCGGCGCAGCGCTCAGCAGGGCCACGGTGTTGTCAGGTTTAGCCAGCCGCAGCCAGAGACAATACAGATAAAAAAACGGCGGGCATCAGGCCCGCCGTTTTTGCTGTCATGCTGAACTTAGTTCAGACGCACCGGCATACCGGAGCGGTTCTGGATAGCCTGCTCAACCACGCTCTGATCGACATCAGACTGGCTGGTGATCGCCTGTACCGGCTGAGTCAGGGTGATCGGCACGATCTCGCCGCCCTGGAACTGGGCTTCGGTGGTCGACAGCGGGTTATGAACCTCGATGTAACGGCTGCCGTCCGGCTCGGTGGTGGCTTTTACCGGCTCATCGATAAACTGCACGCGGGTGCCGACCGGCACGTTCTCAAACAGGAATTTGATGTCATCGTTGCGCAGACGCACGCAGCCGTGGCTCACGCGCAGGCCGATACCGAAGTTAGCGTTGGTACCGTGGATGGCGTACAGGCGGCCGATATACAGCGCGTACAGACCCATCGGGTTATCCGGACCGGCCGGTACGACGGCAGGCAGCGGGTTGCCGGCGGCAGCGTATTCCGCATGCATCTTGGCGGTCGGCGTCCAGGTCGGACCGGCCTTCTTACGTTCGACTTTGGTGGTCCAGTTGATTGGCGTATCTTTACCCAACTGGCCGATGCCGATCGGCAGAACGATCACGGTATTGGTGCCTTTCGGGTAGTAGTACAGACGCATTTCCGCGCTGTTGATGATGATCCCTTCATGCACGGTATCCGGCAGGATCAGCTGCTGAGGGATGTTCAGGACGCTACCGCCCTTCGGCAGATAGGTATCCACCCCCGGGTTGGCTTCCAGCATGTTGGAAAGCCCCATCTGATATTTGGCCGCGAAGTATTCCAGCGGCTGCTTGTTATCATCCGGAATGGTGATGACCTGGTTCTGACCAACCAAACGGCTGCCATCGGTTGGCAAAGGATAGGTGACAGCAGACGCTGTATTGCAAAAGCCTACGATGGCGAAGGCTGCCGCTAAGAGTGTAGATAATTTCATAGTTTTTAATGTCGTGTGCGAAATCAACGCCACACAGGCCTTTGTTAATGATTGAGACAGTAGATGGGAGCGCATTATATGTGCATTCCGCTGAACAGGTAAATCAGATGTGTACGAAATCACATTTTTTTCCCTGTCGCCTCGGCTGCCGCGCCCTGGCGTTGGGGGCGACAGGGGTTAGTCTTCCAGCAGCCGGGCCTGCAGCGCGACGCGGGCCGGGGCGGTGAGCTGATACTCTTCCGCCAGCCAGGCGTCGACATTGCCATAGCGCTGCTGAATGGCCGACAGCGCGGCGGCGAGATAGGACTCTTTCACCGTCAGGATGTCCGCCAGGCTCTGGCGCCCCTGGGCCGTCAGGTCGTTGCCGAGCATCTCCAGCATCCAGGCCTCCACCTGCGTCAGCATGCCATGGGTGAGGAGATACTCCTCCATCACCGTCTCGCTGTCGCATCCGACGGCGAACAGGGTTAACGCGCAGCCGACGCCGGTGCGATCTTTACCGACCGCGCAGTGTTGCAGCAAGGCGCCGTCGAAAGGGGTCGTCAGCCACGCGGCGAGCTGGCGATAGGCCGGGTTGTTAAACGGCAGCTGGCGATAGAGTTGCAGCATAAACTGCTCGCCGTTCAGCGCATTAAGGGTGGCGGCATTCAGCTCGGTGACCTTCGCATTGACCTCGCCGAGCGGCGGATTGGCCGGCGCGTTGAGATAGTGGGTGAGCGGGCTCAGTTTGTCCGGGGTGCGCTGCACTTCACCGGGGTCGCGGTAGTCGAGCACCCGGCTGAGCGGCAGGGTATCCAGGTGGTTGAGATCCTCAGCCGTAAGCCGGTTTAGCGCGCCGGAGCGCAGCAGCTTGCCGCTGCGTACCCGGCGTCCGTCGGCGGTGCGCTGGCCGCCCAGGTCGCGAAAATTGATGCCGCCCTGCAGGGATAAAAAGGCCGGATGTCGCGGTAGGCTGGTGGTCATGGGACTCCTCATCATCACGTACAGAATAACGGTTTGCGCGCAGGTTTCTGGCGCATCTGACAAAGACCATAGCACAAGCGCCGCGGCGGAATTTACCGCAGACCGTGAAAAGTGCGTCATTTACTGGCATAATGTCTGCTGTATCACACCCCTCATACTCTTTTTTCAGGATATCCCCGTGCTAGTATCCAGCAACGTTACCATGCAGTTTGGCAGTAAGCCGCTGTTCGAAAATATCTCCGTTAAATTTGGCGGCGGCAACCGTTATGGTCTGATCGGCGCCAACGGCAGCGGTAAATCGACCTTTATGAAGATCCTCGGCGGCGATCTCGAACCGACGCTGGGCAACGTTTCTCTCGACCCGAACGAGCGCATCGGTAAGCTGCGTCAGGATCAGTTCGCCTTTGAGGCGTTCACCGTGCTGGATACGGTGATCATGGGCCACAGCGAGCTGTGGGAAGTGAAGCAGGAGCGCGATCGCATCTACGCCCTCGCTGAGATGAGCGAAGAAGATGGCTATAAAGTGGCCGACCTGGAAGTTAAATATGGCGAAATGGACGGCTACTCTGCTGAAGCGCGCGCGGGCGAACTGCTGCTGGGCGTGGGCATTCCGGTTGAACAACATTACGGCCCGATGAGCGAAGTCGCCCCGGGCTGGAAGCTGCGCGTCCTGTTGGCGCAGGCGCTGTTCTCTAACCCGGACATTCTGTTGCTCGACGAACCGACCAACAACCTGGACATCGACACCATTCGCTGGCTGGAGCAGACGCTGAACGACCGCGACAGCACGATGATTATCATCTCGCACGACCGTCACTTCCTGAACATGGTCTGTACGCACATGGCGGATCTGGACTACGGCGAGCTGCGCGTCTATCCGGGCAACTACGACGAATACATGACGGCGGCCACCCAGGCGCGTGAGCGTCTGCTGGCGGACAACGCCAAGAAAAAAGCGCAGATTGCCGACCTGCAGTCCTTCGTTAGCCGCTTCAGCGCCAACGCCTCTAAATCGCGTCAGGCCACCTCGCGCGCGCGCCAGATTGACAAGATCAAGCTGGAAGAGGTTAAAGCCTCCAGCCGTCAGAACCCGTTTATCCGCTTCGAGCAGGACAAGAAACTGTTCCGTAACGCGCTGGAAGTGGAAGCCCTCACCAAAGGCTTTGAAGAAGGTCCGCTGTTCAAAAACGTCAACCTGCTGCTGGAAGTGGGCGAGAAGATTGCCATTCTGGGCGCCAACGGCGTGGGTAAATCCACGATGCTGAAAACCCTGGTGGGCGAACTGCAGCCCGATAACGGCACCGTGAAATGGTCTGAAAACGCGCAACTTGGCTACTACGCGCAGGATCATGAATACGAGTTCGAAAACGACCTGACGGTCTTCGAGTGGATGAGCCAGTGGAAACAGGAAGGCGACGACGAGCAGGCGGTGCGCAGTATCCTTGGTCGACTGCTGTTTAGCCAGGATGACATCAAGAAGCCGGCGAAAGTACTGTCCGGTGGTGAGAAGGGGCGGATGCTGTTTGGTAAGCTGATGATGCAGAAGCCAAACATCCTGATCATGGACGAACCGACCAACCACCTGGATATGGAATCCATCGAATCGCTGAACATGGCGCTGGAGATGTATCAGGGTACCCTGATATTCGTCTCCCACGACCGTGAGTTCGTCAGCTCGCTGGCCACCCGCGTGCTGGAGATTACCCCGGAACGGGTGATCGACTTCAGCGGCAACTACGAAGACTACCTGCGCAGCAAAGGTATCGAGTAATCCCTCTTCGTTACCCGGGTAGCGGCTATGCCTTACCCGGGCTACGCCTGGCATGGGATCTGTAGGCCCGTGCAAGCGTAGCGCCGCCGGGCAATAACCGCGGGTAAAGAGCCACTTTCGCGCCGGATGGCGGCTGCGCCTTATCCGGCCTACGGTCGGTGCTATTGTGAGCTTAAGAGCCCTATCTTGTACCCATGGTTACTGGAACTGTCCGTTACCGGGGCTACCAAACCGCACAGTGCTGTAGCCCCGGTAAGCGGTAGCGCCACCGGGGGTTTTGAGGCCACCCGTTTGTAGCCCGGATTAGCGTAGCGCAATCCGGGAACATCATTAAATCCAGGCCGGGCAAGGCGTAAGCCGCCGCCCGGCATATCGCTTAGCGCCTCCACTCCGCTCCTTCAACGCCATTCACCAGCAGTTTGCGTTTTTCTCCTGCCGGTAATGACAGCTTCAGCGCTTTCCACGCCGGGCGATAGTTGCCGCGGGCGTTGACCTTCAGGTTGATGGTGCTGCTGTCGCACGCCATTTCCCACTCCAGCCATAGCGCATCGCCCTGTTTATAGCCCCAGCTTTCGCCGTCATCCTCAAACAGCAGACCCGAAGAGGTCCCGACGCCTTTCAGCGGGAACAGCTGCAGTTCGCGACGATCGTCCTGTTGCGCCGCAACATGACGGATGCGCTCGCTGAGCGGCAGACCGGCCCCGGCGCGGACCAGCAGCGGCAGCTTTTCCAGCGGCGCGTCGAGGGTGACCCACTGGCCGCCGGCGAACCACTGGTGGCTGTAGAAATCGTACCAGCCGGCCTGATTATCCGGCAGCCACACCTCACGCTGACGGGCGTCAGGCTCGACCACGCTGGCCACCAGCAGGTCGCGCCCCAGCAGGAAGTCATCGCATTCGGCGAAGGTCTGCGCGTCGTGTTGATGATCGAGGAAGGTCGGGCGCAGCATCGGTTCGTCGTCAGCATGCGCCTGCCACAGCAGGGTATACAGATAGGGCAGCAGGCGGTAGCGCAGCTCAATCGCGGAACGAATGGCCGGGGTAACGGCCGGATACATCCAGGCTTCGTTGACCGTCTGGTCGTCATTCCATGAGTGAATGGTAAAGCGCGGGTGCATCACGCCGTTTTGTACCCAGCGCACAAACAGCTCCGGCTCCGGTTTATCGCCGGAGAAACCGCCGACGTCGTGACCGACGTTAAACAGCCCGGAAAGGCTCATGCCCAGCCCCATGCGGATGTTATAGCGCAGCGTATCCCAGTTGGTGCGGTTATCGCCGCTCCAGGTCTGGACGTAGCGCTGCATACCGGCGCAGCCGGAGCGAGAGATGAGATACGGGCGCTTTTCCGGCGCAAAGCGCTGCTGGGCTTCCATCGAGGCGCGCATCATCAGCAGCGGCATCACCGGGCGAATATGCTTGATGGCGATTTCGCGGCCAAAGCCGTAGCAGCGCGCTTCGCCGTCCCACACCTCATACTCGTTATTATCGTTCCAGGTCGAATCTATGCCCATCTCCAGCAGCTGGCTGGTGACCCCTTCCTGCCACCAGGCCACGGTTTGCGGATTGGTGAAGTCGAGGTGCGATCCTTCATCGTCCCAGAAGCTGGAGCGCTCCGGAGCGTCGGTTTGCGAATCGCGAACGAAAAGGCCGCGCTCCGCCACCTCGCCATAGCGCGGATGGTCCTGCAGCAGGCAGGGTTTGATATTGGCGGCCAGCTTCAGCCCGGCGTCGTGAAACGACTGGCTCATCACTTTCGGCTGCGGCACCTTGTCGTAGTTCCAGTTAAAGACGTAGCGCTTGCCGTTAATCGAGGTATAGCCGGATGAGAGCTGGAACGAATCGCACGGAATAGCGTGCTCATCGCACAGGCGGATGAAGTTCATCAGCTGATTTTGCGCATCCGGCGCGTCGGTGTAGTGCATGGTCGAGCCGCTGTAGCCGAGGCTCCATTTTGGCCCGAACAGGGTTTTACCGGTCAGACGTACAAAGGCTTTGGTGACATCCAGCACCTGTTTACCGGTGAACAGGTAGTAATCGATATCGCCGGCTTCCGCCTGCCAGCGGCGGTAGGCGGTGTGGTAGTTGTCGATTTCGTTACCCAAATCCAGCCAGCAGCTGCTCAGGTTGTCGTAAAACAGACCATAGCTGACGTCGCTGCGCTGGGTGATGGTGAACGGAATATGTTTATACAGCGGGTCGGTGCTGGCGGCGTTGTAGCCCATGGCGTCGAGGTTGCGCATCTCATAACGCTTACCGGTGCGCTGCAGATCGCCGGCCTTTTCGCCCAGGCCATAGAAACGCTCGTCTTTCCGGCGGCTCAGATAGTGGGCGACGCCGTCGCCGTGGGCATTGGCCAGATAGGCGCTGGTGGGGCGGTCGTTAGCAAGCTGCTGCCATTCCCCGGCGTCGTCGCGATAGCTCCACTCCAGCCACAGCGGCTGATGGACGGTGACGCGCAGCTGGCGGGTGGCGATGGTCAGCGTATCGGCCTCCTGTGTCAGCTGCCAGGCCGGGAGACTAAAACCGCTGAGGTCATCCCGGGCGCGGCCTTCCCACGGCACATCCTGCTGCGGAGCGATACTCCAGGTGCGATCCAGCGCCAGCTGGCCCTGGCGTTTCAGCAGCACGCGGAATAAATTCTCTTCCAGTACGTACAGGCACAGGGTGTGCTGGCCATCGACCGTCAGTTCAACGTGATGCTCCAGCTGTTGATGTAAACTCCAGTGTTTCAACGTTTTCATATCTTACATCCACTCTCAGGCGCGCTTGGCGCGACGTTCAGCAATAAATGCCACCAGGAAAACGGCGCCAATCAGGTCAAAGAAACCCATGGCGATGAACAGCGGGTTGAAGCCAATTTTGTCGGCGGTCACCCCGATTAATAACGAGAACAGGAAGCTGGCGATCCACGCCGCGGATCCGCGCATACCGTTTACCGTCGCCATTTGTCCCTTGTCGAACGACTCCACCACCAGCGCGCTGAGCATGCAGGAGATGATCTGATGTCCGAAGCCGCCAATGGAGATCAGGACGATGGTGATATAGGGATCGCGGGTGATAGCGACGAGGGCCAGGGAGATCATCAGAAATGCGCCGGTCACCGAGCTGGCGATCACTGAGTTGACTCGCGTACAGCCGAACCAGCGAACGTACAGGCGGGTGAGGTAGCCGCTGACCACGCTGCCGAGGTCGGCGGCGAGGAAAGGCAGCCAGGCGAACATGGCGATCTGCTTGAGATCCATGCCGTGCTCTTTGGCCAGGTACAGCGGTACCCAGAAGCTCAGCACCGCCCAGGCGGGCTCGGCCATAAACGCGGGAATGGCGATCCCGTAGAAACGTTTATTCTTCGAGACGGTTTTGAGTGCGGTAAAGAAGGGCTGTTTCACCGGCGGCGCTTCGTTATCCTGCTTGATGTACTCCAGCTCGCTTTTGCTGAGGTTGGGGTGCTTTTCCGGGTTCTGATAGAAGGCCCACCACAGCACCACCCACAGCAGGGCCAGCGCGCCGGTAAACATAAACGCCCCCTGCCAGCCGAAGGAAGCGTGGGCGAAGTAGATAATCGGCGGGGCGAGCATTGCGCCGATAGAGAACCCGACGCCAGCCCAGCCGGCGGCGATTGGCCGTTCAGACTTCGGAAACCACTCGCCGATGGTTTTGGCGTTGGCCGGGGTGGCGGCCGCCTCGGCCCCGCCCATAAAGAAGCGCAATATCGCCAGGTGCAGCCAGCTGCCGGCCCCGGCGTGGGCGATACAGGCCAGCGCCCACAAGGTGGCGCAGATCATAAACCCGAGCTTCAGGCCGATGACGTCGATAAGCCAGCCACAGAGCGGCTGGAAAATCGTGTAAGCCAGCTGAAACGCGCCGACGATCCAGGAATATTGTTCGGTGGTAATGCCGAGCGTCGCTTTCAGTTCCGGGGCGATAATCCCCAGCGAGTTGCGTGTGATGTAGTTGACGGTGACGCCAAGTAAAAACAGGACCAGCACCCACCAGCGCAGGTTTTTTACCACCCGGCGCGTTTTGCTGACCGCGATATCATTGTTGAGGCCTTGACTCATAGCACACTCCACATGACGTTAGTAGGGGGAAAGTGACGACCTCAATCCTTGAGTGGCCACGTAGTGTTATTAACTATTTGAATAGTCTATTTTTTTATCTCAACATCATTGGTATAACTAGTATGGGAGATGTTGGACCAATTCAGGCTAAGGGAGAAAAAACGGCGGGCAAAGTGCTATTTATGCAAGTTTTTTCATGAAATGACCGGGATCTCAAATTTTGCTCTGTCATTTGCTTACAGGGAGCGCTTTGGCGATTATGAAAATTCTTTCATTTTCCAATCGGAGCTGGATCACAAAATGGATAAAAAGCTGCGCGTCGCCGAAATCGCTGCCCGCACTGGGCTGTCGGCCAGTACCGTTTCGCGCGTCCTGGCCGGAAAGGCGAATACCAGCGACAAGGCGCGCCGGGCGGTGCTGGAGTGCGCCCGCGAGCTGGGGGTCATGCAGGGGCTGGCCGCCGGGCGTCTGCTGCTCAATAATCTGCTGGTGTTTGCCCCGCAGCGCGCCTTCGATGAGCGGTCGGATATCTTCTACTACCGGGTGATCCAGAGCATTAATAACGCGCTGGCGGCGCATGAAGTGCGCCTGCGCTACTGCGCGCTGGACGAAAACGACAGCGACGCCAATCTGTTTCTTGCCCGCATGAACGAAGCGGAAACCCAGGCCGCGGTGCTGCTGGGGATCGACGATCCGCATATTCATGGCCTGGCGGCGGATCTGGGTAAACCCTGCGTCTTGATAAACTGTCGGGATGAAGGGATGCGGTTGCCGTCCATTGCCCCCGATCATCGTTTGATTGGCCAGTGCGCCGCCCGCTATCTGTTTGATATGGGGCATCGGGTGGTGATGAACGTCATGTGTTTGCGCCGCTATACCATGGAGCTGCGGCTGGGGGGGATCGAGGAGGCGTGGCGCGCGCGCAATTTGCGCTTTACCGCCAGCCGGGATCTCATCAGCGTCGCCAACTTTAGCGCCAGAGAGACCGAAGAGCAGGTGGGGGCCTGGCTTGATGGCTTACAGGGCAGGCCGTTGCCCACCGCCTTCCTGGTGGGCGGCGATTTCATGGCCGCCGGCACGGTCAGCGCATTGCAAAAGCGCGGCCTGCGGGTGCCGCAGGATGTCTCGGTGATGAGCATCGACGGGTTTAATCTGGCGGCGATCCAGGAGGTGCCGCTGACCGCGGTGCATGTGCCGCGGGATGAACTGGGCAGCGAGGCGGTGCATCTCCTGCAGCAGCGCCTGCTGCGCCCGGAGGCGCCGCACGGTTCGCTGCTGCTGCACGGCACGCTGGTGGTGCGCGATTCGGTACGGCGGATCCGGCCGGGCAAAGGCCATACGGCCGTGGAGCCGCAGGGGCTGTATGACGATTAAACCGGGATACCCAGCGCCCGCTTGCCGTGGATGTTCAGATCTTCCAGAGTGAAGCGCCCCTGCCAGCTGGCCTCATAGTCCTCGCGCGGGAAATCCCCCGGCGAGGCCCCTTTTTCCAGAGCAATTTTCACTTTCTGCGCGTAGGCGAGGTTCTTTTCGCACATCGGCGCTGCCGGAATGTACATCACATTGCCCCAGCCCTGCTGATTTTCCACCGGCGCCACCGAGTGAATGACGTCGCAGTGCCACCAGACGGAATCGCCAGCGTTCAGCGCCGGAATCGAACTGAGGGCTTTGATCAGCAGCGGGTGCCACTGCTCAGAGATCGGCAGTACTCTGCCCGGCGCGACGCCGCACAGCTCATCTTCCGGCACATCGTCAAGCAGTGGGCGCAGCAGAACATAAGCCATCGCCTCGGGGATCGGCACCACGTGCAGTAGCCCCTGACCCGGGATCATGTCCGACAGCGCGGTCCAGCCCTGGAAAGTGCGGAACACTGAGCATTTGGTGGTGTTGTCGACGGTGTACTCTTCCACTTCAGTACGGTGCGCGGCGTCCCACGGATCGTAAGCGTCGACATGACCGTTAAACACGTTGGCGAAGACCTGCTGGTAGGCGGGGAGCAGCCAGCGCTCCAGCGCACCGGAATCGGTATGCGCGCCCAGCCCCTTCGAGGTGGTTCCCGGCGGACGGCGGCGAATGCGGTCAGGGTAAATGACGCTGACGTCCGGATCGAACCAGCGCTTGCCGTCCTGCTCAAAGCGCCACAGGCGGTTGAGGAAGGACTGCGCCGCGGCCATTTCATCGCTCTGGCGGGCCTGCATTTGCGAGGGCGACCAGTAGATGGGATAGATTTCCGGCCGCGAAGCCTCAAGCGTACCGAAGAAGCTGTCGCCTGGCCCTTTGTAGACCTCGTCGAAATGGTTCAGATCCAGATATTCCAGCATCGCGGTATCCCAGGCCAGCGCCTGTTCGCGCGGAAAGTGGCCTTTGATCACCGCGCAGCCCCGGCGCTTAATGGCCGCGCGCTGGGCATCGCTCACGGTTCCCTCGGCGATATCGCGGAACGGAATGGTTGGCCAGACCTCCTGGCCTGCGGCTTTCAGCGTCTCAATCTCCTGCAGGCGCTCGCTGATGCGCGCTGAGAGCTTATCGAACACCGCCTGGACGTCGCCGATTTGCGCCCGCAGCGCCTGCTTCATCTGGCGAATCGCCGCTTTGTGGTCGGCGGGGAGTGTTTCGTGGGTCGGGAGAGCAGCCATAATAACCTCGCTGTATCTTTCATTCGAAAGTATTAAATCTTACAAACGTTAATTTAAGTTAAAATGGAGTTAATGCAAGTTTAAAATCTTGCTGCGGCGCACAAAATGGACAAGCCGGGGCGCGCAGCCCCGGAGAGAGGTCAATCGTTGAAGGGAGCGCTGTTATCGAGGACGGCCTGAATGACGTTCAGCGCGCCGTCATGGTTATTATCGTCGGTCGCGTATCCGGCGATAGCCTTAATGCTGTCGGCGGCGTTACCCATGGCGAAAGCGTATTTCACCAGCTTCAGCATTTCGGCGTCGTTGCCGCTGTCGCCGATGGCCACGCACTGCTGCGGCGACAGGTTCCAGCGCTTGAGCAGGCGGCTGATGCCGTTGGCTTTATGCAGGCCGGGAATAATCAAATCGACAAAGCCAAAGCCGCTGGTGACCGGCTTCATAATGCCGTCGAGCGACACGTGCAGTTTATCGATCAGCTGCGGGATCTCACTGTCCGGCAGGTTCAGAGAGAATTTGAACAGCGTATCGTCGATGGCGTGATAGTCGCTTACCCGCTGCAGACGGTGGTAGTGCTTTGACATCAGGTCGACGAAGGCATCCGGGGCGTTATCGCTGACGTAAGCGCTCTGCAGGCCGCAGGCGACGAAGTTCAGCTGCGGATCTTTGAGTAGTTCGCCAATCACCACCTGCGATTCGTGGCGGGTCAGTTCGCCGTGGAACAGCTGCTTACCATGCGCAAAGACCAGCGCGCCGTTTTCGGCGACGAACGAGATCTGCTCGCGGATCTCCGGGAAGAAGGAGATCAGCTGATAGTACTGGTTGCCGCTGGCGACAACGAATTCAATGCCGCGCTGCTGCAGCTGGGCGAATTGCGCCAGAAACCGTGCACGATCGTAGGTTTTGGCGTCATTGAGAAAAGTTCCGTCCATATCGGTGACGATAACTTTAACGGTCATAAGGGGGTGCTCCTGGCTTAACTTCGACCAGTAACATTCTAATTACAATGTGATGGGGAGCACAAATTTATTTCGAATGAAAGTTCATGCATTCAGAAAATGCCGGGAGGCGGCGTTGCCTTTCCCGGCCTGCAGGACAGGGAAGGCCCGCTAAGCGTCGCGCCAGCGGGCCTGAGGGGTTAGAGCGTATGCTCGGTACGGGCGATGATATCGTCCTGGGTATCCGGCGACAGGGCGGTAAAGAACGCCGAGTACCCGGCGACGCGCACCACCAAATCGCGGTACTGGTCGGGGTGTTTCTTCGCCTCCAGCAGCGTGTCGCGCGAGACAATGTTGTACTGGATATGCCAGCCTTTATGCACCTCGAAGAAGGTGCGCAGCAGCACCATCAGCTTCTGCTTATCGGACTCGTTCTCCAGGGTGGACGGATTCAGCTTCTGATTAAGCAGCACGCCGCCGAGGATCGCCCCGGTGGGCAGTTTACCCACCGAACTGATGACCGCCGTCGGCCCCAGATGGTCGGTTCCGGAAGCCGGGCTGGCCCCTTCCGCCAGCGGGGTGTGCGCTTTACGGCCATCCGGCGTCGCCATGGTCTGCGCGCCGAACGGCACGTTGGCGGAGATAGACGACGTGCCGGCGTAATAGTTGCCGCCGATCGGGCCGCGGCCATAGCGCGGGTTGTGATACTGCTTCAGCTCGTCGATATAGGTCTGGTAGGCCCGCGCCAGCAACGTGTCCACGCTGTCATCATCGTTACCGTACTTCGGCGCGCCGTTGATCAACCGCTGGCGCAGCTGCTCGTGGGTCAGGCCGTCGAAATCTTCCGCCAGCGCCTTCGCCAGCTCCTGCTGGCCGATAACGCCCTGATCGAAGACCAGCTTTTTCACCGCCGCCAGGCTGTTGCCGAGGTTGGCGATGCCCACCTGCAGACCGGACACCCAGTCATATTTCGCGCCGCCTTGCTTGATACTCTTCGCCCGTTCGATGCAGTCGTCCACCAGCGCCGAACAGAGAATATCGTGGACGTTCTCTTCCAGCATGGTATCGACCACGTACTCAATCTCAATCGACTTACGGGTGTAGTAGCGGATCTGGCGGTCCCAGTCGGCCAGCACCTCGTCGAAGTTAGCGAAGTTGCCTTTCGACAGGGCGTGCTCCTGCGGCAGAAACACCTGGCCGCTGGTGGCATCGCGGCCGCCTTCCAGCGTCGCCAGCATCACCCGCGCGAAGTTGATAAAGCTCATGCCGGTGCAGCGATAGCCCCATTTGCCGCCGACCGCGGTTTCGATACAGCCGATGGCCGCATAATCGTAGGCGTCCTGCGGCTCAATACCCAGCTTGATAAATTCCGGGATCACGATTTCGTCGTTATTAAACGCTGGCATACCGAAGCCACAGCGGATCACCTGAACGCAGGCGTCGAGGAAATCGTTGCTCATTCCGGCGTGGTAGCGCACGCTGAGGTTCGGCTGGGTCGAACGCAGACGACCGCAGGATTCCAGGATGGCATACGACAGCGGGTTGACCGCGTCCTGCGGCTGGCCATCCACCAGGTTCTGGCCGCCGATGGTGACGTTCTGATACAGCGGGCTGCCGGCCGAGGCCTTGGAGTGCGAGCCGGAGCGGATCTTGTTAACCTCCAGCAGCTTCAGCCAGCAGCTGTGCAGCAGCTCAATGGCCTGTTCGCGATCCAACGATTGCTGCAGCTCAACGTCGCGGCGGTAGTACGGATAGAGGTACTGGTCCATGCGGCCAAACGAGACCGAGTGGCCATTGGATTCAATCTGCAGGATCAGCTGAATGAAGTAGCACAGCTGCAGCGCCTGCCAGAAGGTCTTCGGCGGCTCATGGGCGATGATGTCGCAGTTTTCGGCAATCGTCAGCAGCTCCTCGCGGCGTGCGTCACGGGATTCTGCCGTCGCCATCTCGCGCGCCAGCGCGGCGAAGCGTTTGCTGTGGTCGCTGACCGCCGCCAGCACAATATCAATCGCTTTCAGGAATTGTTCGCCGTGCAGGTCTTCCAGCACCGTCAGATTGATGCGCGACCGGCGTTCGGCGACTTTCGCGCGCAGGCCGTCCAGGCCTTTCTCCAGCAGCAGCGGGTAGTTGACCGCCAGGTGGGCGTCGCCGGAGGTCATATTGCCCTCTGCCTTAATAATGCCGGTGGCGAGCAGCGCTTTCTGCTCATCGGTAAACATGCCGTAGCAGCGGTCCTGTACGGTCTGGCCGCGCCACCACGGGCACACTTCATGCAGCACGCGCTTGTTCTCTTCGCTGACCGCGAAGCCGGCGCCGGGGCGGTCGGCGAGATCGTCGATCTCTTTTTCGATCCAGCTGACGGTGTATTCCGGGAAGATCGGCGCGGCGCGCACTTCGCTGGCCTGGTTGCCGACGATCAGCTCATCGTGCTTGATCCAGATGGTGCGCTCGGCAAGGTGATGCGCCAGCGCCAGGGCACGACGCACCGGGATTGGCTTATCAAGATGCTGCTGATACATCTCGGTGTAGTGGCGGGCGCGTTCGGTACAGACCGGTGGCTTGACAATATGCACCAGCGCCATTTTATGGGCCTGGATGCGGGCGCTGAGGGTGTTGAGTTTCAGAGTCGTCATAAGGTTATCCTCGTAAGATCGCCGTTAGCCCCTTGCTCCGCGCATAATCCTGCGCAAAGGCGAGCAGCTCGGGAGCATCCAGCGGTTTATCCGGTGCGGTGTAGGGCTGACTGAGTAACTGGTATTTATTCATTCCCAGCGTGTGGTAGGGCAGGAAATGGATTTCGCTGACCCGCAGGCGGTCGGCGGCAAAATCAGTGATGGCGGTGATGTCGGCTTCGCTGGCGTTGAATCCCTGGATCAGCGGCACGCGAATAATCATGTTTTTCCCCGCCTGCGCCAGACGCTGCAGGTTGTCCAGCACCCGGCGGGCGCTGCCGTCGGTCCACTGCCGGAAAACGGCCTCGTCGACATGCTTCAGGTCGGCGAGAAACAGGTCGACAAAGGGTAAAGACGGTTCAATGTATTTCCACGGCACGTGCAGGCAGGTTTCCACGGCGGTGTGAATGCCTGCCTGATGACTGGCTTCGAACAGCGCTTGCGCCAGCGTTGGGTTCATAAAGGGTTCGCCGCCGGAAAGAGTGATGCCGCCGCCGCTGCGATCGTAGAATGGTTTATCACGCAGCACCGTCGCCATGATCTCCTCGACGCTCTTCTCCTCGCCGCACACCGTGAGCGCGGTGGTGGGGCAGCAGTCGCGCAGCGCGGCGATATGGCTGTCGTTAACGTTTTGCCGGTGAATGATCAGGCCATCGAGGGTGCGGGTGATAACCGCCGGCGCCGCCTGCTGGCACAGCTCGCAGCCGGCCAGGCACAGCCGCGGGTCATACAGCAGATCTTCGCTACGGGCGCGGCTCTCCGGGTTCTGACACCAGCGGCAGCCCAGCGAGCAGCCTTTCAGGAAGACGACGGTGCGGATCCCTGGGCCGTCATGGGTGGAATAGCGCTGGATATTGAAGATCATGGCTTACCCTCTTTTTTGCGTATGAATATAAAAACACTTTCGAATGAAAGTTATATTGACGCAAATCAACAAGCGGGATGGGGATAAGTCAGAGGGGAGAAAATAACGAGAGCGGTCATAAAACCACCGGCGACTCTCGTCGCCGGTAGGGGGATTAGTGCGAGCCGCATACCTCGCACTGCGGGTGGCGCATCAGCTTCATTTCACGAAACTGGCAGGTCATGGCGTCGTACATCACGATTTTTCCGCTGGCGGGCGTGCCGTAGCCAGTCAGCAGCTTAATGGCCTCCATCGCCTGCAGAGAACCGATAGTGCCCACCAGCGGGGCCATCACGCCGGCTTCGACGCAGGTGAGGGCATTTTCGCCAAACAGGCGGCTCAGGCAGCGGTAGCAGGGTTCGCCCTGCTGATAGGTGAAGACGCTGATCTGCCCCTCCATGCGGATCGCCGCCCCGGAAACCAGCGGGGTTTGGTGGCGGAAGCAGCCGGCGTTGAGCTGGTTACGGATGGCGACGTTGTCAGTGCAGTCGAGCACCAGATCGTGCCCGGCAATCTGCGCCGCCAGCGCCGGTTCGTCCAGTAAGGCATTGAGCGGCACCAGATGAACGTGCGGATTAATGCGCGCCAGCGCCTCGCGGGCGGAATCCACCTTAGGCTGGCCGAGGGTGGCATCGCTGTGCAGCGTCTGGCGCTGCAGATTGGAGAGCGAGACGGTGTCGAAATCGAGCAGGGTGAGCTGCCCCACCCCGGCGGCGGCCAGATACTGCGCGGCGGCGCAGCCAAGCCCGCCGAGGCCGACCACCAGCACCCGAGCGGCCTTTAGCCGCTCCTGGCCGTCAAAATCAAAACCGCGCAAAACAATCTGCCGGTTATAGCGCAGCATCTCTTCATCGCTCAGCTCCACGGCCATTACAGCCCCCCAAACAGATGGCTGAACGGTTCGACGTCAACCCATTCGCCCGCTTCAACGTGGCCGCGCTCGCGCTCCAGCACGATAAAGCAGTTGCCGAGGCTGAAAGAGCTGAAAATGTGCGAGCCCTGATGGCCGGTGGTGGTCACCACCAGCTCGCCGTCCGGGTTGCGCTGCAGAATACCGCGTTGAAAATCGAGGCGGCCCGGCGACTTTTTCAGTCGTGTGGCGGCGCGTACCCGCAGGCGGGTTGCCTGAAGCGGGCCGTACTTGCCCGAGAGCTTCGCCAGCAGCGGCTGCACCAGCTGACAGAAGGTGACGGTGGCGGAAACCGGGTTGCCCGGTAGGCCGCAGAACCAGCTGCTGCTGAGCTTGCCGAAGGCGAAGGGTTTGCCCGGCTTGATCGCCAGCTTCCAGAAACCGATCTCCCCCAGCTCTTCAAGAATGGTTTTGGTGTAGTCGGCTTCGCCCACCGAGACGCCCCCGGAGCTGATAACCACGTCGGCCTGCTGGTCGGCGGCGATAAAGGCCTCACGCAGTTGCGCCGGATCGTCAGGAATAATGCCGAGATTAATGACCTCGCAGCCCAGCTGTTCGAGCATCAGATGCACCGCCAGACGGTTGGTATCGTAAATCTGGCCGTCGCCGAGCGGTTGACCCGGCAGCTGCAGCTCATCGCCGGTCGAGAAGACCGCGACGCGAATCTTGCGCACCACCTCGACGTCGGCAATGCCCAGCGAGGCCAGCACCGGCAGCTCGGCTACCGTCAGCGGCGTTCCCGCCGGGAAGACCACCGCGCCGTGGGCGATATCTTCTCCGCGGCGGCGAATATGCTGCCCGGCTTTCACCGGCGCGGTAAAGCGCACGCCGGCGTCGGTCTGTTCAGTCTCTTCCTGCATGACTACCGCGTCGCAGCCTGCAGGCACCGGCGCGCCGGTCATAATGCGGATACAGGTGCCGGTGGGCCAGGCGTCGTGAAACGGCTGGCCGGCGAAGGCCTTCCCGGCGACCGGCAGGGCCGCGCCGTCGCGAAGGTCGCTCAACCGGACGGCATAGCCATCCATCGCCGCGTTATCAAAGCCGGGGACATCCAGCGGGGAGATAATGTCATGGGCGGTAACGCGCGCGAAGGCCTGCAACAGCGGTACAGTTTCCGTGGCGCTCAGCGGCGTAATACGATCGAGCATCTGGGTGAGGGCTGTGTCGAGCGGCATCAGTCCGGCGGTAAAATCCATGGGTCACTCCTGCGGGCAAAACGGCGAAAACGCCTATTATGGCAGAAAAGCGGCGCGGGCTGTATGCCACCTGGGTACGAGGCTTTACATCGCCCGCCGCTCTTTCTATATTCAAAAATTGTATAAGACATTCAGCAATATAATGATATCAATACCCTTATTCCTGACGTGACCGGCGCCGCGACGCGCTACGACAGGGCGGGGGCTATCCACTTCATCGTTAAGGACTGGCGAAATGGGCAAGGCGGTTATAGCAATTCACGGCGGCGCAGGGGCGATTTCTCGCGCGCAGATGACGCCGGAGCGGGAGCGGGAGTACGTGGCGGCGCTGTCGGCTATCGTCGAAAGCGGACAGAAAATGTTGGCTGCGGGCGCCAGTGCGCTGGATGCCGTGACCGAGGCCGTCCGTCTGCTGGAGGAGTGTCCGCTGTTTAACGCCGGGATCGGCTCGGTATTTACCCACGATCAAACCCACGAACTGGACGCCTGCGTGATGGACGGCTACAGCCTGCAGGCGGGGGCGGTGGCCGGGGTCAAACATTTACGTAATCCGGTGCTGGCGGCGCGTCTGGTGCTGGAGAAGAGCCCGCACGTGCTGCTGATCGGTGAGGGGGCGGAAAATTTCGCCTTCTCCCACGGAATGGCGCGCGTCGATAACGATCTCTTTTCCACCCCCGAGCGCCTGCTGCAGCTGCAGGAGGCGAAAGCGGGTGGGGAGATCATCCTTGACCACCATGCCGCTCCGCTCGACGAACGCCAGAAAATGGGCACCGTCGGGGCGGTGGCGCTCGATCTGGCCGGCAATCTGGCGGCGGCGACCTCCACCGGCGGCATGACCAACAAACTGCCCGGACGCGTTGGCGACAGCCCGCTGCCGGGCGCGGGGTGCTACGCCAACAACGCCATCGTGGCGGTCTCCTGCACCGGCACCGGCGAAGTCTTTATGCGTACTCTGGCGGCCTACGATATCGCCGCCCTGATGGAGTACGGTCAGCTCAGTCTCTATTCTGCCTGCGAGCGGGTGGTGATGGAGAAGCTGCCGGCCCTCGGCGGCAGCGGCGGACTGATTGCCGTCGATCGCGAAGGCAACGTCGTTTTACCGTTTAACAGCGAAGGCATGTACCGCGCCTGGTGCTATGCCGGCGATACGCCGACCATTGGCATTTATCGCGAATAGAACAAGGGAGAGGGAGAGTGCCGCAAACTCACGAAACGGATACCTGCGAAGTACTGGTGGTGCGCAACCTGAACGTGGCGTTTCGCCAGCAGGATGCGCCAGAGGTGCAGGCCGTGCGTCAGCTTTCCTTCAGCCTGCGCCGCGGCGAGACGCTGGCGATTGTCGGGGAGTCTGGTTCGGGAAAATCGGTCACCGCTCTGGCGCTGATGCGTCTGCTTGACGCCGCCAGCAGCGAGGTGAGCAGCGAGGGGCTGTGGCTGCGACGGCGCAACCGGCAGGTGATCGCGCTCAATGAGCAATCGGAGGCCGAAATGCGCCGGGTACGCGGCGCGGACCTGGCGATGATTTTTCAGGAGCCGATGACTTCGCTGAACCCGGTGTTCACCATCGGCGAGCAGATCGCCGAATCCCTGCGTCTGCACCAGGGGCTGGGGCGCGAAGAGGCGCTGCGCGCGGCAAAAAAGATGCTCGACCAGGTGCGTATTCCCCAGGCGGAAGAGATGCTCTCACGCTATCCGCACCAGCTCTCCGGCGGCATGCGCCAGCGGGTGATGATCGCCATGGCGCTCTCCTGTCGGCCGGCGGTGCTGATTGCCGACGAGCCGACCACGGCGCTGGATGTCACCATCCAGGCGCAAATTTTGCAACTTATCGCCGTCCTGCAAAAGGAGATGGCGATGGGGGTAATCTTTATCACCCATGACATGGGGGTGGTGGCCGATATCGCCGATCGGGTGCTGGTCATGTATCGCGGCGAGGCGGTGGAGACCGGCAGCGTCGAGGAGATTTTCCGTTCACCGCAGCACCCTTATACGCAGTCCCTGCTGGCGGCGGTCCCCCGGCTGGGTGAGATGCGCGGTCGGGATCTGCCGCGCCGCTTTCCGCTGCCGGGGCAGCCGCTGGCGGAGACAGAAACGCCAGACACGGTGGTGGCGGGGGAGCCGATTCTGCAGGTGCGCGATCTGGTGGCCCGTTTCCCGGTGCGCGGCGGGCTGCTCAATCGCGTGACGCGCGAAGTGCATGCGGTGGAGAAGGTGAGTTTTGATCTCTGGCCGGGAGAGACCCTCTCTCTGGTGGGGGAGTCCGGCTGCGGCAAGTCGACCACCGGCCGGGCGCTGCTGAGGCTGGTTGAGACTCAGGGTGGCACCATTACCTTCGACGGTCAGCGGATCGATACCCTCTCCGGCAGCAAGCTGCAGTCCCTGCGGCGCAATATTCAGTTTATTTTTCAGGATCCTTACGCCTCGCTCGATCCGCGCCAGACGGTCGGCGATTCGATTATGGAGCCGCTGCGGGTGCATGGCCTGCTGGACAGGGAGGCGGCGCGCGAGCGGGTCGCCTGGCTGCTGAAGCGCGTGGGGCTGCAGTCGGAGCATGCCTGGCGCTACCCCCACGCCTTTTCCGGCGGCCAGCGGCAGCGGATCTGCATTGCCCGCGCGCTGGCGCTGAATCCGAAGGTGGTGATTGCCGATGAGTCGGTGTCGGCCCTGGATGTCTCCATTCGTGCGCAGATTATCAATCTGATGCTCGACCTGCAGCGCGAGATGGGCATCGCGTTTCTGTTTATTTCCCATGATATGGCGGTGGTGGAGCGCATCAGCCACCGCGTGGCGGTGATGTATCGCGGCCGGATTGTCGAAATCGGCCCGCGCGGCGCAGTGTTTGAAAACCCGCAGCACCCCTATACCCGTAAGCTCATGGCTGCCGTACCGGTGGCCGACCCGGCCTACCGTCATCCGCAGCGGGTCCTGCTGTCTGATGACGTCCCGGGCAATATCTATAAGCGGGGCGAGGAGATCGCCAGCCCGCCATTGCAGCAAGTTGGGCCGGGCCACTTCGTCGCCCGCGACGCCGCCGACGTGCTGGGCAGAACATAACAACACATAACGCACCTTTTCAGGAGAACACGATGACACAACCTGTTTCACGCAAATGGTGGCTGGCGCTGAGTATCGCGGCGGCCCTGGCGAGCGCCCCCGCTTTTGCTGCCAAAGATGTAGTGGTGGCGGTCGGGTCTAACTTCACGACGCTCGACCCCTATGATGCTAACGATACTCTGTCGCAGGCGGTGGCGAAGTCCTTTTATCAAGGCCTGTTCGGCCTTGATAAAGAGATGAAGCTGCAAAATGTCCTTGCCGAGAGCTACACCGTGTCGCCGGATGGCCTGGTGTACACCATCAAGCTGCACAGCGGGGTGAAATTCCAGGATGGCACCGACTTTAACGCCGAGGCGGTCAAGGCTAACCTCGACCGCGCCAGCAACCCGGAAAACCATCTCAAGCGCTATAACCTGTATAAAAATATCGCCAGCACCGAGGCGGTTGATCCGACCACGGTGAAAATCATCCTTAAACAGCCGTTCTCGGCGTTTATTAATATTCTCGCCCATCCGGCGACAGCGATGATTTCGCCGACGGCGCTGAAAAAATATGGCAAGGATATCGGCTTCCACCCGGTGGGCACCGGGCCGTATAAGCTCGATACCTGGAACCAGACCGATTTCGTGAAGGTCAGCAAGTTCGATGGCTACTGGCAGCCGGGGCTGCCGAAGCTGGATTCCATTACCTGGCGACCGGTGGTCGATAACAATACCCGGGCGGCGATGCTGCAGACCGGCGAGGCGCAGTTTGCCTTCCCGATCCCCTATGAGCAGGCGCCGCTGCTGGCGAAAAACAGCAAACTGGAGCTGGTGGCCAGTCCGTCGATCATGCAGCGTTACATCAGCATGAACGTGACGCAGAAACCGTTCGATAATCCGAAGGTGCGCGAAGCGATCAACTACGCCATCAACCGCCAGGCGCTGGTCAAGGTGGCGTTTGCCGGCTATGCCACCCCGGCGACCGGCGTGGTGCCGCCATCGATTGCCTACGCTCAGAGCTACCCCGCGTGGCCTTACGATCCGGCGAAAGCGCGCCAGCTGCTAAAAGAGGCCGGCTACCCCAACGGGTTTAGCACTACGCTGTGGTCGTCACATAACCACAGCACCGCGCAGAAAGTGCTGCAGTTTACCCAGCAGCAGTTGGCGCAGGTGGGCATAAAGGCGCAGGTGACGGCGATGGACGCCGGTCAGCGGGCGGCGGAAGTGGAAGGTAAAGGGCAGAAAGAGAGCGGGGTACGGATGTTCTATACCGGCTGGTCCGCCTCCACTGGCGAAGCCGACTGGGCGCTGTCGCCTCTGTTTGCTTCCCAAAACTGGCCGCCGACCCTGTTTAACACCGCTTTTTACAGCAACCCGCAGGTTGATAGCGCGCTGAGCGAGGCGCTGAAAACCACCGATCCGCAAGAGAAAACCAAACTCTACAAAGCGGCGCAGGATATTATCTGGAAAGAGTCGCCGTGGGTGCCGCTGGTGGTGGAGAAACTGGTCTCCGCCCACAGCAAGAACCTCACCGGCTTTTATATCCAGCCGGACACCGGCTTCAGCTTCGAACAGGCAGATTTAACACCGTGAAGGTCGAGATGATGCCCTCCGGCGCTAGTGGGCGGAGGGCGGTTTTTCCGCGGGGCGGGTTGTGGAGGTACGATGCTCAACTATGTGATTAAGCGCCTGCTGGGGCTGATCCCCACCCTGCTAATCGTCGCGGTGCTGGTGTTTCTCTTCGTCCATATGCTGCCCGGCGACCCGGCGCGGCTGATTGCCGGACCAGAGGCCGATGCCCAGGTGGTGGCGATGGTGCGCCAGCAGCTGGGGCTTGACCAGCCGCTGCACGTCCAGTTCTGGCACTACATCACCAACGTGCTGCGCGGCGATTTTGGCATGTCCATGGCCTCGCGGCGTCCCGTTGCCAGTGAGATAGCCAGCCGCTTTATGCCCACCCTGTGGCTGACGCTGGCCAGCATGAGCTGGGCGGTGCTGTTTGGCATGGCGGCGGGGATCGCGGCGGCGGTGTGGCGCAATCGCTGGCCTGACCGTCTGGGAATGGCGCTGGCGGTGAGCGGTATTTCGTTTCCGGCCTTTGCCCTCGGCATGCTGCTGATGCAGGTGTTTTCGGTTGAGCTGGGCTGGCTGCCGACGGTGGGCGCCGACAGCTGGCGGCACTATATTTTGCCGTCGCTGACCCTCGGCGCGGCGGTGGCGGCGGTGATGGCGCGCTTTACCCGCGCGTCGTTCGTCGATGTGCTGCATGAAGACTATATGCGTACCGCCCGGGCGAAAGGGGTGAGCGAAACGCGGGTGGTGCTCAAGCATGGTCTGCGCAATGCGATGATCCCGGTGGTCACCATGATGGGGCTGCAGTTCGGTTTCCTGCTCGGCGGCTCGATCGTCGTGGAGAAGGTCTTCAACTGGCCCGGGCTGGGGCGACTGCTGGTCGATTCGGTAGAAATGCGCGATTACCCGGTGATTCAGGCGGAAGTGCTGCTCTTTTCGCTGGAGTTTATTCTTATCAATTTAGTGGTGGATGTGCTGTACGCGGCCATAAACCCGGCTATCAGGTATAAGTAAGGTGCGATTGCTTAACTGGAGAAGGCAGGCGGCGCTGAACGCCATGCCGGGCATCAGGCCCGGCGAAATCCATACCCCCTGGCATGAGTTCTGGCGGCGCTTTCGGCGTCAGCCGGTGGCCATGGGCGCCGGTATTTTCGTGCTGTTGCTGATTGCGGTGGCCATCGTCGCCCCATGGATAGCGCCGTACGATGCGGAAAATTATTTCGACTACGACCGGCTTAACGAGGGGCCTTCGCTGGTGCACTGGTTCGGTGTCGACTCTTTGGGGCGCGATATTTTCAGCCGGGTGCTGGTGGGGGCGCAGATCTCGCTGGCCGCCGGGGTGCTGGCGGTGCTGATTGGCGCGGCCATCGGCACGGTGCTTGGGCTGCTGGCCGGCTACTATGAGGGCTGGTGGGACCGGCTGATTATGCGTCTGTGCGACGTGCTGTTCGCCTTTCCGGGGATCCTGCTGGCGATCGCGGTGGTCGCCGTCATGGGCAGCGGGATGGCCAACGTGATTATCGCCGTGGCGATCTTCTCGGTCCCGGCTTTCGCCCGGCTGGTGCGGGGCAACACCCTGGTATTAAAGCAGCAGACCTTTATTGAATCGGCGCGCAGCATTGGCGCCAGCGATGCCACCATCCTCTTCCACCACATCCTGCCGGGGACGGTGTCGTCGATCGTGGTTTATTTCACCATGCGCATTGGGGTATCGATTATTTCGGCGGCCAGTCTGTCGTTTCTCGGTCTCGGCGCGCAGCCGCCCACGCCGGAGTGGGGCGCGATGCTCAACGAGGCGCGGGCGGATATGGTGATGTCCCCGCACGTGGCGCTGTTTCCGGCGGTGGCGATTTTCGTGACCGTGCTGGCGTTTAATCTGCTGGGGGATGGCCTGCGCGATGCGCTGGATCCGAAGTTAAAGGGGTAGGGTGAGGGAAAGCACCGCCGTGCGGTGCTTTATATTATTTGTGGCTTCAGCGCACATTGCGCTCCCGGTTAATCTTCTGCGTTATGTCTCTCATAGCGCAGGGAGCGCACAGGGGGCGGCCAGTCGCCGCCGCCCCTGTACCCCGGGCTCCGGCCAGCAACATCGCCACTGCGTGGTGCCTTCGACTTATCCCTGCAGGCTGCGGGTCGGGCCGAGGCAGCGTCCGTGCAAAACACGGCCCTCAGCCCGCATCCATGTTGGCTGCCCCGGCCTTCCGGGAACGTCTCAGCGATGTTGAGGCCGCCAGCCCCGGCAGTTTCAGCAACAATGGTGAATAAATTAACGACAGGTCGTACGAACGTAGGCCGGGTAAGCGTAGCGCCACCCGGCAAAATAACGGCGCAACAGGGTTGCCTGGAAGGTCATCAACGCTTGCCCGGCAGCGCTGCGCTTGCGCGGGCCTGGGGGGGAGCCTACGGGAGGACCCCGTAGGCCGGGGAATGCGCTAAGCCGCTATCCGGGAAGCTGGACTAGACCCGGGTTCCCCACAGGTCGTATTCGTCGGCGTGCTCGACTTTCACCCGCACCACGTCACCCGGCTTGACGCCGGTTTCGCCGTTCAGGTAGACCGCGCCGTCGATTTCCGGGGCGTCGGCCATGCTGCGGCCAATGGCGCCTTCTTCATCAACTTCATCCACCAGCACCAGGATTTCGCGACCCACTTTTTCCTGCAGACGCTCGGCAGAGATCTGCTGCTGCAGCTGCATAAAGCGGTTCCAGCGCTCCTCTTTCACCTCTTCCGGCACCTGGTCCGCCAGCTCATTGGCGGTGGCGCCTTCAACCGGGCTGTACTTGAAGCAGCCGACGCGGTCGAGACGCGCCTCTTTCAGGAAGTCGAGCAGCATCTGGAAATCTTCTTCCGTTTCCCCCGGGAAGCCCACGATAAAGGTGGAGCGCAGGGTCAGATCCGGGCAGATTTCACGCCACTGCTTGATGCGCGCCAACTGACGGTCAGCGGAACCTGGACGCTTCATCAGCTTCAGGATGCGCGGGCTGGCGTGCTGCAGCGGAATATCGAGGTACGGCAGAATTTTGCCTTCTGCCATCAGCGGGATCACATCGTCAACGTGCGGGTACGGGTAGACATAGTGCAGGCGCACCCAGATGCCGAGCTTCGCCAGCTCTTCGCACAGGCTGACCATGCTGGTCTTCACCGGCATACCGTTGTGGAAACCAGTGCGGTGCTTGACGTCGACGCCGTAGGCGGAGGTGTCCTGCGAAATCACCAGCAGCTCTTTCACGCCAGCGTCAGCGAGGCGTTTGGCTTCCGCCAGCACTTCGCCAATCGGACGGCTCACCAGGTCGCCGCGCATGGACGGAATAATGCAGAAGGTGCAGCGATGGTTGCAGCCTTCAGAAATTTTTAAGTAGGCGTAGTGGCGCGGCGTCAGCTTAACGCCCTGTTCCGGCACCAGGCTCAGGAACGGGTTGTGCTTCGGCTTTGGCGTATAGTGGTGGACGTGCTCCAGCACCTGCTCATAGCTGTGCGGACCGGTGATCTCCAGCACCTTCGGGTGCACTTCACGGATCTGATCCTCTTTTGCGCCGAGACAGCCGGTGACGATCACCTTGCCGTTCTCTTTCAACGCTTCGCCGATCGCTTCCAGCGATTCCTGCACAGCGCTGTCGATAAAGCCGCAGGTATTAACGATCACCATATCGGCGTTGTCGTAGGTAGGGACGACGTCATAACCTTCGGTGCGCAGTTCGGTCAGGATACGCTCTGAGTCCACGAGGTTTTTCGGGCAGCCCAGGGAGACGAAGCCGATTTTCGGCTGGTGCGTGACATTGCTCATAGCTTAAAAAGTGTTCAATTATTGGAATGGTCAGGGCAGGAATTCTACAGATCTTTGCGAAAAAGAGTATAGCTCCGTCACGGTTAATGGTGAAAAAGCGCACCCAGCCCTGCCTTTCATGCCCCTGCCGCTAAAGCGGATCCCGCACGCCCCGGAGCAGAGGGGCGGGAAACGCTTCCGGCAAGCCGTGCGCGCAGGCGGCGATTCACGCCCAGCGTTGCTGCCGGGCAGAGACTTATTGCGCCGGGGTGACGGCTCCGGAGGGGGCGGCGCCGGGCTTTTTCGGCTCGCGCTTATCCTGCAGCGTGAAGACAGAGATCAAAGTAAAGAGCCCGGCGATGCCGCCGAGGATCAGATAGGTGTCGGCGAAGCCAATGGTATCGTACAGATAGCCAGCCAGCGGGGAGTAAATGGCGGTGGCGATCGAGGCGACAAACAGCACCAGTAAATAGACTGTCGAAGAGAGCTTGTGGTCGAAGTTGGCGGCGATGAATTTAAAGACCGACACCAGAATTAACGGTTTCTCCAGGGCATGCATCATTTTTACTGCGCCAATCCACACCGGGCCAAGAGGCACCGCCGAACCAACAATACGTACCGACATGATCAGCCCGGCAATGATCAGCGCCCACTTGGCGCCGGTCCGGTTAACAAACCACGGCATCAGGCATAAGAACAGCGTTTCGCCGCACACCTGAATGGAGGCGAGGATACCATACCAGCGGTTGCCTTCCTCCGGCGTCGGGAACTGTTGCGAGAAGTACTGGGCAAACTGCTGATCGTAGGTGTCATAAATCTGCGTGACGAACAGGGTAAAGAGCAGCAGCATCCAGAACTGACCATTCTTCGCCAGCTCGAGGGCATGGGAGACCTTCAGCGATTCGCTTCGCGCCACATCAGCGTCGGTTAATTCAATTTTGGTCAGCATAAAGCAGACGGCGGCGATGACGATGGCGAGGCTGGCGAGCCAGAAGGCCAGATTAGGATTGCTGTCGATATATTTACCCACAATCCAGGCCGCCGCTGCCCAGCCTAACGAGCCCCACATCCGCACCCGACCGTATTCGAACTGGTAGCGACGGGAAATCTTATCGATGTAAGAGTCGATCACCCCGCAGCCGGAGTTAAAGATGATCCCCAGATAGATCCCCCCCAGCAGCGCGCCGAACCAGAAATTGTGCACCAGCAGCGGCGCGTAAACATAGATAAAGAAGGGGCCCACCGGCAGGAGCAGGGCGACCAGCAGCCAGATAAGCCGTTTTTTCAGGCCGAACTTGTCGGAGATAAAGCCGAAGAAAGGTTGCATCAGCAGGGCGATAAAGGCGTTGACCGAGTAGAGCAGGCCGGTCTTCGTGGCGCTGATGCCAAGATGCTGGGTGGTCCAAATGACAAAGAAAGCCATGGTCGACGACCAGGCGAACAGGTAGAGGAAATCGAATAGACTCAACAGAAGGTAGTTTCTTTTACCGGGCGTCATGGTTCAGTTCCTTGCAAACGGGCAGAGAGATTATCAGCGAACCGCGGCCGCGGTCGCTGTTTTTATTAAATGTTATACGTATTACATTAATGATTTGTTATGGCATTCTGTCTTACGATCGTGCAATAGCGTCTGCGATATAATGTGATCATTGCAGCACTATTTTGGCCACTTAATGGCGATTATGGCGATTTTGTTTCTTTGCGAAATTAAATGTGATCGTGTGACATTATTTTTGTTATAGACCTGACAAAGCGGCAAGGTTGTCAAATTGTAAAGGGTGTTAAAGTCTTGGGAATAATTGACCTGGCGCATCATTTTGTACAAAAAATAACCGTATTATGGATAGGGTAAAGGACGACAGAGGAGGAACCGTGATGACCGTTGACAGACTATACCGCCACCTTTTGCAGAAGCTCATTAACGCCAATATCGATATTGACGCCTATCTGCAGCTGCGGAAGGCCAAAGGCTACATGTCAGTCAGCGAAAATGACCATCTGCGTGAAAACTTGTTTGAGCTTTGCCGTGAAATGCGTGCCCAGGCGCCGCGCCTGCAGCATGTCATTTCACCGGAGGAAAAGGATGCCCTTCGTTTGGCCGGCGAGTCCGTCGCCGCCGCTGCAGTATGCCTGATGAGCGGGCATCATGATTGTCCGCTGTACATCGCTGTTAACGTAGAGAAGCTAGAACGCTGTCTGACAGGATTGACTTCAAATATTCATAAATTGAATAAATTGTCGCCAATTCCTCATGCCTGATCGGCTGAAACCCAGGGGAAGTGGATGCTTCCCCTGTTAAAGGTTATGTAAAAATCCCCGCGCAAATTTCCCCGCTGGCTACCCTTTAGCGCAGAGCTGACGAAAGGAGAATGCCATGCGTCCGATCCCGCTGCTGTTGCTATTGAGCGCCCTGTCGCTGCCGGCCCTGAGCCAGGCCGCGGCGCGGGTGGAGGTATTGCAGAACCGGCTGGCCCATCCGTGGAGCCTGGCATTTCTCCCCGGCGACCAGGGCATGTTGATCACCCTGCGTGGCGGCGAGCTCAAGCGCTGGCAACCGGGTAAAGGCCTGTCGGCGCCGATAGCCGGCGTGCCGCAGGTGTGGGCCAACGGCCAGGGGGGCTTACTGGACGTGGCGCTGGCCCCGGATTTCGCGCAGTCGCGGCGGGTGTGGCTAAGCTATGCGGAAAGCGACGCCAGCGGCAAAGCGGGCACCGCGGTGGGCTACGGGCAGTTGAGCCAGGATGCCACCCAACTGACGAATTTCACCGTGGTGTTTCGCCAGCAGCCGAAACTCTCCGTCGGCAATCATTTTGGCGGCCGGCTGGTGTTTGACGGCAAAGGGCATCTCTTTATTGGCCTCGGGGAGAACAATCAGCGTCCCACCGCTCAGGATCTCGACAAGCTGCAGGGAAAAGTGGTCCGCCTGACGGAGAACGGGGGTGTGCCGCCGGATAATCCCTTTGTTGGCCGGGCCGACGTGAGGCCGGAGATCTGGGCCTACGGCATCCGCAACCCGCAGGGAATGGCGATAAATCCGTGGAGCGGGGCGCTGTGGCTGAACGAGCACGGCCCGCGCGGCGGGGATGAAATTAATATCCCGCAGGCGGGAAAAAACTACGGCTGGCCGCTGGCGACGCACGGCATTAACTACAGCGGCCTGCCCATTCCGGAGGCCAGGGGCAAAACGGTTCCGGGAACCGAGCCTCCCCTGTATGTCTGGCCGGTCTCACCCGGGGTAAGCGGGATGGCCTTCTACGCGGCGCAGACCTTTCCCCAGTGGCAACATAAGCTGTTTATCGGCGCGCTGAAGGAGACGTCGCTGATTGTTCTGGCGGTGGACGGCAACCAGGTCCGCGAGGAGGGGCGCCTGCTGGAGGCGCGCGGGAAACGCATCCGCGACGTTCGCGTGGGACCCGACGGCTATCTGTATGTGTTAACCGACGAGTCTAACGGCGAGCTATTGCGGCTGAGTCCGGAGAAGTAGCGTCAGGTGACCGGGATCTGCACCACTTCGCGCCAGGCGGGACGCTGGCTAATTTGCTGATACCAGCGCTGCAGATGGGGCCGCGGTTGCCAGCTGTCGAGGATCGACAACAGGTTGTAGACGAAGGGGGCGACGGCAATATCGCCAAGGCCGAACTGCTCGCCAGAGAGCCACGGCATTTTGGCCAGTTCGTCATCCAGCATGGCGAATAGCGCTTCGCAGGCGCTGATCCCCGCGGCTATGGCCGCCGGGTCGCGTTGCTCCGGCGGCGTCCTCACCAGGCCCATTAACACCGGGCGATGGGCGGGAGAGAGGGTGCCGTTGGACCAGTCCATCCACTTTTCGCCTTGCGCGCGCTGCGCCGGCGCGGCCAGCCACAGACGGTCAACGCCATACTGGGCGGCAAGGTAGCGAATAATCGTATTTGATTCCCACAACACCACCCAGGTGGCATCGTCCTTTAACAGCGGCACCAGCCCGTTGGGGTTCATCGCCAGATATTCCGGGTCATGATTGAGACCAAACTCCAGCCCGGCGAGGATCTGCTCATACGGAAGATCCAGCTCCTCCAGCACCCAGCGCACTTTCTTCACGTTGGTCGAATTATTACGTCCCCACAGTGTAATCATTTTCGCTCCTGAGTTTGTTTCACTGCCGTTGCAGCGCGATCGGCGATCATGTTGGGATAAAGTTAATATTTAGGCAATCACGATCAAAAAAATTGTTCTGATTAAAGCACGGCGGCATGTTATTGCGTAAACTTTAAAAACTTTACCAACTCGCTGTTTCTTTAAGGTCATTTGTACGCTTTACTCACCGGTTGCTGCGGCGCGGTCAGAGTGGCGCGGCATATTTTGTTTGGAAAGGATACTTGGGTGGCTCTTATGATGCATGACGCTTTTTCCCTTCGCGGCCTCGCGGCAGGTTGCGCGCTGTTATTTCTTGTCGCACCTGCGGTGCAGGCTGCAGAACAACTCCCCGACGCCCCTTCGATTGACGCTCGCGCCTGGATCCTGATGGACTACGCCAGCGGGAAGGTGCTGAGCGAAGGCAATGCCGATGAAAAACTCGACCCGGCCAGTCTGACGAAGATCATGACCAGCTACGTGGTGGGGCAGGCGATAAAAGCGGGAAAAATTAAACTGACCGATATGGTGACCGTCGGGCGCGATGCCTGGGCGACCGGCAACCCGGCGCTGCGCGGCTCATCGGTGATGTTCCTCAAGCCCGGCATGCAGGTTTCCGTGGAAGATCTGAACAAAGGGGTCATCATTCAGTCCGGTAACGACGCCAGCATTGCCATTGCGGACTACGTGGCGGGCAGCCAGGACGCTTTCGTCAGCCTGATGAACGGCTACGCCAAAAAAATGGGGCTGACCAACACCACCTTTATGACCGTTCACGGCCTTGATGCGCCGGGGCAGTTCAGTACCGCTCGCGATATGGCGTTGTTGACCAAAGCGATGATCCACGATGTACCGGAAGAGTACGCGGTACATAAAGAGAAAGAGTTCACCTTTAATAAAATTCGTCAGCCAAACCGTAACCGTCTGCTGTGGAGCACCAACCTCAACGCCGATGGCGTGAAAACCGGGACCACCGCCGGGGCCGGCTATAACCTGGTTTCTTCGGCCACGCAGGGCGATATGCGTCTGATTGCCGTGGTGCTGGGGACCAAAACCGACCGCATTCGTTTTAACGAGTCAGAAAAACTGCTGACCTGGGGCTTCCGCTTCTATGAAACCGTGACGCCGATTAAACCGGATGCCACCTTCGTCACTCAGCGCGTGTGGTTTGGCGACAGCAGCGAAGCGAAACTGGGGGCTGGCGAAGCGGGCTCTATCACCCTGCCGAAGGGGCAGCTGAAAAACCTGAAAGCCAGCTACACCTTAAACCAGCCGCAGCTTACCGCGCCGCTGGAGAAGGGGCAGGTGGTCGGGACTATCGACTTTAAGCTGAATGATAAAACCATCGAGCAGCGCCCGCTGATCGTCATGGAGCCGGTGAAAGAGGGCGGCTTCTTCAGCCGGATGATCGACTTCGTACTGATGAAACTGCACGGCTGGTTCGGCAGCTGGTTCTCCTGATGCCATGACCGCGCCCGGCGGGGCGCGGTCAGTTACGCTTCTATAGTGACGCTTCAATACAGCAGGGAGATCTGCTGTGCCTTCGCCAGCGCCACCAGCTCATCATCCGGGCAGATATCGCTGGCGATCACGTCAAACTTCGCTAACGCCCCCATGCGCGCCGGACGCACTTTGCCAAACTTGCTGTGGTCTACCACCAGCACGTGGTAGCGCGCGTGTCGCATCGCCCAGTGCTTGACCGGCAGTTCCTCCAGGTTATAGCAGGTTGCCCCTTGCTCGCAGTCAATGCCCGCCGCCGAGTAAAAGGCGATGTCAGGGCTCAGATGGCTGAGGGTATCCTCAAGGCTCAGCGGCATAAAAATCGCGTTGCTGGCATGAAATTCCCCACCGCACAGGACCGCGCGGCACTGGGGCTTTTCCTGCAGGGCCAGAAAGGTGTTCAGGGAGTAGCAGACGCCAGTGAAGGGCAGGGCGTCGTCAATGGCGTCGATGATCCACGGGGTGGTGGTTCCGCAGTCGAAGAAGGCCATCTGATGGGCCTCCAGCAGCGCGGCCGCATGGCGGGCGGCGCGGCGTTTTTCCTCGACCAGCCGGGTTTTTTGGTCGCTGAGCAGGTAATGGGTGGCGCTGCGCGGCTCCAGCACAATGTATCCGCCGAGCAGCACGACCGGACCGCTGTGGCCGTTGAGGTCGCGACGAATGGTCATTTCCGACACCCCGAGCAGGGAGGCCGCTTCTTTCAGATGCAGCTTATCGCTGCGCTTGAGTGCCTGAATGAGCTGACTGATGCGTTCGTCACGGCGAGTTTCCATATTCCCTCTGCGCTAAAATCGCCCTGCGGAGGCAGGGCGTTAGCGGGATTTTACCTGTCGCTTGCGGGTTAGTCACGCGGTCGCCGCCACGACGGTCGGCGTTTAGCCGCGCACCCAGCCTTTGCGGATCGGCAGGGAGAAGCAGAGGCGATAGAGGCGCTGCAGCTGACGGTACAGCGCCGAGCCGACAGTATGCCAGATTAGCGCCGCGCCAAGGCAGCCGCACATCCCGGCCAGCAGGCCGCCGACCATGTCCAGCGGCCAGTGGACGCCGAGATAGACGCGGGACCACGCGATGGCGGCGGCAAGGGCCATCAGCAGGGCGCCGGACCAGACGCGGTGCCAGAACAGGAAGGCCAGGGCAAAGGTAAAGCTGACGGTGCCGTGGTCGCTGGGGAAGGAATCGTCCGCCGCGTGGTGCAGGAAGTTATAGCCCACGCCAGCGACAAACGGCCGATCGTGCGGATAGAGGTGGCCGATCGCCCATGAGACGGTCAGGCTGATGCTCAGCGCCAGCATCAGCTTAAACACCATCTGCCGCTGGGCAGGCCCCCACAGCCACAAGGTCACCACCAGCAGGGGCACGATCAGAATCAGATCTTTAGCGATGAAAATCGCCACCTCAATGGCCCACTGCGGCGAGGCCGGGGTCGCGTTGAGCAGGGCGAACAGCGCGTAGTTAATATTTTCCAGCATAGACTTCCAGGCTCGTTGGTCCGATAGCAAATAAGCCGCTTACCCTAAATAAAAGCGGTGCGGAGATAAAGCAGCATTGTCTTAAATATCAGGTTGTTAAGAAATGTCGCCTTCTGAGGTGCGGCGCTAACCCCCTGAAAAGCGTCAGTATATCCTTTGTCACATGGCTGAAACATAAACGGAATATATACGCAGAGTGAATTGCTAAGGCGAGCCCTGACGCTGGCGCGCAACTCGCAATATTGTGCGGTGTCACCCACAATTCACTATCTCCGCGCCGGGAGTTTCATTACACTTTGCGCGATTTTTGATAGATAAGAGATTTCATGCAAAATTATTCGCTTTCAGGTCGCCGCCTCGGAAGGCAGGCGCTGCTGTTCCCGCTATGTCTGGTGCTGTACGAGTTTTCCACCTATATCGGCAACGATATGATCCAGCCGGGTATGCTGGCCGTGGTTCAGGAGTTTCAGGTGGGCAACGAGTGGGTACCCACCTCGATGACCGCTTATCTGGCCGGCGGCATGTTTCTACAGTGGCTGCTGGGGCCGCTGTCGGACCGTATTGGCCGCCGTCCGGTGATGTTGACCGGGGTGGTGTGGTTTATCGTCACCTGCCTGGCGACGCTGCTGGCGCAGACCATTGAACAGTTCACCCTGCTGCGCTTCCTGCAGGGGATCAGCCTGTGTTTTATCGGCGCGGTCGGCTACGCGGCGATCCAGGAGTCCTTTGAGGAGGCGGTGTGTATTAAAATCACCGCCCTGATGGCCAACGTGGCGCTGATTGCCCCGCTGCTGGGGCCGCTGGTGGGCGCCGCCTGGGTGCATATCCTGCCGTGGGAGATGATGTTCGTGCTGTTCGCCGTGCTGGCGGCTATCTCGTTTGTCGGCCTGCAGCGGGCGATGCCGGAAACCGCGACGCGACTGGGTGAAAAGCTGTCGGTCAAAGAGCTGGGCCGCGACTATCGGCTGGTGCTAAAGAACCTGCGCTTCGTCGCCGGCGCGCTGGCTACCGGCTTTGTCAGCCTGCCGCTGCTGGCGTGGATCGCCCAGTCGCCGGTGATTATTATCAGCGGCGAACAGGCGACAAGCTATGAGTATGGCATGCTGCAGGTGCCGATTTTCGGCGCGCTGATTGCCGGCAACCTGGTGCTGGCGCGCCTGACTTCGCGCCGTACCGTGCGCTCGCTGATTATCATGGGCGGCTGGCCGATCGTGTTTGGCCTGCTCCTCTCCGCGGCGGCGACGGTGGTCTCTTCCCACGCCTATCTGTGGATGACCGCCGGTCTGAGCTTCTACGCCTTCGGGATTGGCCTGGCGAACGCCGGCCTGGTGCGCTTAACCCTGTTCGCCAGCGAGATGAGCAAAGGCACGGTTTCGGCGGCGATGGGGATGCTGCAGATGCTGATCTTCACCGTCGGCATCGAGCTCAGCAAACATGCTTACGAGCTCGGCGGCAACGGGCTGTTCAGCCTGTTTAACCTGTTGGGCGGGGTACTGTGGCTGGGGCTGATGATCTACTTCCTGAAAGATAAAAGCGTCGGCAATTCGCAGCAGGGATAACCGGTTGAAAACCCGGATGCGCTCGCATCCGGGTCTTATCAGGCGAATGGCGCTTCGCGATCCAATACCTTATCGATAATCTGCAGAACACCCTCTTCGTTATTGTGCGGCGCGTGATAGCGGGCGACGGCTTTGACGTCTTCCCGGGCGTTGGCCATGGCGAAGCCAAATCCGGCGTGCTGCAGCATTTCGATATCGTTGCCGCTGTCGCCGAACGCCACCACCTCGTGATCTTCAATACCCCAGCGCTGTTGCAAAATACGCAGGCCGTTGGCTTTGTGCACCCCCGGGATAATTAAGTCGATGCTACCGTAGCCGGTGGCTACCGCGGTCACCATGTCCCCCAGCGCCGCGTGCAGCTTCGGCTGAATCTCCGGGATCAGGCGGTCCGGCACGTTGAGACCAAATTTGAGGATGGTGTCATCGAGATGGTTAAAATCATCCACCAGTTCAAGGCGGTGATAATACTTCGCCGCCACCGTCTTCAGCGCGTCGTTGTAGCGGTTGAGGGTGTAGGCGCTGCGCTTCCCGCAGGCGATGATTTCGATATTCGGCAGCGTCTGCAGATGGTCGACCACGGCGTTGAAATGGTGAACCGGCAGCTGGCAGTTGAAGACGTCTTCATTGTCGCTCACCACCCAGCCGCCGTTTTCCGCCACGAAGGCGATCTGGTGGGCGATCTCCGGGAAGAAGGAGATCAGCTGGTAGTACTGGTTGCCGCTGGCGACCACGAAGCGAATGTTTTGCTCGCGCATCCGCTGATACTGGGCGAGGAAGCGCGGCCGGTTGTAAGTTTTGGCATCGCTTAAAAAGGTGCCGTCCATATCCACCGCAATCAGTTTGATGCTCATTAGCTGTTCTCCATAACGGGTTCAGACTGTGGCTTAGCCACCGCGCGGGCGACCAGCGCCGCCACCATCACCAGGCCCAGCACCACCATCATGGCGCTGCGCAGGCCGAAATGCTCGCCGAGGAAGCCCAGCAGCGGCGGCCCGACGAGGAAAGCAAGATACCCGGTAATCGCCACCACGCTGACGCGCTTAGGGGCATCCGGACCGGTATCGCTGGCGGCGGAGATGGTCAACGGGAAGCCGAGCGAGGCGCCAATGCCCCACAGCAGCACCGAAATGCCCGCCACCCAGGGGTTGTCGACGAAGATAATCAGGCCAATGCCCAGAGCGCCCATCACCGCGCTGCCACGAACCACCGTCACCCGGCTGTAGCGATCGATAAACCAGCCGCCGGTAAAGCGGCCCAGCGTCATGCCGAGGGTGAAGCCGGCATAGATCAGCGAGCCGGAGGTGGGGCTAAAGCCGTGGCCGTCCACCATCAGCAGCGGCAGCCAGTCATTGGCTGAGCCTTCGGCGAAGGCCATCGCCAGGACGATAACCCCGATAAGCAGCAGCTGCGCATCGCGCCATACCGGCAGACCTTTCGCCTCGCCGTGGGCGGCTTCGGCGGCATTTTTACCGGTACCCTCCGGAATGGCACGGATAGCAATGGCGATGGGCAGGATGGCCACCAGCGCGGCCGCCAGGATATGCGGGGCGGCGGGAAGGCCGAACCCGGTCACCGCCATGCCCACCCCGGCGCCGAACAGGGTGCCAAAGCTGTAGAAGCCGTGCATCATCGGCAGCACCGTTTTATTCATCTCCCGCTCAACCGCCGCGCCTTCGACGTTAATGGCGACCTCTGCCGAGCCAAAGCTGGCGCCAAAGATGGCCAGACCGAAGGCGAACAGCGGGGCGGAGGCAAGCCACAGCGCCAGGCTGAGCACCAGCATGCCGAGTACGGCGAAGGACATGGTGGTGCGGATGACCTTGCGGGTGCCAAAGCGCTTCACCAGCCACGCCGAGCAGAGAATACCGCTCATCGACCCCACCGACAGGCCAAACAGCACGACGCCCATCTCTGCGGTAGAAAGCGCCAGCAGATCGCGGATCGCCGGCGTGCGGGTGGCCCAGGAGGCCATTAATAAGCCAGGGATGAAAAAGAACATAAACAGCGCCCACAGTCGAAGCTGGAGCGCTCTGCGCGAAGATTGCGTCGTCATCCGTAAACGCCTTAAAGGAGAAGAATGAAGACAACAGTAGCAAGCATGTGTACATTTGTACATAAACCGGAAGAGGAAAATCATGGCCCGTAGACCGAACGATCCGCAGCGCCGCGAGCGCATCCTGCAGGCGACGCTGGACACCATCGCGGCGCACGGCGTCCATGCGGTGACGCACCGTAAAATCGCCACCTGCGCGAATGTGCCGCTGGGGTCGCTGACCTACTATTTCAGCGGCATCGAGGCGCTGATCGAGGAGGCGTTCAGCCTGTTTACCGCCGAGATGTCGGCGCAGTATCAGCAAAGCTTCGCCGGGGTAGCGAACCGGCAACAAGCCTGCGATGCCATCGCGGAGCTGATCTTCAGCGCCCAGGTGACCACGGCGCGCAATATGGAGCTGATGTACCAGCTGTATGCGTTCTGTAGCAGCCAGCCAGCGCTGAAGGCGGTGATGCAGAACTGGATGCGGCGCAGCCAGCAGACGCTGGAGCAGTGGTTTGCCCCTGACACCGCCCGCGGCCTCGACGCCTTTATTGAAGGGATGACCCTGCACTTTGTCACCGACCGCGCGCCGCTGTCGAAGGCGGCGATCCGCATGATGGTCGGGCAGCTGGCGGGGGAGAGGGCGCAGGAAGAGGAGTGCTGAGGCGGCGTTTCACCCGGAATGGCTAAACGCAGGCAACAAAAAACCCATCAACCTTGAACCGAAGTGGCGGGGTTGATGGGCTCCACAAAATGGGGACATCAAAGAAAAGCAGTGGCATTACTTATGACTGATGCCCTGAGAAAAAGTTCTACCTGTGGCGGCTTTTTTCGCAAAAAATTTATTGTAGCCCCGGCCAGATGATCACGATGAGCGTCCCGGCGAGGGTGAGCAGCACGTTGGCGATGGCGTAGGTGCCCGCATAGCCGAGCGCCGGAATGTTGCTGCGCGCGGTATCGCTAATGATCTCCATCGCCGGGGCGCAGGTGCGCGCCCCCATCATGGCGCCGAACAGCATCGCCCGGTTCATGCGCAGCACATAGGCGCCAAACAGGAAGCAGATCACCACCGGCACCAGGCTAACGATAAGCCCTGCCGCCAGCATCTGGCCGCCGACGGCGCCCAGCCCGTTATTGATCCCGGCCCCGGCGCTGAGCCCGACCCCGGCCATAAACACCATCAGGCCAAACTCTTTCACCATGTTCAGCGCCCCCTGCGGGATATAGCCGAAGGTTGGGTGGTTGGCGCGCAGGAAGCCAAGCATGATGCCGGCGAACAGCAGGCCGGCGGCGTTGCCGATGCCGAAGCTGAAGGAGCTGAACTGGAAGGTGATCATGCCGATCATCAGGCCGACGATAAAGAAGGCGCAGAAGGCCAGCAGGTCGGTCACCTGGCTGTGAATGGAGATAAAGCCGATGCGGTCGGCTACGGTCTTCACGCGGCGGGCGTCGCCGCTGACCTGCAGCACGTCGCCTTTGTTCAGCACCACGTTGTCGTCGATAGGCATCTCGATCTGGCTGCGAATAACCCGGTTCAGGAAGCAGCCGTGGTCGGTGAGCTTGAGCTGCGCCAGGCGGCGGCCGACGGCGTTGTGATTCTTAACCACAATCTCTTCGGTGACGATGCGCATGTCGAGCAGATCGCGGTCGAACACCTCTTTACCGTTGCGGAAGCTCGGGTCGAGGCGAGCGTGCGCGTCCGGGTAGCCCACCAGCGCAATATCGTCGCCCATCTGCAGCACCGCGTCGCCGTCCGGGTTGGCCAGAATGCCGTTGCGGCGGATGCGTTCGATATAGCAGCCAGTCTGGCGATAAATGCCCAGCTCGCGCAGATTTTTGCCATCCGCCCACGCCACCAGTTCCGGGCCGACGCGATAGGCGCGGATCACCGGCAGGTAAACTTTACGTTTGGAATCGGTATCGAGGCCGCGCTCGCGGGCGATTTGCTGGGCGCTGGTCTGCAGATCCTGATGCTGCAGCTTGGGCATATAGCGGGCGCCTACGATGAGGCTCACCAGACCAACCAGGTAGGTCAGGGCATAGCCGAGGCTCAGATGGTCAAGCGACTGCGCCAGCTGATCGCTGGGCAGGCCGAAATGGCGCAGAGTGTCCCCCGCGCCCACCAGCACCGGGGTGGAGGTCATCGCCCCCGCCAGCATACCGGCGGTGAGCCCGATATCCCAGCCGAACACTTTACCCAACACCATGGCGATCAGCATCGCGCTGCCGACCATCACCAGCGCCAGCATCAGATAGTTTTTCCCGTCACGGAAAAAAATCGAAAAAAAGTTAGGACCGGCTTCCACGCCGACGCAAAAAATAAACAGCATAAAGCCGAGATTAAGGGCATCGGTGTTAATCGCGAAATGCTGCTGACCTAATAATAGAGAAACGACTAAAACGCCAATGGAATTACCAAGTTGTACTGAGCCGAGACGCAGTTTTCCCAGGCATAGTCCTAATGCAAGTACAACGAATAATAACAGGATGTAATTCCCGTTTAACAAATCTGCGACGTTTATATTCACGAAAGCCAACTTCTCGTTTACTAGTAAGTTGTTGAAGGAAATGGTTATTTGGTCTAAGGTTGCTCAGGCGTTCGCGTTGTCGCGAACCTATTCTGGCACCCTGTTATAACCAGCAAAAATATACCCGCTAGTTTAATCCTTCCTGGATGCGGCGGCTAGTGACAATCGTTTTCAGGCTGGCAGGGGAGTTATTGGCATGGATTGCCGAAATGCTTTATCTGACTGGGCGACGTGGACGTGAGTTAGAGGCAACATCAGGAGGATACGGTGAAATCTGAGCGTAGTTGGGCCGGCATTATCTGTGGCTTCGTTCTGTTCATTGTGGTGTGCTTATCGTTGTTGTTACATATGAAAGGGGCCTTTCGCGCCAGCGGCAACCCGGAGCTGGGCCTGCTCTTCTTTTTGCTGCCAGGAGCGGCGGCGAGCTGTCTCTCTCCCGGTCGGCGGGTGCTGCGTCCTTTGCTCGGCGCGATGCTGGCGGCGCCGGTCTGTATGGTGACGATGCGGCTGTTTTTCGTCACGCACCGGACGTTCTGGCAGGAGATGGCGTGGGTACTGAGCGCGGTGTTCTGGTGTGCGCTGGGGGCGTTGTGCTTTTTGTTTATCTGCGCCTGGCTTGATACCTGGCGCAGTCATTCATCGAGCAAATAAATTTACTCAGGCAAACAGGCCAAGGTTCTCTTTCGCCCAGGCTTCGAAATCGGTGCAACCGCCGATGTGTTTCTGGTCGACGAAAATCTGCGGTACGGTTTCAACCGGTTTGCCGACGGTTTTTTCCAGGTCAGCTTTGCTGATGCCTTCGGCGTGAATATCCACGTAACGGTAGTTAAAATCATCACGCTCGTTGGTCAGTTTTTCGGCCAGCTCTTTGGCGCGAACACAGTAAGGGCAGCCTGGACGACCAAAAATAACGGTAAACATTGCTTCTCTCCTTAAACCTCAGCCGGATGGCGAATGGCGCTTATGATGCCTGCATTGGCCGGTGAGGGAAAGCAGGTTCTGCCTTTTGCTTCGATGGTTTACGGCTATGTTTGATAAATGTCGTACTATCAAAACCCGTATACTGACCCGGCGGCGCGGCGGCATTGGCTGGCGCGTTGCGTTTATCAACCGGAGAGGCGTGATGCGAAAATTTGCCCCGTTGCCGAAAAGCATTCTGCTGGTTGAGATCCTCGGGATGGGGCTGTTAACCCTCGCCTGGCTCTCGCTTAACCAGTATGTCCAGCTGCCTGCGCCCATTGCCAGCCCGACCGCGGCGCTGGTGATGCTCTTTGCCGGGATCGTGCTGATGATCCCTGCCGCCATCGTCGTGATGTGGCGGATGGCGCAGATCGTGGCCCCGCAGTTAACCCACTCTCCTGAGCCTGAATCCTTGTCTGACAGAGAAAAACGAAATGACGCCGACCATTGAGCTGCTGCGCAGCCACCGTTCTATCCGCCACTTCACCGATGCGCCCGTGAGCGACGAACAGCGCGCGGCGATTATCGCCAGCGCGCAAGCGGCATCTACCTCGAGTTTTTTACAGTGCACCTCCATCATCCGTATTACTGACCCGGCCCTGCGTGAACGTCTGGTCCCGCTGACTGGCGGCCAGCAGCATGTCGCCCAGGCGGCGGAGTTTTGGGTCTTCTGCGCCGACTTTAATCGCCACCTGCAGATCTGCCCGCAGGCGGAGCTGGGGCTGGCGGAACAGCTGCTGATCGGCGTTGTCGATACGGCGCTGCTGGCGCAGAACGCGCTGACCGCCGCCGAGTCCCTCGGGCTGGGCGGCGTCTATATCGGCGGGTTGCGCAACAGCATCGAGGCGGTGACCGAGCTGCTGGAGCTGCCAAAGCACGTCCTGCCGCTGTTCGGCCTTTGCCTTGGCTGGCCGGCGGATAACCCGGATATCAAGCCGCGGATGCCGGCGGCCATGCTGGTGCATGAGAACCGCTATCAGCCGCTGGATAACGCGCTGCTGGCGGAGTATGACGAACAGCTGGCGCACTATTATCTGTCGCGCGGCAGCAACGCCCGCCGCGATACCTGGAGCGACCATATCCGGCGCACTATCGTGAAAGAGAGTCGTCCGTTTATTCTTGACTATCTGCATAAGCAGGGGTGGGCAACGCGCTGATTACGTGTACACTGCTGCTCCGGCCAGGTGATATCCGCCGCCGGCCGCAGGAAAGGTGAAAGTGTGTTCGATAGCTGAGGCCCGCCAGAGCGGGTCTTTTCGCAGAGGTGCAGGATGAAAATTGCCATATTATCCCGGGATGGAACGCTTTATTCATGTCGGCGCCTGCGCGAAGCGGCGCAACAGCGCGGTCATCAGATCGAGATCCTCGATCCGCTTTCCTGTTATATGAACGTCAGCCCGGTGGCCTCGTCGATCCACTACAAAGGGCGTCAGCTGCCGCACTTTGATGCGGTGATCCCGCGCATTGGCTCGGCGATCACTTACTATGGCACCGCGGCCCTGCGCCAGTTTGAGCTCCTGGGAAGCTATCCGCTGAATGAGTCGGTCGCCATCACCCGCGCTCGCGATAAGCTTCGCTCGCTGCAGCTGCTGGCGCGCCAGGGCATCGATCTGCCATTGACCGGCATCGCTCACTCCCCGGATGACACCAGCGATCTGATCGCCATGGTGGGCGGCGCGCCGCTGGTGGTGAAGCTGGTGGAGGGCACCCAGGGGATCGGCGTGGTGCTGGCGGAGACCCGCCAGGCGGCGGAGAGCGTGATCGACGCCTTTCGCGGACTGAACGCTCATATTCTGGTGCAGGAGTACATTGCCGAAGCGAAAGGGTGCGATATCCGCTGCCTGGTGGTCGGCAATGAGGTGGTGGCGGCGATCGAGCGGCGGGCGAAAGAGGGGGATTTCCGCTCTAACCTGCACCGCGGCGGCATGGCCACGGTGGCGCAGATTAGCGACGAGGAGCGGGCCATTGCCATCAAGGCAACGCAAACTCTCGGGCTGGACGCCGCCGGTGTCGATATCTTACGCGCCGCCCGCGGGCCGCTGGTGATGGAGGTGAATGCCTCGCCGGGGCTGGAAGGGGTGGAAACCACCACCGGCGTGGATGTCGCCGGCAAGATGATCGCCTGGATCGAGCGCCAGGCGACGCCGGAATTCTGTTTGAAAATAGGCGGCTAACCGCCGGATGCAAGACGGCCATGGTATGCGGCGTTTTTTTTGCGTAAGCTATGGCGTCGTTTTTCCACTGTAAGAGGTCACAGGCACTATGGATTCACTGGTCGTTCCAGGTCTGGATACGCTACGTCGCTGGCTGGACGAAATCGGCATCAGCTTTTTTGAGTGCGATTCCTGTCAGGCATTGCACCTGCCGCATATGCAGAATTTCGACGGTATTTTTGATGCCAAAATTGACCTGGTGGACAACGTGGTGCTCTTTTCCGCCCTGGCGGAGGTGAAGCCGTCTGCCCTGCTGGCGCTGTCGGCGGATCTTTCGGCCATCAACGCCAGCTCGTTAACCGTGAAGGCGTTTATCGACATTCAGGACGATAATTTGCCCAAGCTGGTGGTTTGCCAGTCGCTGTCTATCGGCCCAGGGGTGACCATGGAGCAGTTCGCCTGGTTCTTCCGCCAAAGCGAAGAGCAGATCTCGATGGTAATCCTTGAAGCCGGCGCCAATCAGCTGTTGTACAAAGGCGAAGAGGAAGAGCCGGCCGCGGAAAACGTGCAATACCATTTTCTTCACTAAACCTGCCTAAAATTAGCGCAGCCACTACCGCAGCGGCTGCGTATTACCCGCTTTTATTCTGTATTTAACCTTTCTTTAAAGCATTATTCACCGCCATTCAGGCCGTTTTGGCTTATCACGTAGACCGTTACTGCATAAAAATTTGATAAAAGGCGTTTTTTTACCTGGGCTATAGCCTCTTATTCTGGCTACAGTTATTCTGGCGATGCTTCCAGTTGCGAGCAACCACTCCGGGAGAGATCCGCTCTCCTTTTCTCAGGCAATGAAAAAATATGCATGATTTTTGCATGCGTAGAAATGCGTATATTTGAGCCCGTAAGTTAACGGGCGTTGAGAAGGAAAAGAGATATGACCGCCTTTGGTAAAAAATGGTTAACAGGTCTGGTTACGGGTGCGCTGATGGCCGTCTCTGCCGGTTCGCTCGCCGCCGAACAAAAAACCCTGCATGTCTATAACTGGTCTGATTATATTGCGCCGGACACTGTGGCCAATTTCGAAAAAGAGACCGGGATTAAAGTCGTGTATGACGTTTTTGATTCCAATGAAGTGCTGGAAGGCAAATTAATGGCCGGCAGCACCGGTTTCGATCTGGTGGTGCCGTCGGCAAGCTTCCTTGAGCGCCAGCTGGCGGCGGGGGTGTTCCAGCCGCTGGATAAAAGCAAGCTGCCCAACTGGAAGAACCTTGATCCCGAAGTGCTGAAGCTGGTCGCCAAGCATGACCCGGATAATAAATACGCTATGCCTTACCTGTGGGCGACGACGGGCATTGGCTATAACGTGGATAAAGTGAAAGCCGTCCTCGGCAAAGATGCGCCGGTGGACAGCTGGGATCTGGTGCTGAAGCCGGAGAACCTCGAAAAACTGAAAAGCTGCGGCGTCTCCTTCCTCGACGCGCCGGAAGAGATTTTCGCCACCGTGCTGAACTACCTCGGCAAAGATCCGAACAGCGGCAAAGCGGATGATTACACCGGCCCGGCGACCGATCTGCTGCTGAAGCTGCGGCCGAACATCCGCTACTTCCACTCTTCGCAATATATTAACGACCTTGCCAATGGCGACATCTGCGTGGCGATCGGCTGGGCAGGGGACGTCTGGCAGGCGGCCAACCGCGCGAAAGAGGCGAAGAACGGCGTCAATGTCTCCTACTTTATTCCGAAGGAAGGCGCGCTGGCGTTCTTTGACGTCTTTGCCATGCCGGCCGACGCGAAGAATAAAGATGAAGCCTATCAGTTCCTTAACTATCTGATGCGTCCGGACGTCATCGCCAAAATCAGCGACCAGGTGTTCTACGCCAACGGCAACAAGGCTTCCACGCCGCTGGTCAGCGAGACTATCCGTAACAACCCGGCGATTTATCCGCCAGCGGATGTGTTCGCCAAACTGTTCACGCTGAAGGTGCAGGATCCGAAGATTGACCGCGTGCGCACCCGCGCGTGGACCAAAGTGAAGAGCGGCAAATAATTCCTGACGGCCCGTCGAATACGGGCCAAATCAGATCTGCACTCGCCGGGAAATAGCAGCGCGCCCGGCGAGCAGAAGCACCAGGATGGTGCAAATGCACTGTTAAGCACGAAGTATGGCACCGGACCATATGGTGATCGTTTTTTTGCCGGAGAGCACCCGATTGAACGACGTAATGCCCCGCCCACAGGCGAAAGCCCCCAAAGCGCTGACCCCGCTACTGGAAATCCGTAACTTAACCAAGTCGTTTGATGGCCAGCATGCTGTCGACGATGTCAGTCTCACTATTTACAAAGGCGAAATTTTTGCTCTGCTGGGCGCATCAGGCTGCGGGAAATCGACCCTGCTGCGCATGCTGGCGGGCTTTGAGCAACCGACCGCCGGACAGATTATGCTCGACGGCGTGGATCTGGCGCGCGTGCCGCCCTATCAGCGGCCTATCAATATGATGTTCCAGTCCTACGCCCTGTTTCCCCATATGACCGTTGAGCAGAATATCGCCTTCGGCCTGAAACAGGATCGTCTGCCGAAGGCGGAAATCACCGCCCGGGTGCAGGAGATGCTGGCTCTGGTGCACATGCAGGAGTTCGCTAAACGTAAGCCGCACCAGCTATCTGGCGGCCAGCGCCAGCGTGTCGCGCTGGCGCGCAGTCTGGCGAAACGACCTAAGCTGCTGCTGCTCGACGAACCGATGGGGGCGCTGGATAAAAAGCTGCGCGATCGCATGCAGCTGGAGGTGGTGGATATTCTTGAGCGCGTTGGCGTGACCTGCGTGATGGTGACCCACGATCAGGAAGAGGCCATGACCATGGCGGGCCGTATCGCCATCATGAACCGCGGCAAGTTTGTGCAGATTGGCGAACCGGAAGAGATTTACGAACACCCGACCACCCGCTACAGCGCCGAGTTCATCGGCTCGGTGAACGTCTTTGAAGGACTGGTGAAAGAGCGCCTCGAAGATGGCCTGGTGCTGAGCTCGCCGGGCCTGGTGCATCCGCTGAAGGTTGACCCCGACGCCTCGGTGGTGGACAACGTGCCGGTATGGGTGGCGCTGCGTCCGGAGAAGATCATGCTGTGCGATGAGCCGCCGGCGGATGGTTACAATTTTGCCGTTGGCGAGGTGATTCATATCGCCTATCTGGGGGATCTCTCTATCTATCATGTGCGCCTGCAAAGTGGGCAGATGATCAGCGCCCAGCTGCAGAATGAGCACCGCCATCGGAAAGGGACGCCCACCTGGGGTGACGAGGTGCGTTTATGCTGGGATGCGGACAGCTGCGTTGTACTGACGGTGTAAGGAGAGGGCGATGAGTACCGTTGAATCCCCGTCAGGGGCGAAAAAACCGGGCGGCTTCGCGCTGTGGGTGGCGCGCCTGCAGATGGCACATGGCCGCAAGCTGGTGATCGCGCTGCCCTATCTGTGGCTGATCCTGCTGTTTATGCTGCCGTTCCTGATCGTGTTCAAGATAAGTCTTGCCGAGATGGCGCGGGCGATCCCTCCCTACACCGATCTGATGGAGTGGGCGGATGGCCAGCTGACGCTGACCCTTAACTTTGCCAACTTCCTGCAGCTGACCGACGATCCGCTCTATTTCGAGGCTTATCTGCAGTCGCTGCAGGTGGCGGGCATCTCGACGCTCTGCTGCCTGCTGCTGGGCTATCCGCTGGCCTGGGCGGTGGCGCACAGCAAGCCATCGACGCGCAATATTCTGCTGCTGCTGGTGATCCTTCCGTCGTGGACGTCGTTTTTGATCCGCGTCTATGCCTGGATGGGGCTGTTGAAGAGCAACGGGGTGTTGAATAACTTCCTGCTGTGGCTAGGGGTTATCGATCAGCCGCTGGAGATCCTGCACACCAACCTGGCGGTTTATATCGGTATCGTCTACGCCTATCTGCCGTTTATGGTGCTGCCTATCTACACCGCGCTGACCCGCATCGACTATTCGTTGGTGGAGGCCTCGCTGGACCTCGGCGCCCGGCCCCTGAAGACCTTCTTTCAGGTGATCGTTCCGCTCACCAAAGGGGGGATTATCGCTGGCTCCATGCTGGTGTTTATCCCGGCGGTGGGGGAGTTCGTGATCCCGGAGCTGCTGGGCGGGCCGGACAGCATTATGATTGGCCGCGTGCTGTGGCAGGAGTTCTTTAACAACCGCGACTGGCCGGTCGCCTCGGCGGTGGCGATTGTCATGCTGCTGTTGCTGATTGTGCCGATCATGTGGTTCCACAAGCACCAGCAAAAACAGATGGGGGAGCAGGGATGAACGACTTGCCTGTAGTACGCTCGCCGTGGCGCATTCTGATCCTCGTGCTCGGGTTCACCTTCCTTTATGCCCCGATGCTGATGCTGGTGATCTACTCGTTCAACAGCTCGAAGCTGGTGACGGTCTGGGCCGGGTGGTCGACGCGCTGGTATAGCGAACTGTTCCACGATGACGCGATGATGAGCGCGGTGGGGCTGAGCCTGACTATCGCCGCCTGCGCGGCGACGGCGGCGGCGATCCTGGGCACCATCGCCGCGGTGGTGATGGTGCGCTTTGGGCGTTTTCGCGGCTCCAACGGCTTCGCGTTTATGATCACCGCGCCGCTGGTCATGCCGGACGTGATCACCGGGCTCTCGCTGCTGCTGCTGTTCGTGGCGCTGGGTCACGCCATCGGCTGGCCGTCGGATCGCGGGATGTTGACCATCTGGCTGGCGCACGTCACCTTCTGTACCGCCTACGTGGCGGTGGTGATCTCCTCGCGCCTGCGTGAGCTGGACCACTCGATCGAAGAGGCGGCGATGGATCTGGGCGCCGCGCCGCTGAAGGTCTTCTTCGTCATCACCCTGCCGATGATTATGCCGGCGGTGATCTCCGGCTGGCTGCTGGCCTTCACGCTGTCGCTGGATGACCTGGTGATCGCCAGCTTTGTCTCCGGTCCCGGGGCCACGACCTTGCCGATGCTGGTCTTCTCCAGCGTGCGCATGGGGGTCAACCCGGAGATCAACGCCCTGGCGACGCTCATCCTCGGCGTGGTCGGTATTGTTGGTTTTATCGCCTGGTATTTGATGGCCCGCGCAGAAAAGCAGCGAGTGCGCGATATCCAGCGTGCAAGACAAGGCTGAACCACCTAAAATCGGTACAGCAGCCTCCGGTCGGCGCCACCCTGTGGCGCCGTTTTCATGGAAGACATTACGTTGGGATTGTTTACGAAAACTCGCTCATCGCATGCCCGCCTTAACGTCCCTGCGCTGGTGCAGGTGGCGGCCTTTGCGATTATTTTGATTCGCGGTTTGGATCTGCTGATGATCCTCAATCTGTTGGGCCTGCAGGGTCTGAACGAATTCATACACCGTAGCGTCCAGACCTGGAACCTGACGCTGGTCTTCCTCGGCAGCCTGGCGCTGGTGTTTATCGAAATCTGGTGCGCCTTCTCGCTGGTGAAAGGGCGCAACTGGGCGCGCTGGGTCTATCTGCTGACGCAGATGATAGCCGCCGGCTACCTGTGGGCGGCGTCGCTGGGCTACGGGTATCCGGAGTTGTTCAGCATTCCCGGCGAATCCAAACGGGAGATCTTCCACTCGCTGGTGATGCAAAAACTGCCGGATCTGCTGGTCCTGACGCTGCTGTTTGTGCCCGCGAACTGCCGTCGGTTTTTCCGCCTGCAATAACGGTGATACAATCCCCGCCCCTGGAATTTTGAAGGTCAATTATGCATTGCGCACTCTACGACGCCGGCCGCTGCCGCTCCTGTCAATGGCTGGAACGGTCGGTTCCGCAACAGCTCGCCGATAAAATGGCCGACCTGCGCACGCTGCTGGCGGCGATCCCTGTCGCCGACTGGGGCGAGCCGGTCAGCGGGCCGGAGGCGGCATTCCGTAACAAGGCCAAAATGGTGGTCAGCGGCAGCGTTGAGCGTCCGCTGCTGGGGATGCTGCACCGCGACGGCACCCCGGTGGATCTCACCGACTGCCCGCTCTATCCCGCCGAGTTTGCGCCGGTATTTGCCGTCCTGAAGCCCTTTATCGCCCGCGCCGGGTTAACCCCCTACAACGTCGCGCGCAAGCGCGGGGAGCTGAAATATCTGCTGCTAACCGCCAGCCAGCAAGGGGAGATGATGCTGCGCTTCGTGCTGCGCTCAGAGGCCAAGTTGGCCCAGCTGCGCGCCGCGCTGCCCTGGTTACAGGCACAGTTGCCGCAGCTTAAGGTGATCACGGCGAATATCCAGCCAGTGCATATGGCTATTATGGAAGGCGAGCAGGAGATCTTCTTCACTGAACAGCAGGCGCTGGGGGAGGTCTTTAATGAGGTGCCGCTGTGGATCCGTCCGCAAAGCTTCTTTCAAACTAACCCGACGGTAGCCAGCCGGCTGTACGCCACCGCCCGCGACTGGGTGCGCGCGCTGCCGGTCCAGCATATGTGGGATCTGTTTTGCGGCGTCGGGGGTTTTGGCCTGCACTGCGCGACGCCGGCGATGCGCCTGACCGGTATAGAGATTGCCCCGGAGGCGATCGCCTGCGCCAGGCAGTCTGCCGCGCAGCTGGGGCTCAGCAATCTGCATTTTCAGGCGCTGGACTCCACGCAGTTCGCCACGCATGAAGCGGATATCCCGCAGCTGGTGCTGGTCAACCCGCCGCGTCGCGGCATTGGCGCCGAACTGTGCGACTATTTAAGCCGCATGGCGCCGCCCTATATTATCTATTCCAGCTGTAACGCCCGCACCATGGCGACCGACATTGCTCTTCTTAGCGGCTATCGCGTCGAGCGGGTCCAGCTATTTGATATGTTCCCCCACACCGCCCACTACGAAGTGCTGACCCTGCTGGTCCGCGAAGTTTAAACAAAATGTGAAGGCTTTGCGTCGCAGAGATCGGGTAAGCTTGACGCAGCATGTTTTGTTATTGGTGGGGGGAATCTAATGGCCAAAACCATTCTGCTGGTGGAAGATGATGAGGATATTGCCACGCTGCTGCGGCTCAATCTTCAGGATGAGGGCTATCAGATTGTGCATGAGGCCGACGGCGGCCAGGCTCTCGCCCGGCTGGAAACGCGGGTCTGGGATGCGGTGATCCTCGATTTGATGCTGCCCGGCGTCGATGGCCTGGAGATCTGCCGGCGTATCCGCCAGATGACCCGCTATCTGCCGGTGATCATCATCAGCGCTCGCACCAGCGAAATGCACCGCGTGCTGGGCCTGGAGATGGGCGCCGACGACTATCTGGCGAAACCCTTTTCGTTGCTGGAGCTTATCGCCCGCGTTAAAGCGTTGTTTCGTCGCCAGGAGGCGATGGGGCAGAACCTGTTGATGGACGCCGGGCGCCTGTCCTGCCATGGTCTGAGCATCGACCCGCTGTCTCGCGAAGTGAGGCTGCGCGGCGAGTTGGTGGACCTCACGCCGCGCGAATTCGAGCTGCTGTATTACTTTGCCCGCCATCCCGGGGAGGTGTTTTCGCGGCTGGCGCTGCTGGAGCAGGTCTGGGGATATCAGCACGAGGGCTATGAGCACACGGTCAATACCCATATCAACCGCCTGCGCAGCAAAATCGAACGTGACCCGGCCGAGCCGGACATCATTCTGACCGTCTGGGGCAAAGGCTATAAGTTCGCCCCGGTGACGCAAGAGGCCGCCCCGTGATCCGCCGCCTGAGCCTCAGCCAGCGGCTGGCGCTGGTGGTGGTCTCCCTGCTGATACTGTGCGCGGCGGCGGTGTGCGTCGTTCAGTTACATAGCAGCGCGCAGTATGGCAACGCCATGGTGCAGCGCCTCTCCGCCGGGCTGGCTCAGCAAATTGTGGCCCGCGAACCGCTGCTGGACGCCCACGGCGAGGTCAACCGGCAAACCCTGAAGTCGCTGTTTGACCGTCTGATGACCTTTAATCCCAGCGTGGAGCTCTATCTGCTGTCGCCGGATGGCGACCTGTTGGCCGATGCGGCGCCGCCGGGACATATCCAACGCCAGCGGATCGACATGGCGCCGGTGCAGGTTTTTCTCACCGGCAGTACGTCGCCGGTGTATGGCGACGATCCCCGCAGCCTTGACGGGCGAAAAGTCTTCAGCGCCGCCCCGCTGCGCGTCGACGGCCAGCTGCGCGGTTACCTGTATATCATTTTGCAGGGGGAGACCTTTAATCAGCTGGCGGCCGACGCCTGGCAAAAAACGCTGTGGAGCATTGTTCTGTGGACCCTGCTGCTGGTGACTCTGTTTGGCCTGCTGGCGGGAGGCCTGGCATGGTTCTGGGTGACCCGGCCGGTCCGCCAGCTCACCGCCCAGGTGGCGGCGAACGATCGGGACAGCATCAGTGCCATCAAAACCCTGGCGGCCCGCACGCCGGAGCCCCATCCCGGTAACGAGGTGGCGGTGCTCGAAAATCGCTTTATTGACCTTGCCCGGCAGATAGCCGGTCAGTGGGATCGGCTGGCCGACAGCGACCGCCAGCGCCGCGAATTTGTGGCCAATATTTCCCACGATTTACGTACGCCGCTCACCTCGCTGCTGGGGTATCTGGAAACGCTGACCCTGAAGGACGAACGGCTGACCGCCGAGGAGCGCAGGCAGTATCTCACCATCGCCCTGCGCCAGGGCAACAAAGTGCGCCATCTTTCGCAGCAGCTGTTTGAGCTGGCGCGACTGGAGCACGGGGGCATTAAGCCGCAGCGCGAGCGTTTCGCGATGGGGGAGCTGATTTCCGACGTGGCGCAGAAGTTTGAATTAACCGCCCGCACGCGCGAGGTGAACCTGCAAATTGATGTGCCGGGGCCGCTGCCGCTGGTTAACGCCGATGTGTCGATGATTGAGAGGGTGGTGACCAATCTGCTCGACAACGCCATGCGGCATACTCCCGTCGGCGGGGAGATTCGTCTGGCGGTCTGGCAGGAGAATCAACAGATCCAGGTCGAAGTGGCTGACAACGGAACGGGCGTCGATGCCGCGCTGCGCGACGATCTGTTCCAGCGGCCGTCGGCGTTGTCTGCCCAGGCGTCGCGGGAGGATCGCGGCGGGTTAGGGCTGCTGATTGTGAAACGAATGCTGGAGCTGCACGGGGGCGGGATCAGGCTGGTGGAGTCGGTAAGCGGGGCGCGGTTCAGGTTCTTCGTGCCACTTTGAGAAATTGCCGGGTGGCGGCTACGCCTTACCCGGCTACGGGGAAAGTGTAGGCCGGGTCAGCGCAGCGCCACCCGGCAAAAAAGTTACTCCGGGAACCACTGGTTGCTGATTTTCTGGTAGGTACCGTCGGCTTTAATCGCCTTCAGCGCCGCGTTCAGTTTCTCCAGCAGCGCCTTGTTATCCGGGCGCACGGCAATCCCAAGGCCGGTGCCGAAGTATTGCGGGTCGGTCACTTTCGGCGTGGCTGCCCCCAGCTGCGGGTTGGTTTTCAGCCACTCGTTGACCACCGCCGTGTCGCCGAACACGCCGTCGATACGGCCATTTTTCAGATCGATAATCGCGTTCTGGTAGCTGTCATAGGCGACGGTCTTCACCTCAGGATGTTTATCCTGCAGATATTTCTGGTGGGTGGTGCCGTTTTCCATGCCGATCCGTTTGCCTTTCAAATCATCGAACGAGTGGAATGCGTCTTTTTTGGCGATCACCAGCGCGGAGTTGGCGTAGTACGGGTCGGTGAAGGCGACCTGCTTGCTGCGCTCCGGCGTAATATCCATTCCAGAAATCACCGCGTCATACTTCTTAAACTTCAGCGCCGGGATCAGGCTGTCAAACGCGTGGTTGGTAAAGGTGCATTCTGCCTGCATTTGTTTGCACAGCGCATGGGCCAGATCGATATCAAAGCCGACAATCTGGTTATTAGCGTCCATCGATTCAAACGGCGGATAGGTCGCGGACACGCCGAAGCTGATTTTCTCCGCGGCGGCGGCGCCGAAGGTGAACGTGGTGAGCAGTGCAGCCAGAACTAACTTTTTCATCGTGGAACTCCCGTCTGTCAATCTTATGATTATTCGCCGTGTCTGCGGCATAGGGTGACAATGCCATTAAATGAATTTGTATGCAATAAAAATGATTAAGTATTTTATTTGATATAAAAAAAGACGGACAGGTATTAGACTTGTCCGTCTTATTGTTCACTTATTATGCAAAATACGCCAGGCGCTAATTACGCCGCTCGAAGGCTAGCGCTTTGCGCTCCACCAGCCGCATCAGCAGCGTCAGCAGCCCGTTGACGATGAGATAGATAATCCCGGCGGCGCCGAACACCATCACGTCGTAGGTCCGTCCGTACAGCAGCTGGCCGTGGCCCATCACTTCCATCAGGGTGATGGTGTAGGCCAGAGAGGTACTCTTAAAGACCAGCACCACTTCGTTGGAATAGGACGACAGCGCGCGCTTAAAGGCATACGGCAGCAGGATCGCCAGGGTATCCTTTTTACTCATCCCCAGCGCGCTGCACGACTGCCATTGCCCGTCGGGGATCGCCCGGATGGCGCCATAAAACAGCTGGGTGGTATAGGCGGCGCTGTTGAGCGACAGGGCGATCAGGGCGCACAGCCACGGCTCGGAGATAAGGTGCCAGAGCCAGGGATATTCCTGTAGCGAAGGAAACTGTCCTGGGCCGTAGTAGATCAGGAAGATCTGCACCAGCAGCGGCGTACCGGTAAACAGGGTGATGTAGCCGCGCACTATCCACACCAGCCCCGGCGTCTTCAGCGTCAGGATAATGGTAAAGATCAGCGACAGGATCAGCGCCACGATAATCGACGCCACGGTCAGCGTCAGGCTGGTATGCAGTCCTTTCAGCAGTTCGGGTAAGTAGTCGAGCATCAGCCTGGTCTCCGTTCGAAGCGCGTCGCACGCTGGTCAATCCGCTTAAGGATGTATTGACTCAACAGGGTGATGACGAGATAGATTGCCGCGGCAATGATATACCAGTTAAAGGGCTCCTGAGTGCGGGTGGCGATGCTTTTAGTCTGCAGCATCAGATCGTTGACGCTGATAAGGCTCACCAGCGCGGTGTCCTTTAGCAGCACCAGCCACTGGTTGCCGAGACCGGGCAGCGCATGGCGCCACATCTGAGGCATCACCAGGCGGAAGAAAATGGCCGCTTTCGACAGCCCGAGCGCCTGGCCGGACTCCCACTGACCCTGCGGAACGGCTTTCAGCGCGCCGCGCAGCGTTTGCGAGGCGTAGGCGGCATACAGCAGCGACAAGGCGATCGCCCCGCAGAGGAACGGACTGACGTCAAAGTTCTCAATCTGCATCTGCACCGGGATCTGGATGAACCCGAGCGGGATGGTAAAACCGTCAGAGAGCGTCAGCAGCAGCTGGGACGAGCCAAAATAGATAAACAGCACCACCAGAATTTCAGGTAGTCCGCGCAGGATGGTCACAATGCCGGTTGCAAGCCAGGCTACCGGGCGCCATTTCACTGACTCCAGTACCGCGAAGAGCATCGCCAGGACGAGGCCGATGGCGAGCGCGCAAACGGCAAGGCCGACGGTCATCCCGGCGGCGCTTGCTAATGGAAAAATTTCGTTCATTAAGTCTTACTTCTGGAACCATTTGTTATAGATGGTCTGGTAAGTGCCGTCTTTCTTCACTTTTTCCAGCGCAGCGTTAAATTTCTGCTGCAGGTCGGTGTTGCCCTGACGCACGGCAATGCCCAGCCCGGTGCCGAAATAGGCTTTGTCGGTCACTTTATCGCCCACGGCCGCCAGCTTCGGATTGCTCTTCAGCCATTCGGTGACCACGGCGGTATCACCAAAGACCGCGTCAATACGACCGTTCTGCAGATCCAGCTTCGCATTCTGGTAGCTGTCGTAAGGGACGGTAGTGATTTCCGGATGTTTATCGGTGATAAATTTCTGGTGCGTGGTACCGTTCTGTACGCCCACTTTTTTGCCCTTCAGCTGATCAATGCTGGTGAACTTGCCCTGCTGACCGACGAACAGCGCCGAGTTGTCATAATACGGGGTGGAGAACAGTACCTGCTTTTCACGCTCAGGCGTGATGTCCATCCCGGCCATGACCGCGTCGAAACGGCGGAATTTCAGCCCCGGGATCAGGCTGTCAAAGGCCTGGTTGGTGAAGGTACAGGTGGCATCGATCTCTTTACACAGCGCGTTAGCCAGATCCACATCGAAACCGACGATCTGGTTGTTGGCGTCCATCAGCTCAAACGGAGGGTAGGAGGCCTCGGTGGCGAAACGAATGGTCTGCGCGGCGGAAGCGGAGAGGCTCATGCCTGCGAGCAGGGCGGCAATCAGTACTTTTTTCATCGTCATTTCCCCGAAAAACATCAATGTGAAAGATAGTTTTTAAACGCGTCAGTTTGCGGATGCGTGAAGCAGGAGGCATCCCCTTGCTCGACGACATGGCCATTTTCCATATACACCACCCGGCTGGCCGTCTTGCGCGCCACTTCAACTTCATGGGTGACGATAACCTGGGTGATGCCGGTTTCAGCCAGCTCGCGGATGATGCTAACGATCTGGGCGGTGATTTCCGGGTCGAGCGCCGCGGTAGGCTCATCGAACAGCAGAACCTGCGGCTCCATCATGAGCGCGCGGGCGATCGCCACACGCTGCTGCTGGCCGCCGGATAAATGCAGCGGGTAACGATCGCTGTAGGGCTTCAGACGCAGGCGCTCCAGCAGCTTCTCGGCGCGAGCCAGCGCCTGATCCTTGCTTAACCCCAGTACGCGACAGGGGGCTTCGATCAGGTTCTGCTGTACCGTCAGGTGCGGCCACAGGTTGTACTGCTGAAAAACCATGCCGACGTTCTGCCGCAGTTCGCGAATCGCTTTATCGGACGGCGCTCTGGTGAAGTCGAAATGGTTACCGGCGATGGTTAACGAACCGGAACGCGGCATCTCCAGCAGGTTGAGTACGCGCAGCAGCGAGCTCTTCCCGGCACCGCTGGGGCCGAGCAGCACCAGCGTTTCCCCCTGCGGGCAATCCAGCGTGATGTCGAACAGCGCCTGGTGCGCGCCGTAGAAGCAATTAATGCCGTTTAGTTTAATACTCATCTGGGCAGTCTGATACGAATAGCTATTGAGGCCGCAAATAGTACCTTTGGCAGAATAGTTATGCAATATTTATGCGTTAAAAGTTAAATCTAAACCACGTTTAGCTTTAAAGTTAGCACAAAATATTGCCTGGTGGGTGAGGGGGGCGTAAATGTCGGCATTCTCGGGGCGAATACCGACATTTTACCGGGGTTATCGTTTCAGCGGCGTCGCTTCAACTCCCGAACTAGCGTTTCTCCAGACTCTGTCGCAACGTTCCGGCCGGCGCGTGGCTGTTGTTGCCGAGATAGCGAACGTCATCGACGGCCCAGCACTGGCCTTCCTGGATCATCAGCACTTCGTCTTTCCAGTTCTGGGTTCCCTGTTTCAGCTCCACGCGCAGCGGAATGTTGCGCGCATCGCGATTAGGGATGGTTGAGGCGCTGGCGACGACGGCGCTGTCCGCGGGGGTGCTGCTGCTGGAGAACGGGTTAGCCTGCAGCAGCTTGCTGTTGGCGGGATCCTGACGGGCGTCATTGAGTAACTTCGCCAGGCCGTCGCTGAGATAGGGGCGCAGCGCCGCCGGATCCTGAGTACGGTTCTGGATCTGAATGTCATAGAATTTTTGCGCTACGTCGTCAGGGCCGCCTTCGACACAAGGGCCGCTGCGGGTGCCATTATCTTTATAGGCCGGGGTGACGGTCGTACAGGCGCTGAGCGCCAGCGCGCAAGGGAGAAGTGCTGCAAGAAGTTTGTAGCGCATGATGATTTCCTTATAAGCGAACTACGTTTTCAGTTTCCGTTAAAGCATAGCGTATAGCGTGCGGATTGTACTTGACGCAAAGAGCTAAGACCTTGATGTGGCTACAGCCTTAGGGCTGGAAATCAGCAGGGGGATGACGGCGGTTTTCAGGCAGAAAAAATCACGGCGGGATAAAAATAAATTATGGCTTTGCATAAACAAGAAACACTACCCCGGAAACAGGGTAGTGTTTCTTGAGAGATAAGATTAGTTATTTCTTCTTATAGATATTAGCGGAAATGTGCAGTTTTTTATCCGTGTTCCCGGAAGAGAGCACGATAACATCCGCGCCTTTTTCATCAGCTTTTTTAATCAGCTCTTCACGAGCATCGCTCGGTGCGGTCTGGCCGGTAGAAGAAATGGTGCCGATCTTGGTGTATTGCGTATGGACCTTATCAAAAGCTTCTTTCGATAAAATCTCAGCGGAGAAGGCGTTCGCCGTTAAAAACAATGCCGCACCTGCCACTAAAGCTGCATATTTCATATTTTTAGACTCCATTGTTTATCTTGCTATCATCATGCTCTTGTTTTAACTCACCAATGAGCGATTTCAGATTGTACTAACACTGCTTTTTTTTCAAGCAAAATACTGCAATTTTATGACGGCTAGTTAACTCTTTTTTAAAGAAAAGATGACAGAATTCGCATTGATAATGCTTGCTTTTTTTTGCCGTTTACACATCGTGAACGGAGCATACCAATTTCTACTGACATTAGCTGAAAATCAGCTTAAGAGGCCGGGGCAGGGGAGACAGCGCGCGGACAGACATTCCCGGAAACATAGTTTATCATATAGACAAGCAGGGGCTGCGCCTATGGTCATGCAGGTCACCAGGGAGATAAGATGTTAACAAATAAGCGAGAGCGCGCCCGGCAGCAGCGAACCGCGTTGTGGGCCACCAGAGATGATGTCCAGCGCCATGCGCTGTCAATGAGTCTGCCCTGGCTGGCTTTTGTAAATATCGCGTTTGCGTTAATGATTTTCTCCCGCAACTTTATTTTTACCTATTTTGATAAGAAGCTCCTGACTCACCAGGCGGTTATTCCTTATATCGAAATAGCGCTGATTGCGGTTATTATTATTTCGGCCATTTTAGTGATTATTGCCATCACGCCGCGTCTGGCGCAGGGGCGTTATACGCTGAATATCATCACCGCGCTGCTGCTGGTGCTCAGCCTGTGCTGGTCCCTGAGTAATTACTGTTTTATCTTTTTCTGGGCTTTGCCCTTCGCCTGGCCGCTGCTGGTTATATTGTTGACCACTGGCCTCACTGCGTTGTATCACCATTGGCCGGGCATTATCGCTTTTATGCTGCCGCTATGGGGGACGGCCTTGCTAGCGGGAATTCAGATCCACTATCACGCTGAAATTCGCTTTTTGATCCTGTGGACCATCTTTACGGCGATTTTGCTGTATGGACGACGTATTCTCCAGCGCTGGTACGATGAAGCCTGGGATACGCATCAGGAAAATATGCAGCTTATTCAGCGGCTGGAAAGTATTGCCAACCAGGATGCATTAACCGGGACCGCTAACCGCCGGGCGCTGAATGCGTATCTGGCGGAGATCTGGCAGCAAAACACGCCGTTGTCGCTGATGATGATCGATGTCGATTACTTTAAACGCTATAACGATCGCTATGGTCATCAGGCTGGTGACGAGTGCTTATCTTCTGTCGCGCAGGTGCTGAAAATGGCGGTCCGGGTCGAAGATGATCTGGTGGCTCGCTATGGCGGCGAGGAATTTGTGGTGGCGTTGCCTAGGGTTCCCCTGGTGCATGCCACCGCGATTGCCGAGCGCATTCAGCAGAAAATTCACGAGGCGGCGCTTCCTCATGAGGCATCAGAGGTGGCGTCGGTGGTGACCGTCAGTATCGGGATCGTCGATTCCGATGGCACGGTCCCGATGGAGACGCTGATCGCCCGGGCGGACAGTGCGCTGTACCAGGCGAAAAATAAAGGACGTAATCAATGGTCTTATTAACCCGGAGACGCTACCGGGCAAGGGAGAAGGGATGAAACGGATTGCCTATGTACTCCTGTTGGCGCTACTGCTGGCCGGCTGCGCGGGGGAAAAAGGCATCATCGATCGCGACGGATATCAGCTGGACACTCGCCATCCGGCGCAGGCGGCCTATCCGCGCATAAAAGTGCTGGTTATCCACTATACCGCAGATAATTTTGATGTCTCCCTGGCAACCCTGACTGATAAAGAGGTCAGCTCCCACTATTTAATTCCTGAACAGCCGCCGCGCCACCATCATAAACCGCGGATCTGGCAGCTGGTGCCGGAAGAGGATCTGGCCTGGCACGCCGGGGTGAGCTACTGGCGCGGCAGCACGCGCATCAACGATACTTCCATTGGTATTGAACTGGAAAACCGCGGCTGGCAGAAGACTGCGGGGGGTAAAAGCTTTACCCCCTTTCACCCGGAGCAGATCGCGGCCCTGATCCCGCTGGCGCGCGATATTATCGCCCGCTACCACATCGCGCCGCAGAACGTGGTAGCCCATGCCGATATCGCCCCGCAGCGCAAAGACGATCCGGGACCGTTGTTCCCCTGGCAACAGCTGGCGCAGCAGGGGATTGGCGCCTGGCCGGACGAGCAGCGGGTGGCTTTCTATCTGAACGGGCGCCCGGCCAGTGAGCCAGTGGACCCTGAGGTAGTACTGGATTTGCTGGCGCGCTACGGCTATCAGGTCACGCCGGAGATGACTCCCGCGCAGAAAAAACGAGTGATTACCGCCTTCCAGATGCACTTCCGCCCCCAGCGCTGGGATGGCGTAGCAGATGCGCAAACCGAAGCGATAGCCGAGGCGCTGTTAGAAAAGTATGGTCAGGGTTAGCGGTGAAGTTTACCGTGGTCGCGCAGCCAGGCGGCGGTACGCACAATCCCGTCGTCCAGCGTCACCACCGGCTGATAACCCAGCTCATCCTGCGCGCGAGTGATATCGAGCGTAAAATCAAAATTCAGTTTCGAGACGCCGTAGTGGGTAAAGGCCGGCTCTTTGGCCGTTTTATCGCCAAAACGCTCCATGCTGCGGGCGATAATATCCAGCATCGGGTAGGGGACTGAGCGGATCCGGCATTTGATGCTCAGCTCGTCGATCAGTTTCTGCACGATACTGCGCAGGGTGCGCGGTTCGCCGTTGCTGATATTCCACGCGCGGGCGGAGGGAAGATGATCGCACGCCGGCTGGCTCGCCAGCCACATCGCGTGGACGGCGTTTTCATAATAGGTCATATCGACCAGCGCGCTGCCGCCCCGTGGCAACAGGACGCTGCCATAGTGTTGCATCATTTGCGCCAGCCGGGGAATAAAGACTTTATCGTGCGGCCCGAACAGGCTCTGCGGGCGCAAAATGGTAAAACGGGTGTGCGGGTTGGCCTGCGCCAGCAGGTTGATCACCTCTTCGCTGGCTGCCTTGCTGCGGGCAAACTCGTTGGCGAAGCGGTGCGGGCGGAAATCTTCCTGAATATCGCGATGGTGGTGATAATCAAAATAGAGCGAGGGCGAAGAGATATGAACGAAATTGCGTACGCCCCATGCTACAGACCACTCGCCGAGGCGACGGGTGGCGCGGACGTTAGCGAGATCGAAAGCCTGCTGCGTGCCCCAGGGCGAGGTAAAGCTTGAGCAGTGCCACAGGGTATCGATACCGGCGAGCATCACTTTAGCCTGCGAAGAGACCAGCTCGGTTAAATCCGCCGGGATGAATTCCGCCCCCATTTTGCTCAGAAGCTTACCCATCGCTTCGTTGCGCCCGGTCGCTCGCACGCTGATGCCCTTGTTGCGCAGATATTCCACTGCGTTGCGGCCTAATCCGCTGGTCGCACCGGTAACCAGTACCTTCATATCACTCTACTGTCCCAGAAAAGAATTTCGTGCGCATTTTTCCGTGATTCTCCCGACTATGCAATGAGAATCATGAAAGAATAATGCTTATCCTTCGACTCTGCCTGAGATTTGTTCGGCCAACCGGGCGATGCGTTGCGCCATACCGCGGAAAATAAACAGGTGCGCCGGGATCATCAGCAGCCAGTAGACCAGGCCCGGCATACCGTGCGGGTGCCACCAGGCGCGGACGTCCAGTTCACGACGATCGCCTTTATCGTTAATGGTAAAGCTTAACCGGCCCAGCCCCGGCGCTTTCATGCCGAACAGCAGAGTGAGCTGTTTTTCTTCCTCCACAATAATCACCTTCCAGCTGTCGACCGTATCGCCTGTCTGCAGATAGTCGCGCTGCGGTCGCCCTTTGGCCAGCCGGTGGCCGACCAGCAGATCCATCGCGCCGCGGGTTTTCCACAGCAGATTGCCGAAAAAATATCCCTCTTTACCGCCGATTTGGTTAACAACCTGCCACAGGGCTTTGCGGCTCGCCGGAGTGGCGACGGTGCAGCCTGCCTGTTTCGGATAGTAGCCATACTCCGGTCGCCAGCGGGCGAAAGCCTGGGCGTCGTAGCCCCAGTCGCTGGAGTTTACCAGCTGCTCTTCTTCTTTCAGGGTGCGGCGAACCGCCTGATCGAAGGGGATCAGCGTTTGCGGGATCAGCGCCCGCAGCGTCCGGTCATCGGCGATCAGATCGTGCTTCAACCCCTGAATCAGCGCTTTGGCGATGGTCGGCGGCACCGAGGTGATGACATTGAGGAACCACACCGAGATCCAGCGCGTCGGCAGGCGAATCGGAATAAGCGGGCGGTGTTTGCCGCTGACGGCCATAAAGCGAATGAACTGCTGCTGGTAGCTTAACACCTCCGGACCGGCGGCTTCGAAGACGCGGTGCGCGTCGGAAGGATGATTCAGCAGCTCAACGAGGTCAACGAGCAGGTTTTCCAGCGCGACAGGGGTGGTACGCGAACGCACCCAGCGCGGAGGAGTCAGCACCGGCAGGTTATAGACCATGTCGCGCATCACCTCGAAGGCGGCGGAGCCGGCACCGACGATAATTCCGGCCCGCAGCTCGGTGACCGGCACACCCGACTCGCGCAGGAGATCGCCGGTGACCTGACGAGCGCGCAGATGGTCGGACTGCTCCTGCGCTGGTGCCTGCAGCGAGCTGAGAAAGATAATCTGACGTACCGGCATCTGGCGCAGGGCATCGCGAACATGCGTCGCCACCCGACGCTCATGGGCGATAAAATCGCCGCCTTCGCCCATGCCATGTACCAGATAGTAAAGCGTATCGATACCGGTGAGCAGCGCAGGCAGAGCCTGCGGCTGATTGAGATCGACGGACCGGCAGGTGACGCCGGGCAAAGCGAGTTTTTGCAGTCGGTCGGTATGGCGCGCCGCCGCCAGCACCGGATATCCCCGCGCGCTTAACTCGCGGACTAAATGCTGACCAATATAGCCGCTGGCGCCGAGCACCAGAACAGATTGCGACACGCCTGACTCCTTAGCGTTGTAAAAAAGCCTGCCAGTGGGCGACCACCTCGCTCAACTGCTGACGGTCGACATCCAGGTGAGTGACCAGACGGACGACTGGCGAAGCGTTGATCAGCACGCCGCGCGCCTGCATAAACTCGCCGAGCGCCCGGGCCTGCTCATCACCGACGCGAACGAACAGCATGTTGGTATCGTGACGAGTAACGTCGGCGCCGATGGCGCGCAGCTGATCCGCCATCCACGCGGCGTTATCATGATCCTCCTGCAGGCGCTGGACATTATTTTTCAGTGCGTACAGCCCGGCGGCGGCCAGAATGCCCGCCTGGCGCATCCCGCCGCCGACCATTTTCCGCCAGCGAACGGCGCGACGAATGTACGCCTCACTACCGACCAGCAGCGAGCCAACCGGGGCGCCAAGCCCCTTTGACAGACAGATGGTGAAGGAGTCGCAGTATTGGGCGATATCGCGTAACTCGCAGCCGTAGGCCACCACGGCGTTAAAGATGCGCGCGCCGTCGACGTGCAGCGCCAGATTGCGCTGGCGGGTAAACGCCCAGGCTTCCTGCAGATAGTCGCGAGGCAGCACCTTACCGTTATGGGTGTTTTCCAGACTCAGCAGGCGGGTCGGGGCAAAATGGATATCGTCAGGTTTGATTTTTGCTGCGACTTTATCCAGCGGCAGCGAACCGTCCGCCGCGGCGTCAATCGGCTGCGGCTGAATACTGCCGAGAACCGCCGCCCCGCCGGCTTCGTACAGATAGTTATGCGCCCCCTGGCCGACGATATACTCTTCGCCGCGCTGGCAATGGCTGAGCAGGCCGACGAGGTTGGCCTGGGTGCCGGTGGGCAGAAACAGCGCCGCCTCTTTGCCGGCCAGGTCGGCGGCGTAGCGCTGAAGTTCATTGACGGTAGGGTCGTCGCCATACACATCGTCCCCGACCGGGGCGGCCATCATGGCTTCCAGCATGGCGCGCCCGGGGCGGGTAACGGTATCACTGCGCAGATCGATCACGGCTATTCCTTGTTCTGGTTCAGAGTATTGCTTCTGTTTTACCTGAGCCAGTTGGTTTTCGCCAGTTCGATGACTTCATCGCCGCGCCCGCTGATGATCGCCCGCAGCATATACAGGCTAAAGCCTTTAGCTTGCTCCAGCTTGATCTGCGGCGGGATCGCCAGCTCCTCTTTGGCGACCACGACGTCGACCAGCACTGGACCGTCGGTGCGGAAGGCGGTCTGCAGCGCTTCATCCACCTCGGAGGCTTTCTCAACGCGAATACCTTTAATCCCGCAGGCTTCGGCGATGCGGGCGAAGTTGGTGTCGTGCAGCTCCGTGCCGTCGGTGAGATAGCCCCCGGCCTTCATCTCCATCGCCACGAAACCCAGCACGCTGTTGTTAAAGATGATAATTTTTACCGGCAGCTTCATCTGCGCCAGCGACAGAACATCCCCCATCAGCATGCTGAACCCGCCGTCGCCGCACATGGCCACCACCTGACGCTCCGGCGCGGTGGCCTTGGCGCCAATGGCCTGCGGCATGGCGTTGGCCATGGAGCCGTGATTGAATGAACCCAGCAGGCGGCGTTTGCCGTTCATCTTGAGATAGCGTGCCGCCCAGACGGTCGGGGTGCCGACATCGCAGGTGAAAATGGCGTCTTCATCGGCAAAATGGCTGATCTGCTGCGCCAGATATTGCGGGTGGATCGCCTTCTCGCTGGGCTTCGCCAGATCGTCGAGTCCTTTTCGCGCGTCGCGATAGTGCTCCAGCGCCTTATCGAGGAAGCGGCGATCGGTTTTCTCTTCCAGCAGCGGCAGCAGCGCCTTCAGCGTTGATTTAATGTCGCCCACCAGCGCCATATCGACCTTACTGTGCGCGCCGATGCTGCCGGGGTTAATGTCGATCTGAATAATTTTGGCGTCGGTCGGATAGAAGGCGCGATAGGGGAACTGGGTGCCGAGCAGGATCAGGGTGTCGGCATTCATCATGGTGTGGAAGCCAGAAGAGAAGCCAATCAGCCCGGTCATGCCCACATCATACGGGTTGTCATACTCCACATGCTCTTTACCGCGCAACGCATGGACGATGGGAGCTTTAATTTTCGCCGCGAACTCCACCAGCTCCTGGTGGGCGCCGGCGCAACCGCTGCCGCACATGAGCGCGATATTGCTGGAGTAGCGGATAAGCTGGGCCAGCTTGCGCAGCTCTTCTTCCGCCGGGGTGACCGTCGGCAACGGCGCATGATACCACTGGCTGCTGGCGCTCTCCGGGGCCGCCTTCAGCGCCACGTCGCCGGGCAGCACCACCACCGAAACGCCGCGGTTGATCACCGCCTTGCGCATCGCCACCGCCAGCACCTGCGGGATCTGCTCCGGGGTGGAGACCAGCTCGCAGTAGTGGCTGCATTCGCGGAACAGCTCCTGGGGATGGGTCTCCTGGAAATAGCCGCTGCCAATCTCGCTGGATGGAATGTGGGCGGCAATCGCCAGCACCGGGACATGGTTGCGGTGACAGTCAAACAGACCGTTGATCAGATGCAGGTTACCCGGTCCGCAGGAACCAGCGCAGACCGCCAGTTCACCGGTCAGTTGCGCCTCCGCGCCGGCGGCGAAAGCGGCAACCTCTTCGTGCCGGGTGGCCATCCAGTCGATGGTGCCCATGCGGTTCAGGCTATCGCTCAATCCATTGAGGGAATCGCCGGTGACGCCCCAGATACGTTTCACGCCGGCCTGTTCCAGCATTTTGGCAATGTATGCGGCCACGGTTTGTTTCATGATCTCCATCTCCTTTTTTTGATAACGCCTTCAAGCTTAGATGAAACTGCAGCTTACGTTGCCGATTGCCCTCAGTTTTTTGCTGGTTTTATTGCTGAAGCATTGGGCATACTCTGGGATCTCACAGGGTGTAAAACAGGAAGCACATCAAATGGTTAAGGGATTGTTAAACGCAGTAAACAGAACGCTGTCGCATGAAGACGCCGGTAAACTCTTGTTACGACTCGCCGTCGGTGGGTTAATGCTGTTTCACGGTTTGCACAAGCTGCTGGATGGCGTGGACGGCATTAGCGGGATGCTGGCGGCGAAGGGGTTGCCGGGGTTTATCGCCTACGGTGTGCTGGTGGGGGAGGTGGTCGCCCCCTGTTTGTTGATTGTCGGCATCCTGACGCGCCCTGCGGCGCTGGTGTTGGCTTTCACCATGGTGGTAGCGTGGCTGATGGTCGGTCTCGGCAAGACATTTGCGCTTGATGCGGTGGGGGCGTGGGCGATCGAGAATCTGGTCTATTTCTTTGTTGGCGCGCTGGCGATTGCGCTTTTGGGCGCCGGGCGTTACTCGCTGGCCGGTCAGTCGGTTTGGCGGTAAAAATGCCTCATTCGTCCTGGGGCGTAAAGTCGATACTGTTGTCGGTTGGCAGCTTTTTAGTCCGGGAAAGCGTTTATCTCATGTCACCTGAGAGTTTATTGTCGCCAGGGGTTTTCCCGGAGGCGGCGCATTGCGCCTTCTCCGGGCTACCAAATCGCACAGCGCTGTAGCCCCGGTAAGCGGTAGCGCCACCGGGGATTTTGACCTCAGGCGAGAACCAGATCGCTCTGCGGGTGACAGGAGCAGGCCAGCACATAGCCGTCGGCGATTTCATCTTCGGTCAGCGTCATGGTGCTGGTGACGCTATACTCCCCGGAAACGACTCTGGTTTTGCAGCAGCCGCAGACGCCGGCGCGGCAGGCGACGGTCACCGGCACCTGATTGCTCTCCAGCGCCTCGAGCAGGGTGGTGCCCACCGGCGCGTAAAACTCTCTCGCCGGCTGCAGTTTGGTGAATTTCAGCCCGCTGGTGGCGGCCTCTGCCACCGGGGTGAAGAACTTCTCCTTAAAGAAGCGGGTGACACCCAGGGCGGCCACCTCCTGCTCAACCTTCTCCATATACGGCGCTGGCCCGCAGGTCATCACGGTGCGGCTGGCGATATCCGGCACGCTCTGCAGTAGCTCCAGGGTCAGACGGCCGGCGACAAAACCGTGCGTTGCGTTGTGTTCCGCCACCAGGGTAACCGGATAGTTGCGCCACTCCTCGGCAAAGATCACATCCTCCGGCGAACGAACGCTATAGATCACTTGCACGTCTGCCAGCGGGCGGTACTTCGCCAGCCAGCGGCGCATCGACATTATCGGCGTCACCCCGCAGCCGGCGGCCAGCAGCAGGAATTTATCTTCTGCTTTATCGTCGCAGATAAACTCGCCCATCGCATCGGACAGCCAAAGATAATCGCCGCGTTTGACCTCGTGGGTTAACCATTGTGAACCCGCGCCCTCGTTAATGCGGCGAACGGTCAGCGTAATATACTCGCTGACCCCCGGCGTGGAGGAGAGGGTGTAGGCGCGCAGCGTTTCCGCGGAATCACGCACGCTGACCAGGGCGTACTGCCCGGCGCGATACGGATAGTAATCGTGGCACAGCAGCGAAAGGGTCCACACGTCCGGGGTTTCCTGGTGAATGTGGTGAACCTGCATCCGCCACGGGCATTGCGAAGTTGGCATGGTCATCAGGGACTCCTTACGCGCTCAGCAGCTGCTGCATATCTTGTTCCACGGTGGTCACGGAACGCAGACCAAACTTCTCATTGAGGACAGCCAGCAGATCCGGAGTGAAGAAGCCTGGCGCCATCGGGCCGGTGACGATATTTTTCACGCCGAGAGACAGCAGCGTCAGCAGGATGACAATCGCTTTCTGTTCGAACCAGGAGAGCACCAGCGACAGCGGCAGATCGTTGACGCCGCAGCCCAGTTTTTCCGCCAGCGTGACCGCCAGAATAATCGCCGAATAGGCATCATTACACTGACCAGCGTCGACCAGACGTGGCAGGCCTTCGATATCGCCGAAATCCAGCTTGTTAAAGCGGTATTTACCGCAGGCCAGCGTCAGGATCAGACAGTCATCCGGCACGCTGGTGGCAAAATCGGTGAAATAGTTACGTTCCCCGCGCGCGCCGTCGCAGCCGCCGACGAGGAAGATATGGCGCAGTTTTTCACGGCTGACCAGATCGATCAGCGTATCCGCCGCGCCGAGCAGGGTCTGACGGCCAAAGCCGACGGTGATCAGATGCGGGATTTCGCTGTACGGGAAGCCCGCCATCTGCTGCGCCTGGGCAATGACCGGGGAGAAGTCTTCGCCTTCCAGGTGGTTCACGCCCGGCCAGCCGACGATGCTGCGAGTCCAGATGCGATCGTCGTAAGCGCCGACGGTGGGATCGATGATGCAGTTAGAGGTCATCACGATGGGGCCCGGGAAGCGGGCGAATTCCACCTGCTGGTTCTGCCAGCCGCTGCCGTAGTTGCCGATCAGATGTTTGAATTTACGCAGCTCCGGATAGCCGTGCGCCGGCAGCATTTCGCCGTGGGTATAGACATTGACGCCGGTGCCTTCCGTCTGCTCCAGCAGGTTATAGAGATCTTTCAGGTCGTGGCCAGAGATCAGGATACATTTACCTGCGGTGGCTTTTACGTTGACCTGAGTCGGCGTTGGGTGGCCATATTTGGTGGTTTCGCCGGCGTCAAGGATGCTCATCACTTTGAAGTTCATCTGGCCGATTTCCATCGAACATTCGAGCAGCGCATTCATATCCGCAGGCCAGGTGCCCAGCCACGCCATGATCTTGTGGTACTGGGCGTAAATGGCGTTGTCGTACTGGCCGAGCACGTGGGCGTGTTCCATATAGGCCGCCGCACCCTTCAGACCATACAGGCACAGCAGGCGCAGGCCGAGGATATTCTCGCCGATAGCGGCTTTATCTTTATTCGGGGCATAGTCTGCCGCCTGACGCTGCAGGTCACCCAGATCGTCGCCGACCAGCTGCAGGTCGGCCACCGGGCTGTCAACTTTGGCGCTGGCATCAAGGTCCAGGCACTGCGCTTTGAGCGCCTCACGCATGGCAATCGCCTGACGGGCATAGCCGACGATGCGCGGAGAATCGAAATTGACGTTAGTTAGCGTAGAGAAGAAGGCGCGGGGGGCGAAGCTGTCGACCTCATGATCGATAATGCCATATTCGCGGGCCTTAAGCGCCCAGGCGGAGAGGCCTTGCAGTGACGCAATCAGCAGATCCTGTAGATCGGAGGTTTCCGCTGTTTTACCGCACATCCCCTGCGCGTAAGAGCAGCCGTTGCCGGCCGGGGTACGAATGGTTTGTTCACATTGCACACAAAACATGGTCACACCTTTAAAGTTATATTTGATATACATGTTTAAGGTTATGCCCGAGCGCGTGAGGAGAAAAGGTATTTCTGATACAACTTAAAGGGAGATTGATTTAGCGCAAAATTGGCGGCAGGAAGTCTGCCGCCAGCGCCTACTCAGGCGGCAAAAAAGGCGATCAGGATCGGGACCAGCAAGCTCAGCAGAAAACCGTGTACGATGGCGGCAGGGACGATCTCCACGCCGCCGGAACGCTGCAGCACCGGTAAGGTGAAGTCCATGGAGGTAGCGCCGCACAGACCCAGCGCCGTGGAGCGGCTTCGGCGAATCAGGCCCGGAATTAACATGATGGCCAGCAGCTCGCGGCACAGGTCGTTAAAGAACGCCGCGCTGCCGATTACCGGGCCAAAGGATTCGGTCAGTAAAATACCGGAGAGTGAATACCAGCCGAAGCCGCTGGCCATCGCCAGACCGGTCTTTAGCGGCAAATCCAGAATAAAGGCGTTGAGGATGCCGCCGAGTAATGAACTGATCGTGACCACCACGGCGACGATCATTCCCCGGCGGTTAAGGATTATTTGTCGCAGACTCATTCCATTATTGCGTAATTGAATACCGACGAGGAACAGGAGAAAGATCAGCGTATATTCGCTGGCTTCGGTGGCGTGTTGTAAAAAAGGCAGGCCGGTCAGGCCAAGCAAAAAACCGAGGACCACCACCCCGCACAGCTGGAGTGATTCCAGGGCCATGGCCAGGCGCGAGGGTAATTTCTCCTGACGATGCAGACTGCGCCAGGGCATTTTTCTTTCCAGCCACAGCAGAGCGGTAATATTACACAGTAAAATGATGACCACGCTCACCGCGGCGTAATGCAATATCGCCAGCAGATTGCTGGCCAGATTGTCGAGAAACGCCAGGCTGATACCCATAAAAAAGAGGATCACATAGACAATCCAGCTCAGCATCCGGTGAATCAGTTTTAGCGCAGAGGAGTGACGAAGAGGCAGTAAATAGCCGACGACCAGCGGCAACAGAATGATGAACAGTCCCGAGAACATGAACGATGCAGCCCTTGCATGATGAGAATAGCGCTCATGACACTACCCAAATAGCCGGGCCGAGTAAAGCTGTCGCCAGAAAGAAAAAGCCCGGAGACCCGGGCTTAGAAAGGATTAATCGCGTTTTTCCAGCAGAGTGCGGTACAGCACGCCGCCAAGGATCCCGCCGACGATCGGCATGACCCAGAACAGCCACAGCTGCTGCAGCGCCCAACCGCCCTGGAAAATCGCCACCGCGGTGCTGCGCGCCGGGTTGACGGAAGTGTTGGTGACCGGAATGCTGATTAAATGGATGAGAGTCAGCGCCAGGCCGATAGCGATCGGCGCGAAGCCCGCCGGCGCGTGTTTGTCGGTCGCGCCATGGATAACCAGCAGGAAGCCGCAGGTAAGTACGATTTCAATAACGATAGCCGACAGCATAGAGAAGCCGCCCGGGGAGTGTTCGCCATAGCCGTTTGAGGCAAAGCCGCTGGCGGCGGCATCAAAGCCGGCTTTACCGCTGGCCACCACGTACAGCACCGCGGCGGCAATAATTCCGCCGACCACCTGGGCGATAATATAGCCAATGACCTCTTTCGCCGGGAAACGACCACCGGCCCACAGGCCTAAGGTTACCGCCGGGTTGAAATGACCGCCGGAAATATGGCCAACCGCATACGCCATGGTTAATACGGTTAAACCAAATGCCAGCGCCACGCCGGCAAAACCGATACCCAACTCGGGAAATGCTGCGGCAAGTACGGCGCTACCGCAGCCGCCAAATACAAGCCAGAAGGTGCCGAAGCATTCGGCTGCTAATTTTCTGAACATAACCACCTCAATTTAAATGTATACGTGCACGAGCGGACCGTGCCGGTCTTTATTTATCGTGATAAGGGACGACGATAAAAATAAAGCGGCGTTATTCTAGAGATAATCGCCATCCCAGAGCCAGTTAAATATATTGATATTATTTGATTTAGGGCAAGGTGAAGGGATTGCGTTTGCCAGTTTAACTCTTCCTATATCCATCCAAGATTATCAATAGTGTAGAACATAACGTCTGAAATAAAACTATTTTGTTTGATGAATAATCAATAGCCGTTAATAGACGATAAGTGCGTAATTTTATGAATATATTTAATCTCCTGAATAGGATGCGCAGAGGTGATTAAGCGGAGTGTCATCTTGCCGCCGCCCTCGCTATACTGTTGATTACTGAAGGAGAGTGGTGGTGTAGCGGAGGGGATATGCTTCTTGAGCGCGTAGAAATCGTCGGTTTTCGCGGTATCAATCGTCTGTCGTTGATGCTGGAGCAAAATAACGTCCTGATCGGGGAGAACGCGTGGGGGAAGTCCAGTCTGCTTGATGCGCTGACCCTGCTTTTGTCGCCAGAGTTCGATCTTTATCACTTTGTCCGCGATGACTTCTGGTTTCCCGCAGGCGACATCCAGGGGCGCGAGCACCATTTGCATATTATTCTGACCTTTCGTGAAACCGAGCCGGGGCGCCATCGGGTGCGGCGTTTCCGTCCGCTTCAGCGCTGTTGGGTGCCCTGTGATGACGGGTATCACCGGGTCTTCTACCGCCTGGAAGGCGAACTCGCCGATGACGACAGCGTGATGACCCTGCGCAGTTTTATCGATGGCGAAGGCGAAGCGCTGGCGCTGGAGGATATCGATGAGCTGGCCAGACACCTGGTGCGTTTGATGCCAGTGCTGCGCCTGCGCGATGCGCGCTTTATGCGGCGCATTCATAACGGAACGGTACCGCACTCGCCGCAGATTGAGATCACCGCCCGCCAGCTGGATTTTCTGTCCCGCGAACTGGTCAGCCATCCGCAAAATTTATCCGACGGTCAGATCCGTCAGGGGTTGTCGGCCATGGTGCAACTGCTGGAGCATTACTTTGCCGAGCAAAGCAGCGCCCAGACGCGACATCGCCTGATGCGTCGACGTTCCCATGATGAGCAGCGTAGCTGGCGTTATTTGGATATTATCAACCGCATGATCGACAAGCCCGGCGGGCGCAGCCATCGGGTGATCCTGCTGGGGCTGTTTGCTACCCTGCTGCAGGCGAAAGGGACGGTGCGCCTCGATCGCGACGCGCGGCCGCTGCTGTTGATTGAGGATCCCGAGACCCGCCTGCACCCGATCATGCTCTCCGTCGCCTGGCATCTGCTGAATTTGCTGCCATTGCAGCGTGTGACCACCACCAACTCCGGAGAGCTGCTGTCCCTGACGCCGGTGGAGCAGGTTTGTCGGCTGGTGCGTGAATCGTCGCGGGTGTCGGCATGGCGGCTGGGGCCGGGCGGAATGAATGCCGAAGAGAGTCGACGCATTGCCTTTCACATCCGCTTCAATCGCGCCTCATCGCTCTTCGCCCGCTGTTGGCTGCTGGTGGAGGGGGAGACGGAAACCTGGGTTATCAACGAGCTGGCCCGCCAGTGCGGCCATCATTTTGATGCTGAAGGGGTGAAAGTGATTGAATTCGCCCAGTCGGGCCTGAAGCCATTGATCAAATTCGCCCGCCGGATGGGGATCCAGTGGCACGTGCTGGTGGATGGCGATGAGGCAGGAAAAAAATATGCCGCGACCGTACGCGGTCTGCTGAATAACGATCGCGAGCTGGAGCGCGACCATCTGACCGCTCTGCCGGCGCTGGATATGGAACACTTTATGTATCGTCAGGGATTTGATGACGTTTACCACCGGGTGGCGCAGATCCCGGATAATGTGCCCATGAATATGCGGCGGGTGATCACCAAGGCCATCCATCGCTCATCCAAGCCGGACCTGGCGATTGAGGTGGCAATGGAAGCCGGCCGCCGTGGGGTGGACGCTGTGCCGACGCTGCTGAAAAAAATGTTCTCGCGGGTACTGTGGCTGGCCCGCGGTCGCGCTGATTAATCTCTTCGCCGTCGGGAATTTCGGCGGCGCAAAGCTCTCCGGCAGCTAAACAAAACATCATTGGCGCGAAAAATGGGTGTCCTGTTGCCGACGGGTTTCGATAGAATCACCGCCTGGAGCGGCAGGGAAACAGCAGGAATCGGAATATGAAAGTGAAGGGAAAACGCAGGACCGTCTGGTGGCTGTTGGCGATCGTTGTGCTGGGTCTGGCTGTCTGGGGATGGCGGATTCTCAATGCGCCGCTACCGCACTACCAGACGCTGGTGGTGCGCAAAGGCGATCTCCAGCAGAGCGTGCTGGCCACCGGCAAGCTGGATGCCCTGCGAAAAGTTGACGTCGGCGCCCAGGTCAGCGGACAGCTGAAGACGCTGCACGTGAATATCGGCGATAAGGTCAAAAAGGACCAACTGCTGGGGGTTATCGATCCTGAGCAGGCGCAAAACCAGATCAAAGAGGTGGAAGCGACGTTGATGGAGCTGCGCGCCCAGCTCAATCAGGCGCGCGCGGAGAGTAAGCTGGCGCAGGTGACCCTGGCCCGTCAGCAGCAGCTGGCGCAGCGCCAGCTGGTCTCGCGACAAGACCTCGATACCGCGGCCACCGACCTGGCGGTGAAACAGGCGCAAATCGGCACCATTGAAGCGCAAATTAAGCGCAACCAGGCAACGCTCGACACGGCGAAGACCAACCTCGACTACACGCGGATCCTGGCGCCGATGGCTGGTGAAGTGACGCAAATTACTACCCTGCAGGGACAGACGGTGATCGCTGCCCAGCAGGCGCCGAACATTCTGACCCTGGCGGACCTCAGCACCATGCTGGTGAAAGCGCAGGTCTCCGAAGCGGATGTCATCCACCTCAGACCGGGACAAAAGGCGTGGTTTACCGTGCTGGGCGACCCGCTAACTCGCTATGAAGGCAAGCTGAAGGACATTCTGCCGACGCCGGAAAAAGTCAACGACGCCATCTTCTATTATGCCCGCTTCGAGGTCCCGAACCCGCAGGGAATTCTGCGCCTCGACATGACCGCGCAGGTGCATATCCAACTGGCCGAGGTGAAGAACGTGATCACCATCCCGCTGAGCGCCCTGGGTGATGCGGTCGGTGATAACCGCTACCACGTCCGGCTGTTGCGTACCGGCGAGGTCAAAGAGCGTGAGATTGTCATTGGCGCGCGCAATGATACCGACGTCGCGGTGGTGCAGGGACTTGAAGAGGGGGATGAGGTGATCGTCGGCGAGAGCGCGAGCGGGGCGGCAAAATGACGGCCCTGCTCGAGCTGCGTGATATTCGTCGCAGCTATCCTTCCGGCGACGGCAGCGTTGAGGTCCTCAAGGGGATCACCCTCAGTATCCATGCCGGGGAGATGGTGGCGATCGTCGGGGCCTCCGGCTCGGGAAAATCGACGCTGATGAATATCCTTGGCTGCCTCGACAAACCCACCAGCGGCACCTATCGGGTGGCGGGAACCGATATCGCGCAGCTGGATGGCGATGCGCTGGCCCGTCTGCGGCGGGAACACTTTGGCTTTATCTTTCAACGCTACCATCTGCTGTCCCATCTGACCGCCGCGCAGAATGTCGAAGTGCCGGCGGTGTATGCCGGCAGTGAACGGCGCGCGCGCCTGGCGCGCGCGCATGAGCTGCTGGCGCGCCTGGGGCTTGGCGATCGCGCCGACTATCAGCCGTCGCAGCTGTCCGGCGGCCAACAGCAGCGGGTCAGTATCGCCCGCGCCCTGATGAACGGTGGGGAAGTGATCCTCGCCGATGAGCCCACCGGCGCGCTGGACAGCCATTCCGGCGAAGAGGTAATGGCGATCCTGCACCAGCTAAAAGCGCAGGGGCACACGGTCATCATTGTGACCCACGATCCGCAGGTCGCCGCTCAGGCGGAGCGGATCGTCGAGATCCGCGATGGCGAGATCGTCCGCAACCCGCCCGCCAGCCGCCAGGGCGGCGGACTGCGCGCCCGTCCGCAGGCGGAGCCTTCGGCGTGGCGTCAGTTTACCAGCGGCTTTCGCGAAGCGCTGGTGATGGCCTGGAGAGCGATGGCGGCGAATAAAATGCGTACCCTGCTGACCATGCTCGGCATTATTATCGGTATTGCCTCGGTGGTGTCGATCGTGGTGGTGGGGGATGCCGCCAAGCAGATGGTGCTGGCAGATATTCGCGCCATCGGCACCAATACCATTGATGTGTATCCTGGTAAGGATTTTGGCGACGACGACCCGCGCTACCAGCAGGCGCTGAAGTATGACGATTTGCTGGCGATCCAGAAGCAGCCGTGGGTGCGCTCCGCCACGCCGGCGGTTTCAAAAAGCCTGCGCCTGCGCGCCAACAATATTGACGTTGCCGCCAGTGCGGAGGGGGTCGGTCCACAGTATTTTAATGTCTACGGCATGACCTTTAGCGAAGGCAATACCTTCAATGAACTGCAGCTCAACAGTCGGGCACAGGTGGTAGTGCTCGACAGCAATACCCGTCGGCAGCTGTTTCCCAATAAAGCGAAAGTGGTGGGCGAGGTGATTCTGGTGGGCAATATGCCGGCCACGGTGATTGGCGTTGCGGATGAAAAGCAGTCGATGTTCGGCAGCAGCAAAATTCTCCGCGTCTGGTTGCCCTACACCACCATGGCGGGAAGAGTAATGGGCCAGTCGTGGCTGAACTCCATCACTGTGCGCGTTCATGAAGGCTACGACAGTGAAACCGCAGAGAAACAGCTGCTGCGTCTGCTGGAGCTGCGGCATGGTAAAAAAGATGTATTCACCTGGAATATGGACAGCGTCTTGAAAACCGCCGAAAGGACCACACATACCTTACAGCTGTTCCTGACATTGGTGGCGGTGATTGCCCTGGTGGTCGGCGGGATTGGCGTAATGAATATTATGCTGGTGTCGGTGACCGAACGGACGCGGGAGATCGGCATCCGCATGGCGGTTGGCGCGCGGGCCAGCGATGTGCTGCAGCAGTTCCTCATCGAGGCGGTGCTGGTTTGCCTGGTCGGCGGCGCGCTGGGGGTAACGTTGTCGCTGATGATCGCGTTTATTCTTCAGCTGTTTCTCCCGGGCTGGGAGATCGGTTTTTCGCCGCTGGCGCTGGTGACGGCGTTTCTCTGTTCGACGTTAACCGGGGTGCTGTTTGGCTGGCTGCCGGCGCGCAATGCGGCGCGGCTCGATCCGGTGGATGCCCTGGCGCGGGAGTAGTCGGGATGAGAAATAAAAATGCCAGTCAGAAGGACTGGCATTTTATTAGCAGGATGTACACAATGAAGCAAAAGAGTTATGCAGCCGTTTCCGCTTCCACAGGGACGATCACGCTGGCGTGGTTGCCTTTTGGCCCCTGGTGAACATCAAACCGAACGGCTTGTCCGGCTTTTAGCGTTCTGTAACCATCCATCTGGATGGTGGAGTAATGGGCGAAAATGTCTTCGCCGCCGCCCTCAGGGCAGATAAAACCGAACCCTTTGGCATTGTTGAACCACTTAACAGTACCCATTTCCATACTTCGACATCCTTCGTAAATCTTTATTAGTAAGATGGAATGAACCGGTGGTGGAGTGACGAGTTGTTCAATTGCTCGCCAACTCTCGCCACTACAATTTAGAGAAATACGAAAACGCGTCAAGCGATTGAGGAGGGGGAACGGCGAAAAATGCGTCAAAATTTGAAGCAGTTAACGCTATTGCCGGGGAATGTGACAGCCGTCGCGGATAGAAGCGATAGATGATAGTTATCTATGATCTGTTGTAGATTTGTGATGAGCATAACCTCTGGTCATCGACAGGCCTCCGCCTGTTGGCAACAGCAACCGATGATGAACACTGACGATGAGTAAGAGAGATTGGCTGGACTTCGAGCACCTGGTTGACGACGAAGTTCGTGATGCGATTAAACCGCCATCTATGTATAAAGTGATATTGGTCAATGATGACTACACTCCAATGGAGTTTGTTATTGACGTGTTACAAAAATTCTTTTCTTATGATGTTGAACGTGCAACGCAACTGATGCTCACGGTTCACTATGAAGGTAAGGCGATTTGTGGCGTGTTTACCGCGGAAGTGGCGGAGACCAAAGTCGCTATGGTGAATCAGTACGCGAGGGAGAACGAGCATCCATTGCTGTGTACGCTGGAAAAAGCCTGAATTCAGGCATGAAAATTGGGGGAGGTGCCTATGCTCAATCAAGAACTGGAACTCAGTTTAAATATGGCTTTCGCCAGAGCGCGCGAGCACCGTCATGAGTTTATGACCGTCGAGCACTTGCTGCTGGCTCTGCTAAGCAACCCCTCGGCCCGTGAGGCCCTGGAAGCGTGTTCAGTGGACCTGGTGGCATTGCGTCAGGAACTTGAAGCCTTCATCGAACAAACCACACCCGTCCTGCCAGCCACGGAAGAAGAGCGCGACACCCAGCCGACGCTGAGCTTCCAGCGTGTGCTGCAGCGCGCCGTTTTCCACGTGCAATCTTCTGGCCGCAGCGAAGTGACCGGCGCCAACGTGCTGGTGGCCATTTTCAGCGAGCAGGAGTCGCAGGCCGCCTACCTGCTGCGTAAACATGAAGTGAGCCGACTCGATGTGGTGAACTTCATTTCTCATGGTACACGCAAAGATGAGCCGAGCCAGTCTTCCGATAACAGCGGAAGCCAGCCTGGCAATGAAGAGCAAGCCGGCGGGGAGGAACGTATGGAAAACTTCACCACCAACCTCAATCAGCTTGCTCGCGTTGGCGGCATCGATCCCCTGATCGGCCGTGAAAAAGAGCTGGAGCGTGCCATTCAGGTCCTGTGCCGTCGGCGTAAAAATAACCCGCTGCTGGTGGGGGAATCCGGCGTCGGTAAAACCGCCATCGCCGAAGGCCTTGCCTGGCGTATTGTGCAGGGCGATGTGCCGGAAGTCATGGCTGACTGCACCATCTACTCGCTTGATATTGGTTCTCTGCTGGCCGGGACGAAATACCGTGGCGATTTTGAAAAACGCTTTAAAGCGTTGCTGAAACAGCTGGAGCAGGATACCAACAGCATCCTGTTCATTGATGAGATCCACACCATCATCGGTGCGGGAGCGGCGTCTGGCGGCCAGGTCGATGCGGCTAACCTGATCAAACCGCTGCTTTCCAGCGGCAAGATCCGGGTGATTGGCTCCACCACTTACCAGGAGTTCAGCAACATCTTTGAAAAAGATCGTGCGCTGGCCCGCCGTTTCCAGAAAATCGATATTACCGAACCGTCGGTGGAAGAGACCGTCCAGATTATCAACGGCCTGAAGCCGAAGTACGAAGCGCACCACGATGTGCGTTATACCGCCAAGGCGGTGCGTGCGGCGGTTGAGCTGGCGGTGAAATACATTAACGATCGCCATCTGCCGGATAAGGCGATTGACGTAATTGACGAGGCGGGGGCGCGGGCGCGCTTAATGCCGGTCAGCAAGCGTAAGAAAACGGTCAATGTGGCGGATATCGAGTCCGTGGTGGCGCGCATTGCGCGGATCCCTGAGAAGAGCGTCTCCCGCAGCGATCGCGATACGCTGAAAAACCTTGGTGATCGACTGAAAATGCTGGTCTTTGGTCAGGATAAGGCCATCGAGGCGCTGACGGAAGCCATCAAGATGGCGCGCGCCGGGCTGGGCCATGAGCACAAGCCGGTGGGTTCATTCCTGTTCGCCGGGCCGACCGGGGTGGGGAAAACCGAAGTGACCGTGCAGCTGGCGAAGGCGCTGGGTATTGAGCTGCTGCGTTTTGATATGTCCGAATATATGGAACGTCATACCGTCAGTCGTTTAATCGGGGCGCCTCCGGGCTACGTCGGCTTCGACCAGGGCGGGCTGCTGACCGATGCGGTGATAAAACATCCGCACGCGGTGCTGCTGCTCGATGAGATCGAAAAAGCGCATCCGGACGTGTTCAACCTGCTGCTGCAGGTGATGGACAACGGCACGCTGACCGATAACAACGGACGTAAAGCGGACTTCCGCAACGTGGTGCTGGTGATGACTACCAACGCCGGGGTGCGGGAAACCGAGCGTAAATCGATTGGCCTTATCCAGCAGGACAACAGTCCGGACGCAATGGATGAGATCAAGAAGATCTTTACGCCGGAGTTCCGTAACCGTCTCGACAACATCATCTGGTTCGATCACCTCTCCACCACGGTGATCCATCAGGTTGTCGACAAGTTTATCGTCGAGCTGCAGGTTCAGCTGGATCAGAAAGGTGTCTCCCTGGAAGTCAGCCAGGAAGCGCGCGACTGGCTGGCGGAAAAAGGCTACGACCGGGCAATGGGGGCACGTCCAATGGGACGCGTCATTCAGGACAACCTGAAAAAACCGCTGGCGAACGAGCTGCTGTTTGGCTCGCTGGTCGACGGCGGGCAGGTGACGGTCTCTCTGGACAGCGCGAAAAATACGCTGACCTACGACTTCCAGAGCGCGCCGAAGCACAAACCGGAAGCCGCCCATTAAGGCGATATCTTCAATGTAAAAAACCGGCCAGGGGCCGGTTTTTTTTTGCCTGCTGGCGGTAGAAATGAAAAGACCGGGAATTATCCCGGCCTTCAGCATCTGACGCCTTAAGGGCGAAAATAATCAGCGACTACGGAAGACAATGCGGCCTTTGCTCAGGTCGTACGGGGTCAGCTCAACAGTCACTTTGTCGCCCGTCAGAATGCGGATGTAGTTTTTACGCATTTTACCGGAGATATGCGCGGTTACCACGTGACCGTTTTCCAGTTCTACGCGGAACATAGTGTTAGGCAACGTTTCAAGTACGGTGCCCTGCATTTCAATATTGTCTTCTTTGGCCATCTAGTCCTCTGGGGTATCACTACCGTAGTTTTGAACCGGCAAGATAATGCCGAAGTTCATCATGTAAGTAAAGTTTTACGTGTCTACCCTGAATCATTCACCTTGCCGCAAGGCGCGCAGTCAGCACGCCGGCAATGGAAATATGACGGGTATGAATCGCCGAAGTAGTTTTGGCGCATTGCCCGGGACACACACGGCTATGCCGCGTGACAGGCGCAAACGTAAAGGGGAGTGACAGAACGATGGGCGTTATCTGACTCTTATTATTCCCAAACGGCGGCGGGGCAACAGGCAGAAGCTACTCTACCGCGCAATTATACCATCCTGACGCAAAATGTGCTGAAAACATTTTATTGTCCGCCCGGAAATAGCACCCGCGGTACCCAAAATCGCTCGGGCAGACGGTAGCCGCGTAATACTGACAGATAGTCCAGATAATCGCGGCGGGGAATATCCACCGCGCCTAATGATGCGGTATGGTTGTTCAGCACCTGACAGTCAATTAATTTACCGCCGCTCTGCGCAAAGTCCTGGCAAAATACCAGCAGCGCGGTTTTGGAGGCATTTTCCGCCCGGCTGAACATCGACTCGCCGCAAAACAGCGCCCCCTGTGCCACGCCGTACATTCCCCCCACCAGAGTATTCTCCTGCCAGACTTCAATGGAGTGGGCATGCCCCAGCTCATGCAGCTGGTGGTAGGCGCGAACGATGCTGCTGGTTATCCAGGTGCCTTCGTCACGATCGCTGGCGCAGCCCTCAATCACCTCGCCAAAGGCGTGGGTGAGCGTGACGCGGTAGGGCGAACGCTGATGAAAGCGCTTCATGCTGCGGCTGAGATGGAACTGTTCCGGCCAGAGCACCGCGCGGGGATCGGGCGACCACCAGAGGATCGGGTCGCCGGGGAAAACCAGGGAAAAATACCACGCTGATAGGCCATCAGCAGGCGCGCGGGGCTCAGATCGCCGCCGAGCGCCAGCAGGCCGTTAGGTTCACGCAGGGCGCCTTCCGGAGAAGGGAAGGCGATAGAATGCCGGGAGAGCTGAACCAGACGCATTTTAACCTCAATACGCATCAGCAAAAATTAGATAATAGCCTACAGACGCTGTTTAAACTGGAAGTACCGGCCCTGTTTAGCGAGCAGCTCCGCGTGACTACCTTGCTCAATTATCTGGCCGTTGTCCATGACTATTATCTGATTAAAACGCGCCAGGCCTCGCAGGCGGTGGGTGACCATCAGCACGGTTTTCTCGCGTAAGACTTCCGCCAGCAGATGCAGGATCTGGCTTTCGGTGGCCGCATCCAGACCTTCTGTCGGTTCGTCCAGCAGCATCAGCGGCGTATCGTGGAGCAGCGCGCGGGCAATGGCCAGCCGGCGCAGTTCGCCGCCGGAAAGCTGGCGTCCGCCTTCGCCCAGCCAGCCGTTAAGTCCGCCATCTTCCAGCAGTTTTTCCAGGCCTACCTTCTCAAGGGTGGCGCAGAGCAGAGTGTCATCAGCCTCAGGCGCCGCCAGCAGCAGGTTGTCGCGCAGGGTGGCGCTGAACAGGTGCACGCGCTGCGGCACCACGCTCATTGACTGCCGCAGGGTGGCTTCGCTGAGCCCGGACAGCGGCTGGTCGTTGAGCAATATTTCACCCTGCGCCGGATCCCATGCGCGGGTGAGTAACTGCAACAGCGTCGACTTTCCGCAGCCGGTTCGGCCAAGAATAGCAATATGTTCCCCGGCGGCAATCTGCAGGGAGATGTTCTCCAGAGCGGGGGAGGACTGCTGCGGGTAGCGGAAGGTGACCTGCCTGAAAGCTAAGGCCACCTGCGCAGGCTTGCTGGCCTCGCCCTCGACGAAGGAGACTTCCGGCTGCTGGTCAGTGATCTGCGAGATCCGCAGCGCGGAGGCGATCACCTGACCTAAATGCTGGAAAGCGCCGGTGACGGGCGCCAGGGCTTCGAAAGCCGCCAGGGCGCAGAAGACGAACAGGGCGATCAGCGCCCCGGGCTGACTGTTGCCGCCGACGCCGTCTGAGGCCAGACAGAGCATGGCCACCACGGCGATACCGCCGATCAACAGCATCAGCGCCTGCGAAAGCGCGGTCAGCTCGGCCTGGCGACGCTGCGCCTCCTGCCAACTGAGCTCGGTCTTTTCCATTTGCGCGCGATAGCGGTCGCTGGCGTTAAACACCATCAGCTCCGCCTGGCCCTGCAGCCAGGCGGTAAGCTGTTGCCGATACTGGCCGCGCAGCTGGGTCATACTCTCTCCGGCCGGTTTACCGGCGCGATAGAACAGCGGCGGCATAACCAGCAGGGTCACCAGCATGATACCGCCGAGCGTTAGCGCGAGGGTGACATCGAGCAGGCTTAATCCGCAGGTCACCACCACAATCACCACCAGCGCGCCGACCAGCGGCGAAATGACCCGCAGGTAGAGATGATCCAGGGTGTCGACGTCGGCTACCACGCGGTTGAGCAGTTCACCCTGGCGAAAGCGCGCCAGCCCCGCCGGAGAGAGGGGGAGTAGTTTGCTGAAGGTGAAGACGCGCAGGTGCTGTAGCACGCGGAAGGTGGCGTCGTGGCTGACCAGACGCTCGAAGTAGCGTCCGGCGGTCCGGATAATCGCTGCGCCGCGGACGCCCGCGGCGGGCAGCATATAGTTAAAACTGTAGATCCCGGCGACGCCCACCACCGCAGAGGCGGAGAGAAACCAGCCGGAGAGCGTCAGCAGGCCGATACTGGCCAGCAGGGTCACAATAGCCAGTACGATGCCGAGCAGCAGCATCCATTTGTGGCGTTTGTACAGTGCCAGATAGGGTAAGAGCGCGCGCATTTAAATCTCCTCCTGACGATGGGCCAGCAGCGCCGAGAAGACCCCGCCGGCGCGGGCCAGCGTGGCGTAGTCGCCTTGTTCGATAATCTGTCCGTCCTGCATCACCCAGACGGCATCCCAGTCCGCCAGTCCCTCAAGCTGATGGGTAACCAGCAGCGTGGTTTGCTGGGTGGAGGCGTGGGTCAATGCCTGCATGACCCGTTGTTCGCTGTGGGCGTCGAGGCTGGCGGCGGGTTCATCTAGCAGCAGCAGGCGGCACGGCACCAACAGCGCGCGGGCGACCGCGATACGCTGCGCCTGGCCGACCGACAGACGGCCCGCCTGATCGCCCACGGCGGTATGGATCCCATCCGGCAGCAGAGCGATAAACTCGCTCACCCAGGCCTTGTCCAGCGCCAGTCGAAGCTGGGCATCGCTGGCTTCCGGCCACGCCAGCAGCACATTTTCCCGCAGCGTGGCGGCAGGAAGCTGGGGATTCTGCCCCACCCAGCTTAACAGGCGACGCCAGCGATCGGCGTCCAGCTCGCGCAGCTCCACGCCATTGACCTTCAGCGAACCCTCATAGGGCAAAAAGCCGAGCAGGGTGTTCAGCAGTGAACTTTTCCCGGAGCCGCTCTGACCCACCAGCACCACCCGCGCGCCTGCAGGCAGTGAAAAGTTAAGCGGCCCGGCCAGGACTTTCCCTTCGGGAGATTTAATCAGCAGGTCGCGCGCTTCCACGCCAATCAGATCGTTGTCATTTAAGGTTTTTTCGCCGCGCTCCAGCTGGGTCAATGGGGTTTCCATAAACGTTTTCAGGCTGTCTGCGGCGCCCACGGCCTGGGCTTTGGCATGGTAGAAGGTGCCCAGGTCACGTAACGGCTGGAAAAATTCCGGGGCGAGGATCAGCGTCAGGAAGCCCGCCATCAGCGTGACGCCCGCGCCATAGTGGCCGAAGTTCAGCTCGCCAAGGTATGAGAAGCCAAAATAGACCGCCACCAGCGCAATGGAGAGCGAGGTGAAAAATTCCAGTACCCCGGAGGAGAGGAACGCCAGGCGCAGGACTTCCATGGTGCGTTGGCGAAAATCCTGCGAGGCGTCGCGAATATTATCGATTTCTGCCTGACCGCGGTGAAAAATACGCAGGGTTTCCATGCCGCGCAGGCGGTCGAGGAAGTGGCCGCTGAGGCGGGCCAGCGCCTTGAAGTTACGCCGGTTGGCATCGGCGGCGCCCATCCCGACCAGCGCCATGAAAAGCGGGATCAGCGGGGCGGTGCCGAGGAGGATCAACGCGGCGGCCCAGTTAATCGGGAAAATAGTGATAACGATCAGCAGCGGTACGCAGGCCGCCAGCGTCATTTGCGGCAGGTAGCGGGCATAATAGTCATGCATATCGTCGATCTGCTCGAGGATAAGCGTAGCCCAACTGCCAGCCGGTTTGCCCTGGATCCACGCCGGGCCCGCCTGCTGGAGGCGGTCGAGCACCTGGCGGCGAATTTCATAGCGAATATGCTGCCCGGCCTGAAAGCCGACCCGTTCACGCAGCCAGACCACCCAGGCGCGCAGCACAAAGGTCAGCACCAGCAGGGTTAGCGGCAGCAGCAGGGCGGTCGCAGGAATATTCTCCATCACCATTCGATGCAGGATCCGCGCCAGGAACCAGGCCTGCGCCACGATCAGCAGACCGCTCGCCACGCCAAGGAGGCGGGAAATCATCAACCAGCGACGGGAGATAATGCTTTGCTGTTTTAACCAGCGGGTTAACTCTTGTTGACGGGTTTTATTCATTGCGCGCTTTGCAGGTGTCGTTATCGGAATATTGGGCACGGCAATGTTACATCGCGGCAAAAATAAAGGCGACTTTTCGTCGCCTTCTTTACCTTTGTTACTGACTTGTAAAGATTATTTGCAGGCGTCAGCCAGACCGTCGAGGTAACGTTCAGCGTCCAGCGCCGCCATGCAGCCGGTGCCGGCGGAGGTGATAGCCTGACGATAAATATGGTCCATGACATCGCCGGCGGCGAACACGCCCGGGATGCTGGTCTGGGTCGCATTGCCATGGATACCGGACTGCACTTTGATGTAGCCGTTCTCCAGCTCCAGCTGACCTTCAAAGATGGCGGTGTTCGGGCTGTGGCCGATGGCGACAAACAGACCGGCTACTTCCAGGGACTCGACGTTGTCGCTGTTTTTGGTATCGCGCAGACGCAGGCCGCTGACGCCCATCTGGTCGCCGGTCACCTCTTCGAGGGTGCGATCGGTATGCAGCACGATGTTGCCGCTTGCCACTTTGTCCATCAGGCGTTTGATGAGGATTTTTTCCGCACGGAAGGAATCGCGACGGTGGATGAGGTGTACCTCAGAGGCGATGTTTGACAGATACAGAGCCTCTTCAACCGCGGTGTTGCCGCCGCCGATCACCGCTACTTTCTGGTTGCGATAGAAGAATCCGTCACAGGTGGCGCAGGCGGAAACGCCGCGGCCCTTGAAGGCTTCTTCGGAAGGCAGGCCCAGGTAACGGGCGGAAGCGCCGGTGGCGATAATCAACGCGTCACAGGTGTATTCGCCGCTGTCGCCGGTCAGACGGAACGGCCGGTTTTGCAGATCGACGCGGCTGATATGGTCGAAAATAATCTCGGTTTCAAATTTCGCGGCATGCTCGTGCATGCGCTCCATCAGCAGCGGACCGGTCAAATCGTTCGGATCGCCTGGCCAGTTTTCCACTTCCGTCGTGGTGGTCAGCTGACCGCCTTTTTCCATCCCGGTGATCAGCACCGGCTGCAGGTTGGCGCGTGCGGCATAGACCGCCGCGGTGTATCCCGCAGGTCCAGAACCAAGGATAAGCAGTTTACTGTGTTTGGCTGTGCCCATGAGATCCCCATAATAATTGGCATACATTGGGCTGGGATTGTAGGGAATTTGTTGTCGTAAAAAAAGAGCGCAGCGATTTTGTTAACGATGTGTGCAATAGAAGCGGCCGATGAATTGGCGATTTTCCCGGCAAGGAATATAACTATTTCTACTGTTGGCGGGACAATTATAAGACGAAAAAATGAGAATCAACCAGGGTAGATGATGAATATCTGGCATCTTGTACTAAAAATCGATGTTTTGCTTTGACAATCCCCTGTGCTTTTGCGAAAACATTCAAGGAAGAAGAAAAGCAGTATTTGGCGTGCGGCGAATTTTCATGCACGCAAATGCCATTTTTATCCGGGTTAACGAAATCTACGCATGGTGTGGACAGACGCCATGCGTGATGTCGGTGACTGCCGTCAGGCAACGGGCTTCTCACGTACCCCTGGGTTACCCAATGTCGTACGGGTAATAACAGGATGGGCTCTGGCAGTGAAGGCACAGAGCCGGAACAGGAGTAGGGAAGGAATACAGAGAGACAATAATAATGGTAGATAGCAAGAAGCGCCCTGGCAAAGATCTCGACCGCATTGATCGTAACATCCTGAATGAATTGCAAAAAGATGGGCGAATTTCTAACGTCGAGCTTTCTAAACGGGTGGGACTTTCTCCGACGCCTTGCCTTGAGCGTGTGCGTCGTCTTGAAAGACAGGGTTTTATTCAGGGCTATACGGCGCTGCTCAACCCGCATTATCTGGATGCATCACTTCTGGTATTTGTTGAGATTACTCTGAATCGTGGCGCACCGGATGTGTTTGAGCAATTTAACGCCGCAGTGCAAAAACTTGAAGAAATTCAAGAGTGTCATCTGGTTTCCGGTGATTTCGACTATCTGTTGAAAACCCGCGTACCGGATATGTCAGCGTATCGTAAATTACTGGGCGAGACCTTGCTGCGCCTGCCGGGCGTTAACGACACCCGTACCTATGTGGTAATGGAAGAAGTCAAGCAAAGTAATCGTCTGGTTATTAAGACGCGCTAACACGGAACAGGTGCAAACTCGACGTAGTTTGATTACACTCCTGTTAATCCATACAGCAACAGTGCCGGGGAGACCCGGCGCTGTTGTCCGTTTTAGCAGCAGGCAGGAAACAGCCTGATACCTGGAGAGCCTTTCTTGAGCCAGGAATACACCGAAGACAAAGAAGTCAAACTTACCAAACTCAGCAGCGGGCGCCGACTCCTCGAGGCGATGCTCATCCTTTGCTCCCTCTTCGCCATCTGGCTGATGGCGGCATTACTGAGCTTTAACCCCTCGGACCCAAGCTGGTCGCAAACGGCATGGCATGAGCCTATCCATAATTTAGGCGGCGCCCCCGGCGCGTGGCTTGCCGATACCCTCTTTTTCATTTTTGGCGTCATGGCCTACACCATCCCGGTGATCATCATCGGCGGATGCTGGTTTGCCTGGCGGCATCAGGAAAATGACGAATATATTGATTATTTCGCCGTTTCGCTGCGCCTCATCGGTGCGTTAGCCCTGATCCTGACCTCCTGCGGTCTGGCGGCGATTAACGCCGATGATATCTGGTACTTCGCCTCTGGCGGGGTGATTGGCAGCCTGCTCAGCACCACCCTGCAACCGCTGCTGCACAGCAGCGGCGGCACCATCGCGCTGTTGTGCATCTGGGCGGCCGGCCTGACGCTGTTTACCGGCTGGTCGTGGGTCAGCATTGCGGAAAAACTGGGCGGCGGCATCCTGTCCGTACTCACCTTTGCCAGCAATCGTACCCGTCGGGATGATACCTGGGTCGATGAAGGCGAATACGAAGACGACGATGAAGAGTACGACGACGAAGAGGCGGCAACCCCCCAGGAGTCGCGTCGCGCCCGTATCTTGCGCAGCGCACTGGCGCGGCGTAAACGTCTCGCTGAGAAGTTTACCAACCCCATGGGGCGTAAAACCGACGCGGCGCTTTTCTCCGGCAAACGGATGGATGACGGGGAAGAGGCAGTGCAGTACAGCGCCAGCGGTGCGCCTGTTGCCGCCGACGATGTACTGTTTTCCGGCGCCAGCGCCGCGCGCCCGGGCGATTTCGACCCTTACGATCCGTTGCTGAACGGCCAGAGTATCGCTGAGCCGGTGGGCGCAGCGGCGGCGGCCACTGCCGCGCCGCAGCCGTGGGCCGAATCACCGGCTGGTCATCAGGGCGCTGCGCCGGTTTATCAGCCGGAAGCTGGTTACCCGCCGCAGCCCTACCAGCCAGAGCCGGCACCGTATCAGCAGCCTGCTTATGCTCCTCATGCCGGTCAGCCGGCACCGCAGGCGTATCAGCCTGAGCCAGTGCAGTATCAGCAGCCGGTTTACGATCCGTATGCCGGCCAGCCTGCGCCGCAGGGGTATCAACCCGAGCCTGCGCCTTATCAGCAGCCGGTTTACGATCCGTATGCCGGTCAGCCGGCTCCGCAGGGGTATCAACCCGAGCCTGCGCCGTATCAGCAGCCGACTTACGATCCGCATGCCGGTCAGCCTGCGCCGCAGGGGTATCAACCCGAGCCTGCGCCGTATCAGCAGCCGGTTTACGATCCGCATGCCGGTCAGCCTGCGCCGCAAGGGTATCATCCAGAGCCGGCGCCGTATCAGCAGCCGGTTTACGATCCTCATGTTGCTCAGCCTGCGCCGCAGGGGTATCAACCCGAGCCTGCGCCGTATCAGCAGCCGGTTTACGATCCGCATGCTGTCCAGCCTGCGCCGCAGGGCTATCAACCCGAACCTGCACCGTATCAGCAGCCGGCTTACGATCCGCATGCCGGTCAGCCTGCGCCGCAGGCGTATCAGCCTGAGCCCGCGCCGGTACCTGCCGCGCAGCCAGAGCCTGAGGTCGTGCAGGAAGAAGTGAAACGTCCGCCGCTCTATTATTTCGAGGAAGTGGAAGAGAAGCGGGCGCGCGAACGCGAGCTGCTGGCTTCCTGGTATCAGCCTATTCCGGAGCCGGAAAGTCCGATCGCCACCAAACCGCTGACGCCGCCCGCCTCGCCGTCCAAACCGCCCGTGGAGTCAACCGTAGTTTCTGCGGTGGCGGCCGGAGTGCATCAGGCAACGGCTGCCAGCGGCGGCGCAGCCGCTGCGAAGACGGCGACCGCCGCGTCCGCAGCGACAGCGCCATTGTTCAGCCCGGCCTCCAGCGGACCGCGGGTCCAGGTGAAAGAGGGCATTGGTCCAAAACTACCGCGGCCAAATCGCGTTCGTGTCCCGACGCGTCGGGAACTGGCCTCCTATGGCATCAAGCTACCGTCGCAGCGGGAAGCTGAACAGCGCGCGCGGCAGGCCGAGCGCGACCCCCATTATGATGATGAGCTGCTCTCGGATGAGGAAGCGGATGCTATGGAGCAGGATGAGCTGGCTCGCCAGTTCGCCGCCACTCAACAGCAGCGCTATGGCCATCGCTGGGAAGACGATAACTCGACTGATGACGATGACGCCGATGCCGCGGCGGAAGCGGAGCTGGCGCGCCAGTTTGCCGCCACCCAGCAGCAGCGCTACGCCTCCGAGCAGCCGCCGGGCGCTAATCCGTTCTCGCCGGCGGATTATGAATTCTCGCCGATGAAAACGCTGGTCAATGAGGGTCCGAGCGAGCCGCTGTTTACGCCGACACCGGAAGTACAGCCGCAGCAGCCAGCCCAGCACTATCAACAACCGGCCGCCGCTCCGCAGCAGGGTTATCAACCTGCGCAGCACCAGCCGGTACACCCTCAGCCAGTGCCGCAGCAGCCTTACCAGACTGCGACGCAGCCCGTGCAGCCGCAACAGCCGGTTGCCCCGCAGGGGCACCAGCCTGCCGCGCCTGCGCCGCAGGAGAGCCTGATCCACCCGCTGCTGATGCGCAATGGCGATAGTCGACCGCTGCAAAAGCCGACAACGCCGCTGCCGTCGCTGGATCTGCTCACGCCGCCGCCCAGTGAAGTCGAGCCGGTCGATACCTTTGCTCTTGAGCAGATGGCACGACTGGTGGAAGCGCGACTCGCCGACTTCCGCATTAAAGCGGATGTGGTGAACTACTCGCCGGGGCCGGTGATCACCCGTTTCGAACTGAATCTGGCGCCTGGCGTCAAAGCGGCGCGAATCTCTAACCTGTCACGGGATCTGGCGCGTTCGCTGTCCACGGTCGCCGTGCGCGTGGTGGAAGTGATCCCGGGTAAACCGTATGTCGGGCTTGAGCTGCCGAATAAAAAGCGCCAGACCGTCTACCTGCGTGAAGTGCTCGACAACAGCAAGTTCCGTGATAACCCGTCGCCGCTGACCGTGGTGCTGGGTAAAGACATCGCCGGCGATCCGGTGGTGGCCGATCTGGCGAAAATGCCGCACCTGCTGGTGGCCGGTACCACCGGTTCCGGTAAGTCAGTCGGCGTCAACGCCATGATCCTCAGCATGCTCTACAAAGCGCAGCCGGAAGATGTGCGTTTCATTATGATCGACCCGAAAATGCTCGAGCTGTCGGTCTACGAAGGTATTCCGCATCTGCTGACGGAAGTGGTCACCGACATGAAAGACGCCGCCAATGCGCTGCGCTGGAGCGTCAACGAGATGGAACGTCGCTACAAGCTGATGTCGGCGCTGGGCGTACGTAATCTGGCGGGCTATAACGAGAAGATTGCTGAAGCGGCACGCATGGGCCGTCCGATCCCGGATCCATACTGGAAGCCAGGCGACAGTATGGACGCCATGCACCCGGTACTGGAAAAGCTACCGTACATAGTGGTGCTGGTGGACGAATTCGCCGACCTGATGATGACCGTCGGTAAGAAGGTGGAAGAGCTGATCGCTCGCCTGGCGCAGAAAGCGCGTGCGGCGGGGATCCACCTGGTGCTGGCGACGCAGCGTCCGTCGGTGGATGTCATTACCGGTCTGATTAAGGCCAACATTCCGACGCGTATCGCCTTTACCGTGTCGAGTAAAATTGACTCGCGTACCATTCTCGATCAGGGCGGTGCGGAATCGCTGCTGGGGATGGGGGATATGCTCTACTCCGGGCCGAACTCCACCACGCCGGTGCGCGTCCATGGGGCGTTTGTTCGCGACCAGGAAGTCCACGCTGTGGTTCAGGACTGGAAAGCCCGCGGTCGTCCGCAGTATGTTGACGGCATTACCTCCGACAGCGAAAGCGAAGGCGGCGGCGGCGGTTTCGACGGCGGTGAAGAGCTGGATCCGCTGTTCGATCAGGCGGTCAGCTTTGTGACCGAGAAGCGTAAAGCGTCGATTTCCGGGGTGCAGCGCCAGTTCCGCATTGGCTATAACCGTGCCGCGCGTATCATCGAACAGATGGAAGCGCAGGGCATTGTCAGCGAGCAGGGCCATAACGGTAACCGCGAAGTACTGGCGCCGCCGCCCTTTGAATGAGTGCAAAGTTGGGTAAATAAGCGCAAAATCAGCCAATTCTTCTGTCCCGCCGCCGTTGGCGGTCCTACATTAGGGGCAGAAGAGGCTCCCGCGTCGGGAGTGACGCACATTAAGGAAGAACAATGAAAAAACTCGCAATCACCTGTGCATTACTGTCTGGTATGGTCGTCAGCCAGGTCTGGGCAGATGCGGCCAGTGACTTAAAAAGCCGTCTTGATAAAGTGAGCAGCTTCCATGCCAGCTTCACGCAAAAAGTCACCGACGGCAGCGGCAACGCCGTGCAGGACGGACAGGGCGACCTGTGGGTAAAACGCCCGAATCTGTTTAACTGGCATATGACCCAGCCGGATGAGAGCGTCCTCGTTTCGGATGGTAAAACCCTGTGGTTCTATAACCCGTTCGTCGAGCAGGCCACGGCGACCTGGCTGAAAGACGCCACCAGCAACACGCCGTTTATGCTGATTGCCCGCAACCAGTCCAGCGACTGGCAGCAGTACAATATCAAACAAAACGGCGATGATTTTGTGCTGACGCCGAAAAGCGGCAGCGGCAACCTGAAGCAGTTCACGATCAACGTCGGTCGGGACGGCACCATCCATCAATTCAGCGCCGTCGAGCAGGACGATCAGCGCAGCAGCTATCAGCTGAAATCGCAGCAGAACGGCGCCGTCGACGCATCTAAGTTCACCTTTACGCCGCCGAAAGGGGTGACGGTGGACGATCAACGTAAGTAGAGGCGAAAGTGAGCAATCTGTCGCTCGATTTTTCCGACAACGCGTTTCAACCTCTGGCCGCTCGCATGCGGCCAGAAAATTTAGCGCAGTATATTGGCCAGCAGCACCTGCTGGCGCCGGGCAAACCCCTGCCGCGGGCGATCGAAGCCGGGCACCTGCATTCGATGATCCTCTGGGGGCCGCCGGGTACCGGCAAGACTACCCTGGCGGAAGTTATCGCCCGTTATGCCAGCGCCGATGTCGAAAGGATCTCGGCGGTGACCTCCGGGGTGAAAGAGATCCGCGAGGCCATTGAGCGCGCGCGGCAGAATCGCAACGCCGGCCGACGAACGATTCTGTTTGTTGACGAAGTGCATCGCTTCAATAAAAGCCAGCAGGATGCCTTTCTGCCGCATATTGAAGATGGCACTATCACTTTTATTGGCGCGACCACCGAAAACCCTTCCTTTGAGCTTAACTCAGCGCTGCTCTCCCGCGCCCGCGTCTATTTACTGAAATCGCTCACTACCGACGATATCGAGCGGGTGCTTGACCAGGCGATGAACGATAAAACCCGCGGCTACGGCGGCCAGGATATCGTTTTGCCGGATGAGACCCGCAGGGCCATCGCCGAACTGGTGAACGGCGACGCGCGGCGGGCGCTGAATACCCTGGAAATGATGGCCGATATGGCCGAGAGCGATGATGCGGGCAAGCGGGTGCTGAAGGCGGAACTGCTGACCGAGATCGCCGGCGAGCGCAGCGCGCGCTTTGATAATAAAGGCGACCGTTTCTACGATTTGATTTCCGCCCTGCATAAGTCGGTGCGCGGTAGCGCGCCGGACGCGGCGCTTTACTGGTACGCGCGGATCATCACCGCCGGGGGCGATCCGCTGTATGTTGCCCGCCGTTGTCTGGCGATTGCCTCGGAAGACGTCGGCAACGCCGATCCGCGGGCGATGCAGGTGGCCATATCGGCGTGGGACTGCTTCACCCGCGTCGGGCCGGCGGAAGGCGAACGGGCGATTGCCCAGGCTATTGTCTATCTGGCCTGCGCGCCGAAGAGCAATGCGGTCTACACCGCCTTTAAAGCGGCGCTGGCCGATGCGCGAGACCGTCCGGACTATGACGTTCCGGTGCATCTGCGCAATGCGCCGACGAAGCTGATGAAAGAGATGGGCTACGGGCAGGAGTATCGCTACGCTCATGACGAACCTAACGCCTACGCCGCCGGCGAGCAGTACTTCCCGCAGGAAATGGCGCAAACGCGCTATTATCACCCGACAAACCGGGGGCTTGAGGGCAAAATTGGCGAAAAGCTCGCCTGGCTCGCTGAACAGGATCAAAATAGCCCGATAAAACGCTACCGCTAATTGAGGCGTTGCGGTAAGGTTATTACACTATTTCCGTGGCCGTAGCCTGCGGCCACTTTTCTTTTTTTAATTCGATAAGCACAGGATAAGCATGCTCGATCCCAATCTGCTGCGTACCGAGCCAGACGCAGTCGCAGAAAAACTGGCACGCCGGGGCTTTAAGCTGGATGTAGATAAACTTCGCGCGCTTGAAGAGCGTCGTAAAGTTCTGCAGGTGCAAACGGAAAACCTGCAGGCGGAGCGCAACTCCCGATCGAAATCCATTGGCCAGGCGAAAGCGCGCGGGGAAGACATCGAGCCATTACGCCTGGAAGTGAACAAACTCGGCGAACAGCTGGATGCCGCAAAATCCGAGCTGGAAGCGCTGCTGGCGGAAATCCGCGATATCGCGCTGGCGATCCCGAATATTCCTCACGATGACGTGCCGGTTGGCCGTGACGAAAACGACAACGTTGAAGTCAGCCGCTGGGGCAGGCCGCGCCAGTTCGATTTTGACGTGCGCGATCACGTGACGCTGGGTGAAATGCACGGCGGGCTGGATTTTGCCGCCGCCGTTAAGCTCACCGGTTCGCGCTTCGTGGTGATGAAAGGCCAGCTGGCCCGTCTGCACCGCGCCCTGGCGCAGTTCATGCTGGATCTGCACACTGAACAGCATGGCTATAGCGAAAACTATGTCCCGTACCTGGTAAACCAGGACACCCTGTATGGCACCGGCCAGCTGCCGAAATTCGCCGGCGACCTGTTCCATACTCGCCCGCTGGAAGAAGAGGCTGACAGCAGCAACTACGCGCTGATCCCGACGGCGGAAGTGCCGCTGACCAACCTGGTGCGTGATGAAATTATCGATGAAGACGATCTGCCGATCAAAATGACCGCCCATACGCCGTGCTTCCGTTCCGAAGCGGGTTCTTATGGTCGCGACACCCGCGGTCTGATCCGTATGCACCAGTTCGATAAAGTTGAGATGGTGCAGATTGTCCGTCCGGAAGACTCCATGGCGGCGCTGGAAGAGATGACCGGCCACGCCGAGAAAGTGCTGCAGCTGCTGGGCCTGCCGTACCGTAAGGTCGCGCTGTGCACCGGCGATATGGGCTTCAGCGCCTGCAAAACCTATGACCTCGAAGTGTGGGTCCCGGCGCAGAACACCTACCGTGAGATCTCTTCCTGCTCTAACGTCTGGGATTTCCAGGCGCGTCGTATGCAGGCTCGCTGCCGCAGCAAGTCCGACAAGAAGACCCGTCTCGTTCATACCCTGAATGGTTCTGGCCTGGCGGTTGGTCGTACGCTGGTGGCGCTGATGGAAAACTATCAGCAGGCCGATGGCCGTATCGAGATCCCGGAAATCCTGCGCCCGTATATGCGCGGCCTCGAATATATCGGTTAATTTTTACCATCTCCCTTAAAAGCGCCTGCGGGCGCTTTTTTTACACCCTTATTGATACCGGGCAATAATCCCTTCCGCGAATGCAGTGATACTCCCTTTGGATTAAATCAGCATAAAAAACTAATAATATTTCAAAGCATTATATATATGGCTATATAGCGCTTATCAGTTTATTGTGAGCAACCAAAGCGAGTATCCATGAAAATTAAAGCCCCCGATGCTTTACTGGCTGCTGAGGTAAGCCGCCGTGGTCTGATGAAAACCACGGCAATAGGCGGCCTGGCGCTGGCCAGCAACGCACTAACGTTACCCTTTTCCCGTATGGCCCATGCCGCCGACACGCCAGCCCCGGCCAGTGAGAAGGTGGTCTGGAGCGCATGCACCGTCAACTGCGGTAGCCGCTGCCCGCTGCGCATGCACGTGGTGGATGGCGCGATTAAATACGTTGAAACCGATAATACCGGTGACGATAACTATGACGGCCTGCATCAGGTGCGCGCCTGCCTGCGCGGACGTTCTATGCGCCGCCGGGTTTATAACCCCGATCGGCTGAAATACCCCATGAAGCGCGTAGGTAAACGCGGTGAGGGTAAATTCGAGCAAATCAGCTGGGAAGAGGCTTTCGATATCATCGCCAGCACGACGCAGCGGCTGATTAAAGATTACGGCAACGAGTCCATCTATCTGAACTACGGCACCGGCACGCTGGGTGGCACGCTGACCCGCTCCTGGCCGCCGGGGAAAACCCTGATTGCCCGTCTGATGAACTGCTGCGGCGGGTATCTCAATCATTACGGCGACTATTCATCCGCGCAGATTGCTGCCGGGTTGAATTACACCTACGGCGGTTGGGCAGATGGCAACAGCCCGTCGGATATTGAAAACAGCCAGCTGGTAGTGCTGTTCGGCAACAACCCCGGGGAAACGCGGATGAGCGGCGGCGGGGTGACCTACTATCTTGAGCAGGCGCGCCAGAAATCCAATGCCAGGATGATCATTATCGATCCGCGCTATACCGACACCGGCGCCGGACGCGAAGATGAATGGATCCCGATTCGCCCCGGCACCGATGCGGCGCTGGTATCGGGTCTGGCGTGGGTGATGATCACCGAGAATCTGGTCGATCAGCCGTTCCTCGATAAATACTGCGTGGGATACGACGAGAAAACGCTGCCCGCCGGTGCGCCAGCCAATGGTCATTACAAAGCTTACATTCTTGGCGAGGGCACTGACGGTATCGCCAAAACGCCGGAGTGGGCCTCGACCATTACCGGTATTCCGCGCGAACGCATTGTTAAACTGGCGCGGGAAATTGCCACCGCTAAACCGGCCTATATCAGCCAGGGCTGGGGGCCGCAGCGTCATGCCAACGGCGAAATCGCCACCCGGGCTATCGCGATGCTCGCCATTCTGACCGGTAACGTCGGGATCAACGGCGGCAATAGCGGCGCGCGCGAGGGCTCCTACAGTCTGCCGTTTGAACGTATGCCGACGCTGGAGAATCCGGTTCAGACCAGCATCTCGATGTTTATGTGGACTGATGCGATTGAGCGCGGCCCGGAAATGACCGCCCTGCGCGATGGGGTGCGTGGCAAAGATAAGCTCGATGTGCCGATCAAAATGATCTGGAACTATGCGGGCAACTGCCTGATCAACCAGCACTCTGAGATCAACCGCACCCACGAGATCCTGCAGGACGATAAGAAGTGCGAGATGATTGTGGTCATCGACTGCCATATGACCTCGTCAGCGAAATACGCCGATATTCTGCTGCCGGACTGCACCGCCTCTGAGCAGATGGATTTTGCGCTGGATGCCTCCTGCGGCAACATGTCCTACGTCATTTTTGCCGACCAGGCCATCAAGCCGCGTTTCGAATGTAAAACCATCTATGAGATGACCAGCGAGCTGGCGAAGCGCCTTGGCGTCGAGGAGAAATTTACCGAAGGCCGTACCCAGGAAGGCTGGATGCGCTATCTGTATGAGCAGTCGCGCAAAGCGATTCCAGACCTGCCGGATTTCGACACCTTCCGTCAGCAGGGCATCTATAAGCAGCGCGATCCGCAAGGGCACCATGTGGCTTACAAAGCCTTCCGTGAGGATCCGCAGGCTAATCCGCTGACCACGCCTTCAGGAAAAATTGAAATCTATTCGCAGGCGCTGGCGAATATCGCCGCCACCTGGGAGCTGCCGGAAGGGGATGTCATCGATCCGCTGCCGATATACACCCCGGGCTTCGAAAACTACAACGATCCGCTGACGGCAAAATACCCGCTACAACTGACCGGTTTCCACTATAAATCTCGCGTCCACTCGACCTACGGCAACGTTGATGTACTGAAGGCCGCCTGTCGGCAGGAGATGTGGATTAACCCGATCGATGCCCGCCAGCGCGGCATTGCCAACGGCGATCGCATTCGCATCTTCAACGACCGTGGGGAAGTGCATATCGAAGCGAAGGTGACCCCACGCATGATGCCCGGCGTGGTCGCGCTGGGGGAAGGGGCCTGGTATAACCCGGACGCCTCGCGCGTGGATCAGGCGGGCAGCATTAACGTGCTGACCACCCAGCGCCCCTCGCCACTGGCGAAGGGAAACCCGTCGCATACCAACCTCGTCCAGGTTGAGAAGCTGTAAGGAGTAACCGATGACAACTCAGTATGGATTTTTTATTGATTCCGCCCGTTGCACCGGTTGCAAGACCTGCGAACTGGCCTGTAAGGACTACAAAAATTTGACCCCGGAGGTCAGCTTCCGCCGCATCTATGAATATGCCGGCGGCGACTGGCAGGAGGATAACGGCGTCTGGAATCAGAACGTGTTCGCCTATTACCTCTCCATCGCCTGTAACCACTGCGAAGATCCAGCCTGCACCAAAGTCTGCCCGAGCGGTGCGATGCACAAGCGCGAAGACGGTTTTGTGGTGGTCAACGAAGAGGTCTGCATTGGCTGCCGTTACTGCCATATGGCCTGTCCGTACGGCGCGCCGCAGTATAACGCCGATAAAGGCCATATGACTAAGTGCGACGGCTGCCACGAGCGCGTCGCCGAAGGGAAAAAGCCGATCTGCGTCGAGTCCTGCCCGTTGCGGGCGCTCGATTTCGGGCCGATTGCCGAACTGCGCGCTAAGCACGGCCAGCTGGCGGCGGTGGCGCCGCTGCCTTCGGCGCACTTTACCCGGCCGAGCATCGTGATCAAACCTAACGCCAATGCCCGGCCGTGTGGCGATACCACTGGTTACCTGGCGAACCCGAAGGAGGTGTGAGATGGGAAACGGATGGCATGAATGGCCGCTGATGATCTTTACGGTCTTCGGCCAGTGCGTCGCGGGCGGCTTCATCGTCCTGGCGCTGACGCTGATGACGGGTAAGCTTCCCCGTGAGCAGGAGCAGCGCGTGGTGGGCAGCATGTTCGGCCTGTGGGTATTGATGGGGATCGGGTTTATCGCCTCGACAATGCACCTCGGTTCGCCGCTGCGGGCCTTTAACTCGCTCAATCGCGTGGGGGCCTCGTCGCTGAGTAATGAGATAGCCAGCGGGGCGATCTTCTTCGCCATTGGCGGGATTGGCTGGCTGCTGGCCGTGTGCAAAAAGCTGCCTGCCGGACTGCGTAGCCTGTGGCTGGTAGTGACCATGGCGCTGGGGGTGATCTTCGTCTGGATGATGGTGCGGGTCTATAACACCATCGACACGGTGCCGACCTGGTATACCGTCTGGACGCCGCTGAGCTTCTTCCTGACGCTGTTTATCGGCGGCCCGCTGCTGGGCTATCTGCTGCTGCGCGTCGCAGGCGTCGACGGTTGGGCGATGCGCCTGCTGCCGGTGGTTAGTTTGCTGGCGCTGCTGGTCAGTATTATGGTGGTCGTGATGCAGGGAAGTGAACTTGCCACCATCCGCAGCTCAATTCAGCAGGCCTCCGCCCTGGTGCCGGATTATGGGCTGCTTATGGCCTGGCGCGTGGTGCTGCTGGCGCTGGCCCTGGCCTGCTGGTACGTGCCGCAGATTCGCGGCCGCAAGCCGGCGCTCTCGCTGCTCGGCCTGGCGTTTGTTCTGGTGCTGGCGGGAGAGATGATTGGCCGCGGCGTATTCTATGGTCTGCATATGACCGTCGGGATGGCTATCGCCAGTTAATCAGCGTCATCATGCCGGCGCAGGCGTGCCGGCATGATGAAAACGTGCTGTTGATAGATGAAATTTTTCGACTGAAATTAACGCCGGGATTTATTAATAAATTAAGAAAAACAATAGCGTATTATTTGTTGCCTCACCTTTCCCCCTTCTGTGGATAAAAAACTTCTATCGTGCCCTGCAAAACCGCGTCAGGCCTGATTTCAGGTGGATTGACAATGTTTTTAGCGGTGGCATGATGCGCTCGCGATCTGAACATTCCTCACGGTTTTTACCCATGACCATCTACACCCGGCCAGTGCAAATGCTGCTCTGTGGCCTGCTTTTACTGACCCTGGCGATAGCGGTGCTGAATACGCTCGTCCCGCTGTGGCTCGCCCATGAAAATATGCCAACCTGGCAGGTCGGCATGGTGGGGTCATCTTATTTTACCGGCAACCTGGCCGGTACGTTGCTTGCCGGCTGGGTGATCAAGCGCCTGGGGTTTAACCGCAGCTATTATCTCGCGTCGTTAATCTTCGCCGTCGGCTGCGTAGGGCTGGGGATCACCGTGGGCTTCTGGACGTGGCTGAGCTGGCGGTTTATCGCCGGCGTAGGCTGCGCGATGATTTGGGTGGTAGTGGAAAGCGCGCTGGTCTGCAGCGGCACTTCTCGCAGCCGCGGTCGTCTGCTGGCGGCGTACATGATGGTTTATTACGTCGGGACCGTACTGGGCCAGCTGATGGTCAGTAAACTACCCACAGATTTAATGAGCGTCCTGCCGTGGGTGACGGGCCTGGCGCTGGCGGCGATCCTGCCGCTGCTGTTTACCCGCATTATGGGGCAGGCCGAAGAGCCGCATGAAACGGTACGGATCTGGCCGATGCTTAAGCTGCGCCAGGCGCGCCACGGGGTCAATGGCTGTATTATCTCGGGGATTGTCCTCGGTTCGCTGTATGGCCTGATGCCGCTGTGGCTGAACCATCAGGGCGTCAGCGACGCCGGCATTGGCTTCTGGATGGCGGTGATGGTGAGCGCGGGGATCCTCGGCCAATGGCCGGTAGGGCGGCTGGCAGACCGCTACGGTCGCCTGCTGGTGCTGCGGGTGCAGGTTTTTGTGGTGATTCTGGGATGTCTGGCGATGCTCAGCCAGGCGGCAATGGCGCCGGCGCTGTTTGTGCTTGGGGCATCCGGTTTCACGCTGTATCCGGTGGCGATGGCCTGGGCCTGTGAGAAAGTGGAGCACCATCAGCTGGTGGCGATGAACCAGGCGCTGCTGATGAGCTATACCATCGGCAGCCTGCTGGGCCCGACGCTGACGGCGATGCTGATGCAGAACTTCTCGGATAACCTGCTGTTTATCATGATCGCCAGCGTGTCGTTTATCTATCTGCTGACCCTGCTGCGCAAAGCCGGGCATCATCCAACGCCGGTGGCGCACGCCTGATCCTGTAACGCGCAGCGCATGCTGCGCGTCATCCGCTTCAATTACCTAAGCTTGCTGCTGTACAGCCAACCTGCCGCTTTGCATGAGAAACGGCTGGACGGACACGGCTTCCCACGCCGTTGCAGGCCGGCATAGGTGCTTCACCGGCCCGGGTGGGATTAGTACATCACTTTATGACCATACTGCTCAAGGATGCCTTTTACCCGCTCCATGGTCTCTTTCTTCGGCGGATGGACGCCGTCCAGCTTGTATTCTTCGCCCATCGCTACCCATTTGTGTTTGCCCAGCTCATGGTAGGGCAGCAGCTCGATTTTTTCGACATTGCCCATATCGCGGGTAAATTCACCCAGGCGGTGCGCGGAGTCATCATCGTCTGACCAGCCCGGAACCACCACGTAGCGGATCCAGACATTGATATTCTTCTTCGCCAGATACTGGGCGAATTCCAGCGTACGATGGTTAGAGACGCCGACCAGGTTCTGGTGAATCTCATCATTCATCTGCTTGAGATCCAGCATCACCAGGTCTGTTACCTCCAGCAGTTCGTCGATAACCGGATCGTAGCGACGGACAAAGCCGTTGGTATCGAGACAGGTATGAATACCTTCTTTCTTACAGGCGCGGAACCAGTCGCGAACAAACTCCGCCTGCAGGATCGCCTCACCGCCCGATGCGGTGACGCCGCCGCCGGAAGCATTCATAAAGTGACGATAGGTCACCACCTCTTTCATGAGCTCTTCAACGGTGATTTCTTTGCCGCCGTGGGTATCCCATGTATCACGGTTATGGCAGTACAGGCAACGCATCAGGCAGCCCTGGAAAAAGGTAATAAAGCGGATGCCCGGGCCATCAACGGTGCCACAGGATTCAAAGGAGTGAATGCGACCAATAACTGACATTGCGGTGTTTTCTCCAGATGTGGCCCATCCGGGGCCGTGTTGGTGCACAGCTCAGCGGCTGTGTCGAGTCTGTTTTGACAGATACCCAAAGTATAGATAACTGGCAAAGCAGGCTAGGGCGGGGATTGCTTGTTAAAAAGGCCCCACTGATGTGGGGCCTTTATTGTACGCTTTTTCAGTCAGACAGGGAATTACATGGTCTGAGTGAAGGTACGGGTAATAACGTCCTGCTGCTGTTCTTTAGTCAGGGAGTTAAAACGTACAGCGTAGCCAGATACGCGGATGGTCAGCTGCGGATATTTTTCCGGGTTTTCCATCGCGTCGAGCAGCATTTCGCGGTTCATCACGTTCACGTTCAGGTGCTGACCACCTTCGATGGACGCTTCGTGGTGGAAGTAACCATCCATCAGACCCGCCAGGTTGGTCTTACGAACTTCGTCATCTTTACCCAGCGCGTTCGGTACGATAGAGAAGGTGTAAGAGATACCATCTTTCGCGTAAGCAAACGGCAGTTTCGCTACGGAGGTCAGAGAGGCAACAGCGCCTTTCTGGTCACGACCGTGCATCGGGTTAGCACCTGGTCCGAACGGCGCGCCAGCGCGACGACCGTCTGGGGTGTTACCGGTTTTCTTACCATATACCACGTTAGAGGTGATGGTCAGAACAGACTGAGTCGGGATCGCGTTGCGGTAGGTGTGCAGTTTCTGAATTTTCTTCATGAAACGTTCAACCAGGTCAACGGCCATGTCATCGACGCGAGCATCGTTGTTACCAAACTGCGGATATTCGCCTTCGATTTCGAAGTCAACAGCCAGACCGTCTTCGTCACGAATCGGTTTAACTTTCGCATATTTGATAGCAGACAGGGAGTCAGCAGCAACGGACAGACCCGCGATACCACACGCCATGGTGCGGATAACGTCACGGTCGTGCAGCGCCATCAGAGAGGCTTCGTAGCTGTACTTGTCGTGCATGTAGTGGATGATGTTCAGCGCAGTGACGTACTGTTTAGCCAGCCAGTCCATGAAGTGATCCATGCGCTCCATGACTTCGTCGAAGTTCAGGACGTCGCCTTTGATCGGTTCAGATTTCGGACCCACCTGCATTTTCAGTTTTTCATCCACGCCGCCGTTGATAGCGTACAGCATGGTTTTCGCGAGGTTGGCGCGAGCACCGAAGAACTGCATTTGCTTACCAACAACCATCGGGCTTACGCAGCATGCGATAGCGTAGTCGTCGTTATTGAAGTCCGGACGCATCAGGTCATCGTTCTCATACTGCAGAGAAGAGGTATCGATGGACACTTTAGCCGCGAATTTCTTGAAGCTCAGCGGCAGTTTTTCAGACCACAGGATAGTGATGTTCGGCTCCGGAGACGGCCCCATGGTGTACAGGGTGTTCAGGAAGCGGAAGCTGTTTTTGGTCACCAGAGTACGGCCGTCAACGCCCATACCGCCGATGGATTCCGTTGCCCAAATCGGGTCGCCGGAGAACAGTTCATCGTATTCCGGGGTACGCAGGAAGCGAACCATACGCAGTTTCATGACCAGGTGGTCAACCATTTCCTGCGCGTCTTGCTCGGTGATTTTACCCGCCTGCAGGTCACGTTCGATGTAGATATCCAGGAAGCTGGAGGTACGACCGAAGGACATTGCCGCGCCGTTCTGAGATTTCACGGCAGCCAGGTAACCGAAGTAGGTCCACTGGATAGCTTCCTGAGCGGTGGTTGCCGGACCGGAGATGTCGTAGCCATATTTAGCCGCCATCTCTTTGATCTGGCCCAGCGCACGGTGCTGTTCAGCAATTTCTTCACGCAGACGGATGGTCGCTTCCAGATCTTCGCCGCTTTCCAGTTTCGCTTGCAGTGAGTTGAACTGGGCGAATTTGTCTTTCATCAGGAAGTCGATACCGTACAGCGCAACGCGACGGTAGTCACCGATGATACGACCACGGCCGTAAGCATCCGGCAGACCGGTCAGTACGCCGGATTTACGGCAGCGCAGGATGTCCGGAGTATAGACGTCGAAAACACCCTGGTTGTGAGTTTTACGGTACTCGGTGAAGATTTTTTTCAGCATCGGGTCCAGTTCGCGATTGTACGCTTTGCAGGAACCTTCAACCATTTTAATACCACCAAACGGGATGATCGCACGTTTCAGCGGCGCTTCGGTCTGCAGACCAACGATTTTTTCCAGACCTTTCTCGATATAGCCTGCGTCGTGAGAGGTGATGGTGGAAGCCAGGGCAGTGTCAAAATCAACAGGCGCGTGAGTGCGGTTTTCCTGTTTTACACCTTCCATTACGGTGTCCCACAGCTTGGTGGTCGCTTCAGTCGCGCCAGCCAGGAAGGATTCGTCGCCTTCATATGGGGTGTAGTTTTTCTGAATAAAGTCACGGACGTTGACTTCATTCTGCCAGTCACCTTTCGCAAAACCTTCCCAGGCTGTGGCTAACTTTTCATTAAGCTCGGACATGTAACACCTACCTTCTTAAGTGGATTTTTTATTTACTGCCTGAAACAACCCTTAGTGATGGTCATTGCCACGCAGGTAAATGACCCAGTATGTCAACCCGACCAGCAGACCCCCGCCGATAATGTTCCCGATAGTTACCGGAATCAGGTTATTAGTGATGAAGTTCATAACGGTCAAGTGAGAGAAACTTTCCGGAGTCGAACCGATTGCGGTCCAGAATTCCGGGCTTGCAAAGTTGCGGATTACGATACCCATCGGGATCATAAACATGTTGGCGATGCTGTGCTCAAAGCCGCTGGCAACGAACATCGCTACCGGCAGGACCATGATCATCGCTTTATCCATCAGGCTACGACCGGAATAGCTCATCCATACGGCGAGACAAACCATCAGGTTAGCGAGGATACCCAGGCTCACGGCCTCCACAAAAGTATGGTGCATTTTGTGGTCAGCGGTCTGCAGGACATTAAGCCCCCAACCGCCGTTGGAAGTCATATATTCGCCTGATAACCACATCAGCAGCACAAACAGCAGTGCGCCCACCAGGTTACCAAAATAGACGTTGAGCCAGTTTTTTGCCAGTTGCCCCCAGGTAATTCGACCGCTGGCTTTCGCCACCACGATCAATACCGTAGAGGTAAAGAGGTCAGCGCCGCAGATAACGCACAGAATCAGACCCAGGGAAAAACAGACCCCACCGATAAGCTTGGCAATCCCATAAGGCATCGCGGCAGTGCCGGTGGTCGCGGTGATATAGAATACGAAAGCGATGGAGATGAAAACGCCAGCGGTGATCGCCAGATAAAAGGTCTTCATCGGATGCTTCGTTGCTTTATAGACACCTGCTTCTTCGGCGACTTTCGCCATCGCGGCAGGGAGCAAAAGATCAAAAGGGTTGTCAGCTTTCACACTAACTCTCTCTTTATATAAGTTGGCGGTGAGATACTAACAAAGCATTATAGAAGGGAAATTGATATAGATCATATCTCACCGGAACTATATGCCTTTTTAGTGTGTGGTTTTTGTGATTTATTGAATTAAGTGATTGAATATTATGAGGAAAATAAATTTTAAAATTTATAAATTATGTTGAATTTTTTCGTTTTTACGCCATTTCTTGAGTTAATTAATATGGAGTATTTTATTTAAAATTAACGAATGGTAAATGTTATATGCGCGTTATTTACTATTAATTAACTTTACAACTACAAACTATAGTGGCCACCTCGTCAGGTGAAATCAACGGAGCCACATTGGGCTCCGTTGTTGGCAACCACGATGGCGCGCTTAGGGCTTATTTTGCCCAGAACGCTGCCTTCGCCCGCTGCAGTTTTTCATAAGCCTTCAGTAGCGACTGATGGGCCGGGAAGGCCTGCAGATCGCTGTCGACAGCCTGGAGGCCATAGAACGGCGCTTCCCCGCTCAGCGCCGCGCTGGCGGCTTCGACCGCCTCGGCGCCGTACATACGGATGAAGGCGTTCAGGTATTGCAGCGGCTGACGCTCCTCTTCCTGGCTCAGCAGCAGCAGGGTCTGCAGGCAGCGATAGTAGTTAGCACGTTCGGCGCTGAAGACCGAAGCGTTGAATTCCATGGTCCACTCGGTCCAGATCAGCGCCTGCTCCAGATCGCCGCCGGCCAGGGCCAGCATGGCTTTCAGCTCCCCGACGCGCAGGGTATACCAGCCGTTGTCTTTGCCGGTGGCGAGGCCCAGCAGTTCGCGAACGCGGGTGAAATCATCCAGACCCTCATCGTCCATCTGCTCGATCAGCGCCAGGTAATCTTCTTTTTCCCACTCGCTGCCCGGCAGGGACAGAATGGTGTCGCGCAGATGAGCGCCCATGCTGTTGTTCGCCAGCCACAGATCTTCCGCTGGGTAAATATCCGACATCCCCGGGACGATGATACGGCAGGCGTAAACGCCCAGGTGCTCGTAGTCGGCGATATATACTTCTTTATCTTCGGCCTTGAAGATGGCCATCAGGGTGGCGAACTCTTCTTCTGTGGTGCCGGAGAAGCTCCAGTCCACGAACGGATAGTCGGCATCCTGCTTGAACATATCCCAGGAAATCAGGCCGCTGGAGTCGATAAAGTGGGTTTCGAGGTTAGCGTGCTCGGCGACTTCTTCATCGTCGAAGGTCGGCGGCGTGAAGACGTCGAGATCTTTCAGGCTACGGCCCTGCAGCAGTTCGGTGACCGTACGCTCCAGCGCCACGCCGAAGTCCGGGTGGGCGCCGAAAGAGGCGAAGCAGGTGCCGTTTGCCGGGTTAAACAGCACGACGCAGATAACCGGATACTTGCCGCCCAGCGAGCCATCATAGGCAAAGATCGGGAAACCTTCGGCTTCCAGTTTGGCGATCGACTCCACGACGCCCGGATAGCGCGCCATGACCTCCGCCGGGATCTCCGGCAGGCTGATGCTTTCGGCGATGATGCGATTTTTGATGTGGCGCTCAAAGACTTCGGACAGGCCCTGCACGCGAGCTTCATTACGGGTGTTGCCGGCGGACATGCCGTTGGAGACATACAGGTTGCCGACGATATTCATAGGAATATAGACCGTTTCGCCGTCGGACTGGCGGGTAAAGGGCAGGCCGCACACGCCGCGCTCATCATTACCGGATTGCAGATCCACCAGCATGCTGGCCGTCAGCTGATCGTCCGGATCGTAGAACGCGCGCAGACGAGCATCCAGCAGGCCTTCCGGGACCTCGTCGTCTTCGGTCAGCGGGAACCACTTTTCGTTCGGGTAGTGAACGAACGGGCCATTAGCGATAGTGTCGCCTAACCAGAAGTCAGCGAAAAAATAGTTGGTGGACAGGCGCTCGAAATATTCGCCCAGCGCGGAGGCGAGGGCTGCCTTTTTGGTGGCGCCTTTACCATTAGTAAAGCACAGCGCGCATTCCTTATCGCGAATGTGAACGGACCACACGTGCGGCACCGGGTTCAGCCACGAGGCCTCTTCGATATCAAATCCGAGGTCGAGCAATTTTTGCTGGAAGCGAGCGATGGAATCTTCCAGGGCGGCATCTTTGCCGGGAATAAACGTTTGGGTCATGGCGATCACTTTTGTCGTACGGAAAGCGCGCAATGATACGGCTTTTATCTGACAGGTGCTATCTCCATCATCTGGCTATGCTTAGAGACATCTTTTAATGCTCAGGGAGATGATAATGAAAGCCTTTGACTGGCAGCGGATGGCGCTCGATAAAGTGCCGGTGGAATTTCTCGGCGAGGTGGCGTTGCGCAGCCTCTACACCTTCGTTCTGGTCTTTATTTTCCTCAAAATTACCGGACGGCGCGGCGTGCGGCAGATGTCGCTGTTTGAGGTGCTGATTATTTTGACCCTCGGTTCGGCGGCGGGAGACGTGGCGTTTTATGACGATGTCCCGCTGTTGCCGGTGCTGGTGGTCTTCGTCACGCTGGCGCTGCTTTATCGCGGCATCATGTGGCTGATGGGGCATAGCGAAAAGCTGGAGGATCTGCTGGAGGGGAAACCTATCGTGGTGGTGGAGGAGGGGCAGTTGGCCTGGGAGAAACTGCATGCGGAAAATATGACCGAATTCGAATTTTTTATGGAGCTGCGGGTCAACAGCGTCGAGCAGCTCGGCCAGGTGCGGCTGGCGATCCTTGAAACCAACGGCCAGATCAGCGTGTTTTATTATCCCGATGACGAGGTGAGGGCCGGGTTGTCGATCCTCCCGACGCACTGCACCACGCGCTATACCACTATTCCTCAGGAAGGGATCTACGCCTGCGTACGCTGCAGCATCGTGATGGCGATGCAGGCGGGAGAAAAGCGAATATGTCCCCGCTGCGCAAATGCAGAATGGTCGAAGGCCAGCCGGGCGAAACGGCTCACCTGACAGCAAATATGTCGGTTTTATTACGTCAAGCCGATAGATTCTGTTGTGTGACGGCTGCCGCGTTTTGCCGTCGGCGAGTTTTAGCCATTGCGGACCGTGTCACTGAATGATAAAACCGATAGCCACAGGAATAACTTATGCCCGCGGCGGTTCGCGGGCAAAACAACATAGCAACGTGGTGAGGGGAAATGGCTCAGGTCTATAACTTCAGTTCGGGCCCGGCAATGCTGCCGGCGGAAGTACTCAAACTGGCTCAGCAGGAACTGTGCGACTGGCACGGTCTGGGTACGTCGGTCATGGAAATCAGTCACCGTGGTAAGGAATTCATCCAGGTGGCAGAAGAGGCAGAACAGGACTTCCGTTCTCTGCTGAACATCCCTTCCAACTATAAAGTGTTGTTCTGCCATGGCGGCGGCCGCGGCCAGTTCGCCGGGATCCCGCTGAACATCCTCGGCGATAAAAACGTCGCTGACTATGTGGACGCCGGCTACTGGGCGGCCAGCGCGGTCAAAGAGGCGAAGAAATACTGCACGCCTAACGTCATCGACGCGAAAATCACCGTCGACGGCAAGCGCGCGGTCAAGCCAATGAGCGAGTGGCAGCTGACGCCGGGCGCGGCGTATCTGCACTACTGCCCGAACGAAACCATTGACGGTATCGCGATTGACGATACGCCGAACTTCGGCGACGACGTCATCGTGACCGCCGATTTCTCCTCCACTATTCTGTCTCGCGAAATTGACGTCAACCGCTACGGCGTGATCTACGCTGGCGCGCAGAAGAATATCGGCCCGGCAGGGTTGACGCTGGTTATCGTGCGTGAAGATCTGCTGGGTAAAGCCAGCGTGGCCTGCCCGTCAATCCTCGACTACACCGTGTTAAGCGAGAATGACTCGATGTTTAACACGCCGCCGACGTTCGCCTGGTATCTGGCCGGTCTGGTGTTTAAGTGGCTGAAACAGCAGGGCGGCGTCGCCACGATGGACAAGATCAACCAGCAGAAAGCCGAACTGCTGTATGGCGTGATCGATAACAGCGGCTTCTATCGTAACGATGTGGCGCAAGCCAACCGCTCCCGCATGAACGTGCCGTTCCAGCTGGCGGACAGCGCGCTGGATAAACTGTTCCTTGAAGAGTCGTTTGCCGCCGGGCTGCACGCGCTGAAGGGCCACCGGGTGGTGGGCGGCATGCGTGCCTCCATCTACAACGCGATGCCGCTGGACGGCGTGAAGGCGTTAACCGATTTTATGCTGGACTTCGAACGCCGCCACGGTTAATCGCCCGTTTCTTTCTTCCTCCCCGCGGCCTGTCTGCGGGGTTTTTATTCTGTTTGTTTGAGAGTGAAGTTTGATGGAATCCCTGACGTTACAACCCATCGCACGCGTAGAGGGCACCGTGAACCTGCCAGGTTCGAAAAGCGTCTCCAACCGCGCGCTGCTGCTGGCCGCCCTGGCTCGCGGCACGACGGTGCTGACCAACCTGCTGGACAGCGACGATGTGCGCCATATGCTGAATGCCCTGAGTGCGCTGGGGGTTCAATACACCCTGTCTGCTGACCGTACCCGCTGTGAAGTGACCGGCAACGGCGGCCCGCTGCATGCCGCAGCGGCGCTGGAGCTGTTCCTCGGCAACGCCGGTACCGCGATGCGCCCGCTGGCGGCAGCTCTGTGCCTTGGCAGCAACGATATCGTGCTGACCGGCGAGCCGCGAATGAAAGAGCGCCCGATTGGCCATCTGGTAGATGCCCTGCGTCAGGGCGGCGCTCAGATCGACTATCTGGAGCAGGAAAATTATCCGCCGCTGCGCCTGCGCGGGGGGTTCCAGGGGGGCAACGTCGACGTTGACGGCAGCGTCTCCAGCCAGTTCCTGACCGCGCTGCTGATGGCCGCGCCGCTGGCGCCGCAGGATACCGTAATCGCCATTAAGGGCGATCTGGTGTCGAAACCCTATATCGACATCACCCTGCACCTGATGAAAACCTTCGGGGTTGAGGTGGACAACCAGTCTTATCAGCGCTTTGTAGTGCTCGGCAAGCAACAGTATCAGTCACCGGGGGATTACCTGGTGGAAGGAGATGCTTCATCGGCCTCGTATTTCCTCGCCGCTGGCGCCATTAAGGGCGGCACGGTGAAGGTCACCGGTATTGGCCGCGGCAGCGTACAGGGCGACATTCGTTTCGCCGACGTACTGGAAAAAATGGGCGCCACCGTCACCTGGGGCGACGATTTCATCGCCTGCACCCGTGGCGAGCTCAAGGCTATCGATATGGATATGAACCATATTCCGGACGCCGCGATGACCATCGCCACCGCCGCGCTGTTCGCGCAAGGCACTACCACGCTGCGCAATATCTACAACTGGCGGGTCAAGGAGACGGACCGTCTGTTCGCCATGGCGACAGAACTGCGTAAAGTAGGCGCCGAGGTGGAAGAGGGTGAAGATTATATTCGCATCACCCCGCCGGCGACGCTGAAGTTTGCTGAAATCGGCACCTATAACGACCACCGGATGGCGATGTGCTTCTCGCTGGTGGCGCTGTCTGATACGCCGGTGACTATCCTTGATCCCAAATGTACGGCGAAAACGTTCCCCGACTATTTTGAGCAACTGGCGCGGATCAGTACCCTTGCCTGAGTAAAACTTTGTCATCCCGCGGGCTGATGTCCTGTCAGCCCGCTATAATTGCGCAAAACTTCTGCTTTTCATTTCCTGTAGTCCGTAATTTACAAGCAATGCTCACTTTCCGGCGTATTGATGCGTATAATGCGCGGCGTTTATATTCCATGCGCCTTGCTGAAGGAGAAAAAGATGACGGCGAATATTCCGGTAATCACCATTGATGGGCCTGGCGGTGCGGGTAAAGGTACGTTGTGCAAGGCAATGGCGGAAGCGCTGGGCTGGCATCTGTTAGATTCAGGCGCGATCTACCGCGTTCTGGCGCTGGCGGCGCTGCATCATCATGTTGACGTGGAGTCCGAAGAGGCGCTGGTGCCCCTGGCTGCCCATCTTGACGTGCGCTTTATTTCTACTGACGGCAACCTGGAAGTGGTGCTGGAAGGGGAAGATGTCAGCGGCGAAATTCGCACCCAGGAGGTCGCGAACGCCGCCTCCAAGGTGGCGGCTTTCCCTCGCGTTCGCGAAGCGCTGCTGCGCCGCCAGCGCGCCTTTCGTGAACTGCCGGGGCTTATCGCCGACGGGCGAGATATGGGCACGGTGGTTTTCCCGGACGCGCCGGTGAAAATTTTCCTCGATGCCTCGGCCGATGAGCGAGCGCATCGCCGCATGCGGCAGTTGCAGGAAAAGGGCTTTGATGTTAACTTTGAACGTCTTTTGTCCGAGATAAAAGAGCGTGACGATCGCGATAGAAATCGCGCCGTGGCGCCGCTTGTCCCGGCTGCCGATGCATTAGTTCTCGATTCAACCGAACTAAACATTGAGCAAGTGATTGAAAAAGCGCTACAATATGCGCGCGAAAAATTGGCCGTTGCGTAAGCCTTAACCGGTAACGCGCCGAAGACTCCGAATTATAGCAGTACCCCGCGGCAATGGATGGTCAGCGGGTATGTGAAACAACCCCATCCGGCACGGAGCCAGGTGGACGTTAATATTAACCTGAAGATTAAACATGACTGAATCTTTTGCTCAACTGTTTGAAGAATCCTTAAAAGAAATCGAAACCCGCCCGGGTTCCATCGTTCGTGGTGTTGTTGTTGCTATCGACAAAGACGTAGTACTGGTTGACGCCGGTCTGAAATCTGAGTCCGCCATCCCGGCTGAGCAGTTCAAAAACGCCCAGGGCGAGCTGGAAATCCAGGTTGGTGACGAAGTTGACGTTGCTCTGGATGCAGTAGAAGACGGCTTCGGTGAAACTCTGCTGTCCCGTGAGAAAGCTAAACGTCACGAAGCTTGGATCACGCTGGAAAAAGCTTACGAAGACGCTGAAACTGTTACCGGTGTTATCAACGGCAAAGTTAAAGGTGGCTTCACTGTTGAGCTGAACGGTATTCGTGCGTTCCTGCCGGGTTCCCTGGTAGACGTTCGTCCGGTGCGCGACACGCTGCACCTGGAAGGCAAAGAGCTTGAGTTCAAAGTCATCAAGCTGGACCAGAAGCGTAACAACGTTGTTGTTTCTCGTCGTGCCGTTATCGAATCCGAAAACAGCGCAGAGCGCGATCAGCTGCTGGAAAACCTGCAGGAAGGCATGGAAGTCAAAGGTATCGTTAAGAACCTCACTGACTACGGTGCATTCGTTGATCTGGGCGGCGTTGACGGCCTGCTGCACATCACCGATATGGCCTGGAAACGCGTTAAGCATCCGAGCGAAATCGTAAACGTTGGCGACGAAATCACTGTTAAAGTGCTGAAGTTCGACCGCGAGCGTACCCGTGTATCCCTGGGCCTGAAACAGCTGGGCGAAGATCCGTGGGTAGCTATCGCTAAACGTTATCCGGAAGGTACCAAACTGACCGGTCGCGTGACTAACCTGACCGACTACGGCTGCTTCGTTGAAATCGAAGAAGGCGTTGAAGGCCTGGTTCACGTTTCCGAAATGGATTGGACCAACAAAAACATCCACCCGTCCAAAGTTGTTAACGTTGGCGACGTAGTGGAAGTGATGGTTCTGGATATCGACGAAGAACGTCGTCGTATCTCCCTGGGTCTGAAGCAGTGCAAATCTAACCCATGGCAGCAGTTCGCGGAAACCCACAACAAGGGCGACCGTGTTGAAGGTAAAATCAAGTCTATCACTGACTTCGGTATCTTCATCGGCCTGGACGGCGGCATCGACGGCCTGGTTCACCTGTCTGACATCTCCTGGAACGTTGCAGGCGAAGAAGCAGTTCGTGAATACAAAAAAGGCGACGAAATCGCAGCAGTTGTTCTGCAGGTTGACGCAGAGCGTGAGCGTATCTCCCTGGGCGTTAAACAGCTGGCGGAAGATCCGTTCAACAACTACGTTGCTCTGAACAAGAAAGGCGCTATCGTTGTTGGTAAAGTCACTGCAGTTGACGCTAAAGGCGCAACCGTAGAACTGGCTGACGGCGTAGAAGGTTACCTGCGTGCTTCTGAAGCATCCCGTGACCGCGTTGAAGACGCAACTCTGGTTCTGAGCGTTGGCGACGAAGTTGAAGCGAAATTCACTGGCGTGGATCGTAAGAACCGCGTAGTGAGCCTGTCTGTACGTGCGAAAGACGAAGCGGAAGAAAAAGACGCTATCGCTACCGTGAACAAGCAGGAAGACGCGAACTTCTCCAACAACGCCATGGCTGAAGCGTTCAAAGCAGCGAAAGGCGAGTAATCTTTGTCATTCAGGTAATAACAACCTGAATAGTGACGAGTTTACTTGACAGATTGCAGGATTCGTCCTGTAATCAAGCACAAAGGGCGGCTACGGCCGCCCTTGTTTAAGCTGTTAGCTAATTTTTGCCTTGAAGGAAACCGGAGGAATAATGACCAAGTCAGAATTGATTGAAAGACTTGCCAGCCAGCAATCTCACATTCCGGCGAAAGCGGTGGAAGATGCTGTTAAAGAAATGCTGGAACATATGGCCTCAACGCTTGCTCAAGGTGAGCGCATTGAAATCCGCGGTTTCGGCAGCTTCTCTCTGCACTATCGTGCACCTCGCACCGGACGTAACCCGAAAACTGGTGATAAAGTCGAACTGGAAGGTAAGTACGTTCCGCACTTTAAGCCCGGGAAAGAATTACGTGACCGCGCCAATATTTATGAAGGGTGAGTTGCACGACGTGCAACCGGCCTGACGATAAAAGCACCTTCGGGTGCTTTTTTTGTGCCCGCCATTTACGTCCCGCTTCGCAAAAAAAAAGCGCCTGACTGCAAGCGTGACGATTGTCTGGAACGCTGCACGCGCGCCTGAATTCTGCCCGAGGACGTCAGCTTCGCTTTGCGTAACACTGCCCGCTCACAGGGAGGTGTTTATGCGTCTACCATGGCTTGCCGGATGCGCCATCATCGCGATACTGCCGCTACTCTGGCTACCCGCGTTGCCGGGCCCGGGCATTCTGGCGTTCGCCGGCGTACTGGCGCTGTTGCTGACCCGTCTGCGCGGGACGGTCATCGCCGTTGTGGCGATGACGCTTCTGCTGATGGTCTGGGGAGTATTGAGCGCATATCAGGCGCTGTGGCCAACGCAGCACCTCACCGGCGCCGCCCGGCAGGCGGAAGTGTTCCTCCACGAGACGGATGGCCAGACTCTGCACCGCGGACAGATTGTGCGCCTGGCGGACCGCTTCCTGTTCCCCCCGGTTGGCGTGACGTTATACGGGGAACTTGCACCAGCCCCCGTCTGTGCGGGGCAGCGCTGGATGATGACGCTGCGCCTGCGGCCGGTGCATGGGCAGCTCAATGACGGAGGCTTCGACAGCCAGCGCTATGCGCTGGCCCAGCATCGGCCGCTGAGCGGGGGGATCGTCGCCGCTTCCGCGTTGGATACCCGCTGCAGTCTGCGCGCCCGCTACCTGGCGTCGCTGACCCGGCGATTGCAGACTTATCCCTGGCATCCGGTGATGCTGGGCCTGGGGATGGGGGAGCGGCTGGCGCTGCCGGCGGAGATCAAAGTCCTGATGCAGAACACAGGCACCTCCCACCTGATGGCTATCTCCGGTTTGCATATTGCTCTTGCGGCTTCCCTGATCGTGCTCCTGCTGCGCGGTTTACAGTCCCTTTTCCCGGGGCGCTGGATCGGCTGGCGGCTACCGCTGCTGGCTGGGCTGGCGGGCGCAGTCGGCTATGCCTGGCTGACCGGTATGCAGCCACCGGCCCTGCGCACTTGCGTAGGGCTTGCAGTCTGTTGTGCTTTACGTTTGTCGGGTCAACGCTGGACGGCGTGGCAGGTGTGGCTCTGCTGTCTGGGAGCGATTCTTGTTGCCGATCCGCTGGCGGTGTTGTCGCAAAGCCTGTGGCTATCCGCCTTCGCGGTGGCGGGGCTGATCTTCTGGTTCCAGTGGTTACCGCTGCCTGACAGTCGCTGGCGCTGGCCGTGGAAAGCGCTGTTCGCCCTCGTGCATTTGCAGGCTGGTGTGACGCTGCTGCTGATGCCACTGCAGCTGCTGCTCTTCCATGGCATAAGCCTGACGTCGATGGCCGCTAATTTGCTGGCGGTACCGTTAGTGACCCTGCTGGCGGTGCCGCTCATTCTCGCCGGAATGCTCCTGCATCTCACTGGACCGGAAGTGGTGGCGTCGCTGATCTGGCTGGCAGCCGATCGCGTGCTGGCGGTGTTGTTCTGGGGGTTACGACGTTTACCGGACGGCTGGCTGACGCTGGATGCCCGCTGGCTCTGGATCAGTAGCCTGCCGTGGCTGCTGGTGATGGGCTGGCGTTTTCAGAGCTGGCGGTATACTCCGGCGCTGTGCCTGAGTGTGCTGTTTTTGCTGGCGCGGCCATTCAGCCGGCAACCGCCCGCGGACCAATGGCGGGTGACGATGCTGGATGTCGGACAGGGGCTGGCGATGGTGATCGAACGTCACGGCAAGGCGTTATTGTACGATACCGGGCCGGCATGGCCGCAGGGCGACAGCGGTCGACAGGTGATTATCCCTTGGCTGCGCTGGCACCATCTGCAGCTGCAGGGGATTATGCTGAGCCACGAGCATCTTGACCATCGCGGCGGCCTCGAATCTGTGCTGCAGGCTTGGCCGCAGGCGTGGGTGCGCAGCCCTTTAGGCTGGGCGCATCATCTGCCGTGCCATCGCGGCGAACGCTGGCAGTGGCAGGGACTCACTTTCCAGGCGCTGTGGCCGCTGCCGGGCAGCGCGGCAAAGGGAAACAATCACTCCTGCGTGGTGCGAATCGATGATGGTCGCTCCAGCATCCTGCTGACCGGCGATATAGAACGTCAGGCGGAGCAGGCGATGATCAGCCGCTACTGGCAGCATCTGGCGTCTACACTTATTCAGGTTCCCCATCACGGCAGCAACACCTCTTCCAGCGAACTGCTGGTCCGGCGGGTGGATGGCGCGGCCGCGCTGGTTTCCGCTTCGCGCTACAATGCGTGGCGGATGCCCTCGCACAAGGTCGTTCAGCGCTATCGCCAGCGGGGGTATCGCTGGTTCGCCACGCCGCAGCAGGGGCAGATAACGGTGGTTTTTTCTGCAGAAGGGTGGCAAATCCATAGCTTACGGTATCAAGTTTTACCTCGTTGGTATCATCAGTGGTTTGGCGCGCCCGCCGATAACGGGTAGAATATGCGGCTATTTCAACACAAGCTGGTTTATTGAATGCAGAACGATAAAGATCTCTCCACGTGGCAGACCTTCCGCCGACTTTGGCCGATTATTGCACCGTTTAAAGCCGGGCTAATCGTAGCGGCGGTGGCGTTAGTGCTTAACGCGGGCAGTGACACCTTCATGTTATCGCTTCTTAAACCGTTATTGGATGATGGTTTTGGTAAAACGGATCGCTCAGTGCTGCTATGGATGCCGCTGGTGGTTATCGGGCTGATGGTGCTGCGTGGGATCACCAGCTACATCTCGAGCTATTGTATCTCCTGGGTTTCCGGCAAAGTGGTAATGACCATGCGTCGTCGCCTGTTCGGCCACATGATGGGCATGCCGGTGGCTTTCTTTGACAAGCAGTCTACCGGGACGCTGCTGTCACGTATCACCTATGATTCTGAACAGGTCGCTTCCTCCTCTTCCAGCGCGCTGATCACCGTGGTCCGCGAAGGGGCATCGATTATCGGCCTGTTCGTGATGATGTTCTATTACAGCTGGCAGCTGTCGTTGATCCTAATTGTACTGGCGCCGATCGTGTCGGTAGCAATCCGCGTGGTCTCCAAGCGTTTTCGCAATATCAGTAAGAATATGCAGAACACGATGGGGCAGGTCACCACCAGCGCTGAGCAGATGCTGAAAGGGCACAAAGAGGTGCTGATGTTTGGCGGCCAGGAAGTGGAAACCAAACGTTTTGATAAGGTCAGCAATAAAATGCGCCTGCAGGGGATGAAAATGGTTTCCGCCTCGTCTATCTCCGACCCGATCATTCAGCTTATCGCCTCCCTGGCGCTGGCCTTTGTCCTGTATGCCGCCAGCTTCCCGAGCGTGATGGACACCCTGACCGCTGGGACCATTACCGTGGTCTTCTCCTCCATGATTGCGCTGATGCGTCCGCTGAAGTCTCTGACCAACGTCAATGCCCAGTTCCAGCGCGGGATGGCGGCATGCCAGACGCTGTTTGCGATCCTCGATTCCGAGCAGGAGAAAGACGAAGGTACCCGCGTCATTGAGCGGGCGAAAGGCAATCTCAAGTTCGAGAACGTCACCTTTACCTATCCGGGTCGCGAAGTGGCCGCGCTGCGCAATATCAATCTCGATATCCCGGAAGGGAAAACTGTGGCGCTGGTGGGACGCTCCGGTTCGGGTAAATCGACCATCGCCAGCCTGATCACGCGCTTCTACGATGTCGACGATGGGCAGATCCTGCTGGATGGCCATGACTTGCGCGAGTACAAGCTGAGCTCGCTGCGCGACCAGGTAGCGCTGGTTTCACAGAACGTGCACCTGTTCAATGATACCGTCGCCAATAACATCGCCTATGCCCGTACTGAAGAGTACAGCCGCGAGCAGATTGAAGAGGCTGCGCGAATGGCCTACGCCATGGACTTCATCAACAAGATGGACAATGGCCTGGATACCATCATCGGCGAAAATGGCGTGATGCTGTCCGGCGGCCAGCGCCAGCGTATTGCTATCGCCCGTGCGCTACTGCGTAACAGCCCGATCCTGATCCTCGATGAAGCCACCTCGGCGCTGGATACCGAGTCCGAGCGTGCGATTCAGGCGGCGCTGGATGAGCTGCAGAAAAACCGCACCTCGCTGGTTATTGCCCACCGTCTGTCAACCATTGAGCAGGCTGATGAGATTGTGGTGGTTGAAGACGGGCGGATCGTGGAGCGCGGAACGCACCACGACCTGCTGGAGCATAAAGGCGTATACGCCCAGCTGCATAAGATGCAATTCGGCGAATGATCGCGCGCATCTGGTCCGGTGAGTCGCCGCTGTGGCGCCTGCTGCTGCCGCTCTCCTGGCTGTATGGCCTGGTGAGCGCGTTGATTCGCCTCAGCTATCAGCTGGGGTGGAAAAAAGCCTGGCGCGCGCCGGTGCCGGTGGTGGTGGTCGGTAACCTGACCGCCGGCGGCAACGGTAAAACGCCGGTGGTGATCTGGCTGGTGGAGCAACTGCAGCAGCGCGGCATTCGCGTTGGGGTGGTCTCTCGCGGCTACGGCGGTAAAGCCGAACGCTACCCGCTGGTATTAACTGACCGGACCAGTACGGCGCAGGCAGGCGATGAACCGGTGCTCATCCATCAGCGCACCGGCGCGCCGGTGGCGGTCTCTCCGCTGCGCAGCGACGCGGTGAAAGCGCTGCTCAGCGCGCACGAGCTGCAGATTATCGTCACCGACGATGGGTTGCAGCACTATAAGCTGGCGCGGGACCGGGAAATTGTCGTCATCGACGGCGTGCGCCGCTTTGGCAACGGCTGGTGGCTGCCTGCCGGGCCGATGCGTGAGCGGGCATCGCGCTTGCAAAGCGTTGATGCGATTATCGTCAACGGCGGCGTGTCGCGTCCGGGAGAGATCCCGATGCAGCTGCGTCCCGGAATGGCGGTCAACCTGCTCACCGGCGAACGTCGCGATGTCTCTACCTTCACTAACGTAGTGGCAATGGCCGGCATCGGCCATCCGCCGCGCTTTTTCGCCACCCTCGAAAGCTGTGGCGTCCAGCCGGTCAAAACCGTGGCGCTGGCGGACCATCAGGCGCTGAGCCAGGCCGATGTCGCCGCTCTGGTAACCGCCGGGCAGACGCTGCTGATGACCGAGAAAGACGCCGTGAAATGTCGCGATTTCGCCGCTGCGAACTGGTGGTATTTACCGGTCGACGCCATAATGGCCGATGAACGCGCACAGCGGTTGCTTGCGGACTTAGCGACGTTGGCGCAACGTTAACCGACGCGCCGGCTTTGCTCGCCGCTGTGCTGGAATTCCTGACGGAGAACCTGCATGTCGGTATTGCAACTATCGCTTAATGAGGCGCGCCACCTCCATCTCGCGGCGCAGGGGTTATTAAAAAAGCCCCGGCGTCGCGCTCGCCCGAATGACATCCTTTCCACCATCCAGCAGATGTCGCTGCTGCAAATCGATACCATACACGTGGTGGCCCGCAGCCCCTACCTGGTGTTGTTCAGCCGCCTCGGCAGCTATCCGCAGCACTGGCTGGATGAGTCATTACGCAGCGGCGAGCTGATGGAATACTGGGCGCATGAAGCCTGTTTTCTGCCGCGCAGCGATTTCGCCCTTGTGCGCCACCGAATGTTGAACCCCGACAAGATGGGCTGGAAATATCATCGCGCGTGGATGGAGGAGCATGCCGGAAGTATTGCAGAGCTGGTGGCGCATATCGGACAAAACGGACCGGTTCGCTCGGCGGATTTTGCCCACCCGCGCAAAGGCGCCAGCGGCTGGTGGGAGTGGAAACCGCATAAGCGCCACCTGGAAGGGCTGTTTACCGCCGGTGAAGTGATGGTGGTGGAGCGGCGCAACTTTCACCGCGTGTATGATTTAACCCGGCGGGTGATGCCGCACTGGGACGACGAGCGCGATGCGCTGCCCCGCGACGCTGCGGAGGCCATCATGCTGCGCAACAGCGCCCGCAGCCTCGGCATCTTTCGCCCCCAGTGGCTGGCGGATTACTATCGTTTACGTCAGCCGGCGCTACCGGGTTTGCTGGCGGCCTGGCAGGAAGAGGGCCTGGTTGTGCCAGTCGACGTGGAAGCGCTTGGCGAGATGTGGCTGCATCGCGACGCGCTGGCGCAGCTGGAGTCAGCGCCCGGCGGTAAACTTACCGCCAGCCATAGCGCCGTGCTCTCGCCCTTCGACCCGGTGGTCTGGGATCGGAAGCGCGCTGAGCAACTGTTCAACTTCAGCTATCGCCTGGAGTGCTATACCCCGGCGCCGAAGCGTCAGTATGGCTACTTCGTACTGCCTCTGCTGCACCAGGGGAAACTGGTCGGGCGGATGGACAGTAAAATGCATCGCAAAAGCCGGGAGCTGGAGATCTTCGCCCTGTGGCTGGAGGATGAGGTGAAGATCACCCGTGGTCTGGAGCAGGGGCTGCGCCGGGCGATCAACGACTTCGCACGCTGGCAATCGGCAGACCGGATCCTGTGTCGACGCCTGCCGGAAGGGCTGTTTGTCGGCCAGGAGCGAGGATGGGAAATCGATGCCGATTGATCCCGGCGCCGACCTTCCTGTGTTATGCTGCTGAGAAATCTATCCGGTCCATCAGGAGGAAACATGGATCACCGTTTACTTGAAATCATCGCCTGCCCGGTCTGTAACGGTAAGCTGTATTACAGTCAGGATAAGCAAGAACTTATTTGCAAACTTGATAGTCTGGCGTTTCCACTGCGCGACGGTATCCCTGTGCTGCTGGAGACAGAAGCGCGTCCGCTGGCGGTAGAAGAGAGTCACTCATGAGTTTCGTGGTCATTATTCCTGCGCGTTTCGCCTCCACGCGCCTGCCGGGAAAACCACTGCAGGACATTAACGGCAAGCCGATGATTGTCCATGTGCTGGAGCGCGCCCGCGAATCCGGCGCGGATCGCATTATTGTCGCCACCGATCACGAAGAGGTCGCCCGGGCGGTTGAAGCCGCCGGCGGCGAGGTCTGCATGACCCGCGCCGACCATCAATCCGGCACCGAACGGCTGGCGGAGGTGGTGGAGAAGTGCGCGTTCAGCGATGACACCATCATCGTCAATATCCAGGGCGATGAGCCGATGATCCCCCCGGCTATCGTCCGCCAGGTGGCGGAGAATCTGGCTGCCAGCACCAGCGGAATGGCGACGCTGGCGGTACCGATCCACGATGCGGAAGAGGCGTTTAATCCAAATGCGGTCAAAGTGGTGATGGATGCGCAGGGCTATGCGCTCTATTTCTCCCGCGCCACCATTCCCTGGGATCGCGATCGCTTTGCCCACTCCCGCGACGCCATTGGTGATTCTCTGCTGCGCCACATCGGCATCTATGGCTATCGCGCCGGCTTTATTCGCCGCTATGTCAGCTGGGCGCCAAGCCCGCTGGAGCAGATAGAAATGCTCGAGCAGCTGCGGGTGCTGTGGTATGGCGAGAAGATCCATGTCGCCGTGGCGGCCGAAGTGCCCGGCACCGGCGTCGATACCCCTGAAGATCTGGCGCGCGTCCGCGCTGAACTGCGTTAGTCCTCTGTCCCCTCCTTGCAGGAGGGGATATTCCCACCGGTTTTATGCTTTTTTTGCCCATTTTTGATCTTATCCGATGACAACCCTGGTGCGGGCGCTCATTATGAAATCAGTAGTGTTCATAGGGGTAATCGACAATGGAACAGTTGCGAACCGAACTGAGTCACCTGCTTGGCGAAAAGCTGAGCCGGGTGGAGTGTGTCAGTGAAAAAGCCGCTACGGCGCTGTGGTCCCTGTATGACGCGCAGGGAAATCCGATGCCGCTGCTGGCGCGAAGTTTCACCACCCCCGGCGTGGCGCGGCAGCTGGCCTGGAAGATCTCCACTCTGGCGCGCAGCGGTACGGTGCGCATGCCGGTGGTCTATGGCGTGATGACGCATGAAGAGCATCCCGGGCCGGACGTGCTGCTGCTTGAGCGCCTGCGCGGCGTCCCGGTGGAGGCGCCCACCCGCACCCCGGCGCGCTGGGAGCAGCTGCAGGAGCAGATCGTCGAGGCGCTGCTGGCCTGGCATCGTCAGGACAGCGGCGGCTGCGTGGGGATGGTCGATAATACCCAGGACAATCTGTGGCCGAACTGGTACCGGCAGCGGGTGGCGATGTTGTGGAGCACCCTGAACCTGTATCAGGACACCGGTCTGACCATGCAGGATAAGCGGGTTTTGTTCCGCTCCCGCGAGTGTCTGCCGGAGCTGTTCCGCGATTTCAATGATAATGCCGTACTGGTGCACGGCAATTTCACCCTGCGCAGCATGCTGAAAGATCCGCGCAGCGATCAGCTGCTGGCGATGGTTGGTCCGGGGATGATGCTGTGGGCGCCGCGGGAGTACGAACTGTTCCGTCTCGCGGAGGGGGGCCAGGCCGAGCAGCTGCTATGGCGTTACCTGCAGCAGGCGCCGGTCTCCGAGGCCTTTGTCTGGCGGCGCTGGCTTTATCTGCTGTGGGATGAGGTGGATAGCCTGGTCAATACCGGGCGCTTTGACCGCGCCCGTTTCGACCTCGCTGCAAAATCACTCCTGCCCTGGCTCGCCTGAGCTGCCTTTCAGCCATTGCCAGACGCGACCAAGCGTTTCATAGCCGACCCGGTCGCTGTGCATCAGCCACACCGGTGAAGGAATGACCCGCTCCCACGGATTGAGCGGTGACGTGACCGCCATCTGATTAGCCGGCGCGGGCAGCGGATCCAGACCGGCATGGCGAAAGAAGATCATCGCCCGCGGAAGATGCGACGCCGAGGTGACCAGCAGGAAGGGGGCGTCGCCGATGGCGCCCTTCACCGCCAGCGCTTCCTCTTCCGTATCTTTCGGCTTATCGAGCACGATGATATCGCTGCGCGGTACGCCGAGGCTTTCCGCCACTCTCGCCCCGGCCTCCGCCGTGCTGACGGGGTTGGTTTTTGCCGCCGCGCCGGTAAAGATCATTTTCGATCCCGGATTCTCCTGCCACAGGCGAATGCCCTCCGTCAGGCGCGGCAGGCTGTTGCTGATAAGGTTAGAGCTAGGCGCCCACTCCGGGTTCCAGGTATAGCCGCCGCCCAGCACCACCACGTAGCTCACCGGCTGCTCGCCGCGCCAGGTGGGATAGCGATCTTCTATCGGTTTAAGCAGGCTGTCTGCCACGGGCTGCAGGCTCAGCAGCGTCAGCAACAGCCAGCCGAGGCTCACGCAAAACTTCCCGGTACGTTGAAAGCGGCTGAACCATAACAGGGCGATCCCGATACCGATCAGCAACAGCAGGGCAGGAAGCGGTAGCAGCAGACCGCCGACGATCTTTTTTAGCGTGAAAAGCATGCCAGATGGTTCCTTTTTTAACCATATAACCAAAGTTATGTTCGGATCTTATAACAGATCGCTTCATTCTCGGCGTGGGTATGACAAAATAGCAGTTTTGTGTTGGCTTGTGGAGTCGCCCGTGCAGGATCGCAATTTCGATGACATTGCTGAAAAGTTTTCGCGCAATATTTACGGCACCACAAAAGGCCAGCTGCGCCAGGCGATCCTCTGGCAGGATCTGGAGCCGCTGCTGGCGCAGCTGGGGCCGGGGCCGCTGAGAGTACTGGATGCCGGCGGCGGCGAAGGGCAAACGGCCATTAAAGTGGCGCAACTGGGTCATCACGTGACGCTGTGCGATCTCTCCGCTGAAATGGTGGCCCGCGCCCGCCAGGCTGCTGTCGATAAAGGTGTGATCGACAACATGCATTTTGTACAATGCGCGGCTCAGGATATTGCGCAGCACTTGGAAAGCCCGGTCGATCTGGTACTGTTTCATGCGGTGCTGGAGTGGGTGGCGGAGCCCCAGGCGGTGCTGCGTACCCTGTGGTCGACGCTGCGTCCTGGCGGCGGCTTGTCGTTGATGTTCTACAATGCTAACGGCCTGCTGATGCACAATATGGTTGCCGGTAATTTCGATTACGTACAACTGGGCATGCCAAAAAAGAAAAAACGCACGCTGTCGCCGGACTATCCGCGTGAGCCGCAGCAGGTTTATCACTGGCTGGAAGAGATTGGCTGGCAGATTGTCAGCAAAACCGGCGTGCGAGTGTTTCATGATTATCTGCGTGAAAAACGCCAACAGCATGACAGCTATGCGGCGCTGCTGGAGCTGGAGACGCGCTACTGTCGTCAGGAGCCGTACCTCAGCCTGGGCCGTTATATTCATGTCACCGCGCTTAAGAGCCAGGCTCATAGCCGCAGATGCAAGGATAAAGTATGAGTGAATTTTCCCAGACAGTCCCCGAACTGGTTGCCTGGGCCAGGAAAAATGATTTTTCTATCTCGCTGCCGGTCGACAGACTCTCTTTCCTGCTGGCGATCGCCACCCTGAATGGCGAACGGCTGGAAGGGGAAATGAGCGAGGGAGAACTGGTGGATGCGTTCCGCCACGTGAGTGATGCGTTTGAGCAGACCAGCGAAACCATCAGCCAGCGCGCCAATAACGCCATCAACGATTTGGTGCGCCAGCGTCTGCTGAACCGCTTTACCAGCGAAATTACCGAAGGCAATGCAATCTATCGTCTGACGCCGTTGGGGATCGGGATCACCGATTATTATATCCGGCAGCGCGAATTTTCGACGCTGCGTCTCTCGATGCAGTTGTCGATCGTCGCCGGCGAGCTGAAGCGCGCAGCGGATGCCGCGGAAGAGGGCGGCGATGAGTTTCACTGGCATCGCAACGTTTTTGCCCCGCTGAAGTATTCGGTAGCGGAAATTTTCGACAGCATCGACCTGACGCAGCGCATCATGGATGAGCAGCAGCAGCTGGTGAAAGACGATATCGCGCAGCTGTTGAACAAAGACTGGCGCGCGGCGATTTCCAGCTGTGAACTGTTGCTGTCGGAAACCTCCGGCACCCTGCGTGAACTGCAGGATACGCTGGATGCGGCGGGGGATAAGCTGCAGGCGAATCTGTTGCGCATTCAGGATTCGACCATGGCGCGCGACGATCTCCATTTTGTCGACCGGCTGGTGTTCGACCTGCAAAGCAAGCTCGACCGCATCGTCAGCTGGGGCCAACAGGCGATTGACCTGTGGATCGGCTATGACCGCCACGTGCACAAGTTTATCCGTACCGCTATCGATATGGATAAGAACCGCGTCTTCGCCCAGCGTCTGCGCCAGTCGGTACAGACCTATTTTGATGAGCCGTGGGCGCTGACTTACGCCAACGCCGACCGTCTGCTGGATATGCGCGACGAGGAGATGGCCCTGCGCGATGAAGAGGTCACCGGCGAGCTGCCGGCGGACCTCGAATTTGAAGAGTTTAACGAAATTCGCGAGCAGCTGGCGGCGCTGATCGAAGCGCAGCTGGCGGTCTATAAAGAGAAAGGAATACCGCTGGATCTCGGCCTGGTGGCGCGGGAGTTCCTGGCGCAGTATCCGCGCGGGCGTCACTTCGACGTGGCGCGGATCGTCGTGGATCAGGCGGTACAGCTGGGCGTCGCCCAGGCAGATTTCACCGGACTGCCAGCCAAATGGCAGCCGATTAATGATTACGGAGCCAAGGTACAGGCGCATGTCATTGACAAATATTGAACAAGTGATGCCGGTTAAGTTGGCGCAGGCGTTAGCCAATCCGTTATTTCCGGCGCTGGACAGCGCCTTGCGCGCGGGCCGACATATCGGCCTCGACGAGCTGGATAATCACGCATTTTTGATGGACTTCCAGGATTATCTGGAAGAGTTTTACGCTCGCTATAACGTCGAGCTGATCCGCGCGCCGGAGGGGTTTTTCTACCTGCGCCCGCGTTCCACAACCCTGATTTCACGCTCGGTGCTGTCCGAACTGGATATGATGGTGGGCAAAATTCTTTGCTATCTCTATCTCAGCCCGGAGCGCCTGGCAAACGAAGGAATTTTCACCCAGCAGGAGCTGTATGACGAGCTGCTGACCCTGGCGGATGAATCCAGGCTGCTGAAGCTGGTCAACAACCGTTCCACCGGTTCGGATCTGGACCGTCAGAAGCTGCAGGAAAAAATGCGCGCGTCGCTAAACCGCCTGCGCCGTCTGGGGATGGTGTGGTTTATGGGCCACGACAGCAGTAAGTTCCGCATTACCGAATCGGTATTCCGCTTTGGCGCCGATGTACGCGCCGGCGACGACCCGCGCGAGGCGCAGCGCCGCCTGATCCGCGACGGGGAAGCGATGGCCCTGGAAAATCACCTGCAACTCAATGATGAGAATGAAGAGAACCAGCCGGATAGCGGGGAGGAAGAGTAATGATTGAACGCGGTAAGTTTCGCTCGCTGACGCTGGTTAACTGGAACGGCTTCTTTGCCCGGACCTTTGATCTTGATGAACTGGTCACCACCCTCTCCGGGGGGAACGGCGCCGGTAAGTCGACGACCATGGCGGCCTTCGTCACGGCGCTGATCCCCGATTTAACCCTGCTGCACTTCCGTAACACCACCGAAGCGGGGGCCACCAGCGGCTCACGCGATAAAGGCCTGCACGGTAAGCTGCGCGCCGGCGTCTGTTACTCAGTGCTCGACGTTATCAACTCCCGCCATCAGCGCGTGGTGGTCGGCGTGCGCCTGCAGCAGGTTGCCGGGCGCGATCGCAAAGTCGATATCAAGCCTTTCGCCATTCAGGGGCTGCCCACCTCTATCCTGCCGACCCAGCTGTTAACCGAAACGCTGAACGATCGCCAGGCGCGCGTAGTCAGTCTCAATGAGCTGAAAGAAAAGCTCGAGGCGATGGAAGGGGTCCAGTTTAAGCAGTTCAACTCGATCACCGAGTATCATTCGCTGATGTTCGATCTGGGCGTGGTGGCGCGCCGTCTGCGTTCCGCCTCCGATCGAAGTAAATATTATCGCCTGATCGAGGCCTCGCTATACGGCGGGATCTCCAGCACCATTACCCGCTCGCTGCGCGACTACCTGTTGCCGGAAAACAGCGGCGTGCGTAAGGCATTCCAGGATATGGAAGCGGCGCTGCGGGAAAACCGCATGACTCTCGAGGCGATCCGCGTCACCCAGTCCGATCGCGATCTGTTCAAACATCTGATTAGCGAAGCCACCAACTACGTGGCGGCGGACTATATGCGTCACGCCAACGAGCGGCGTATTCATCTTGATAAGGCGCTGGAGTATCGTCGCGATCTCTTTACCTCGCGTTCGCAACTGGCGGCGGAGCAGTATAAGCACGTCGACATGGCGCGCGAGCTGCAGGAGCATAACGGCGCAGAAGGCGATCTGGAAGCGGATTACCAGGCCGCCAGCGATCACCTGAACCTGGTGCAGACCGCGCTGCGTCAGCAGGAAAAAATCGAGCGCTACGAAGCGGATCTTGACGAGCTGCAGATCCGTCTGGAAGAGCAGAACGAAGTGGTGGCGGAAGCCATCGATCGCCAGGAAGAGAACGAAGCCCGCGCCGAGGCCGCCGAGCTGGAAGTGGATGAGCTGAAAAACCAGCTCGCCGACTATCAGCAGGCGCTTGACGTGCAGCAGACCCGAGCCATTCAGTATCACCAGGCGCTGCAGGCGCTGGAGCGCGCGAAGGCGCTGTGCCATCTGCCGGACCTGACGCCGGAGAGCGCCGACGAGTGGCTGGAAACCTTCCAGGCGAAAGAGCAGGAAGCGACGGAGAAAATGCTGTCGCTGGAACAGAAAATGAGCGTGGCGCAAACCGCGCACAGCCAGTTTGAACAGGCCTACCAGCTGGTGGCGGCGATTAACGGCCCGCTGGCGCGCAATGAAGCCTGGGACGTGGCGCGCGAATTGCTGCGCGACGGCGTGAACCAGCGCCACCAGGCCGAGCAGGCGCAGGGGCTGCGCAGCCGCCTCAACGAGCTGGAGCAGCGCCTGCGCGAGCAGCAGGACGCCGAGCGCCAGCTGGCTGAGTTCTGCAAACGCCAGGGCAAACGCTACGATATCGACGATCTGGAAACGCTGCATCAGGAGCTGGAAGCGCGCATCGCTTCGCTGGCCGACAGCGTTTCTAACGCTCAGGAACAGCGCATGACCCTGCGCCAGGAGCTGGAGCAGCTGCAGTCGCGCACTCAGACGCTGATGCGCCGGGCGCCGGTCTGGCTGGCGGCGCAGAATAGCCTTAACCAGCTGTGCGAGCAGAGCGGCGAGCAGTTTGAGTCCGGCCAGGAGGTTACCGAATACCTGCAGCAGCTGCTGGAGCGCGAGCGCGAAGCTATCGTTGAACGTGACGAGGTCGGCGCCCGCAAGCGCGCCATCGACGAAGAAATCGAGCGTCTCAGCCAGCCGGGCGGTTCGGAAGATCCGCGCCTCAACGCGCTGGCGGAACGGTTCGGCGGCGTTCTGCTGTCCGAGATCTACGATGATGTTAGCCTTGACGATGCGCCGTACTTCTCCGCGCTGTACGGTCCGTCGCGCCATGCCATCGTGGTGCCGGATCTGTCGCAGGTTGCCGAGCAGCTTGAAGGGCTGGAGGATTGTCCGGAAGATCTCTATCTGATCGAAGGCGATCCGCAGTCCTTTGACGATAGCGTATTCAGCGTGGACGAGCTGGAAAAAGCGGTGGTGGTGAAGATTGCCGACCGCCAGTGGCGTTATTCGCGCTTTCCGTCGCTGCCGCTGTTTGGCCGCGCCGCGCGTGAAAACCGCATTGAAACCCTGCATGCCGAGCGTGAATCGCTGTCCGAGCGTTTTGCGACCCTGTCGTTTGACGTGCAGAAAACACAGCGTTTGCATCAGGCTTTTAGCCGCTTCATCGGCAGCCATCTGGCGGTGGCCTTCGAGGACGATCCGGAAGAAGAGATCCGCAAACTCAACAGCCGCCGCGGCGAGCTGGAGCGCGCGCTGAGCGCCCATGAAAGCGATAACCAACAGAACCGCGTGCAGTATGAGCAGGCGAAAGAGGGCGTGTCGGCGCTTAACCGCCTGCTGCCGCGCCTGAATCTGCTGGCGGATGATACGCTGGCCGACCGCGTGGACGAGATCCAGGAACGTCTGGATGAAGCGCAGGAGGCCGCGCGCTTTATTCAGCAGCACGGCAATCAGTTGGCGAAGCTGGAGCCTATTGTTTCGGTGCTGCAGAGCGATCCGGAGCAGTTTGAGCAGCTGAAAGAAGATTACGCCTATGCGCAGCAGACCCAGCGCGATGCGCGCCAGCAGGCTTTTGCCCTGGCGGAGGTCGTCCAGCGCCGGGCCCACTTCAGTTACTCCGATTCGGCGGAAATGCTCAGCGGCAACAGCGATCTCAACGAGAAGCTGCGCCAGCGTCTGGAGCAGGCGGAAACCGAACGCAGCCGCGCGCGCGACGCGATGCGTGCCCATGCGGCGCAGCTTAGCCAGTACAATCAGGTGCTGGCCTCGCTGAAGAGCTCGTATGACACCAAGAAAGAGCTGCTTAACGATCTGTATAAAGAGCTGCAGGACATTGGCGTACGCGCCGATGCCGGCGCGGAAGAGCGGGCCCGTGCGCGTCGCGATGAGCTGCACATGCAGCTGAGCAATAACCGCTCCCGTCGCAATCAGCTGGAGAAAGCGTTGACCTTCTGCGAAGCGGAAATGGACAACCTGACCCGCAAACTGCGCAAGTTAGAGCGCGATTATTGCGAAATGCGCGAGCAGGTGGTGACCGCCAAGGCGGGCTGGTGCGCGGTGATGCGCCTGGTGAAAGACAACGGCGTCGAGCGTCGTCTGCACCGTCGCGAGCTGGCCTATCTTTCCGCCGACGAGCTGCGCTCCATGTCGGATAAGGCGCTCGGTGCGCTGCGTCTGGCTGTCGCTGATAACGAACATCTGCGCGACGTGCTGCGTATCTCGGAAGATCCGAAGCGTCCGGAGCGCAAAATTCAGTTCTTCGTTGCCGTCTACCAGCATCTGCGCGAGCGTATCCGCCAGGATATTATCCGCACCGATGATCCGGTGGAAGCGATCGAGCAGATGGAGATTGAGCTCAGCCGCCTGACCGAAGAGCTAACAAACCGCGAACAGAAGCTGGCCATCAGCTCCCGCAGCGTGGCCAACATTATTCGCAAAACCATTCAGCGTGAGCAGAATCGTATCCGGATGCTCAATCAGGGATTGCAGAGCGTCTCCTTCGGCCAGGTCAACAGCGTGCGTCTGAACGTCAATGTGCGTGAGACCCATTCGATGCTGCTCGATGTGCTCTCCGAGCAGCATGAACAGCATCAGGATCTCTTCAACAGCAACCGCCTGACCTTCTCGGAAGCGCTGGCTAAGCTCTATCAGCGCCTGAATCCGCAGATCGACATGGGGCAGCGCACGCCGCAAACCATCGGCGAAGAGCTGCTCGACTACCGCAACTATCTGGAGATGGAAGTGGAAGTTAACCGCGGCTCCGACGGCTGGCTGCGCGCGGAGTCCGGCGCGCTGTCCACCGGGGAAGCGATCGGTACCGGGATGTCGATTCTGGTGATGGTCGTCCAGAGCTGGGAAGATGAATCCCGCCGCCTGCGCGGCAAGGATATCTCGCCTTGCCGTCTGCTGTTCCTCGATGAAGCGGCGCGTCTCGACGCCCGCTCCATCGCCACGCTGTTCGAGCTGTGCGAACGTCTGGAGATGCAGCTGATTATCGCGGCGCCGGAGAACATCAGTCCGGAGAAAGGCACCACCTATAAATTGGTGCGTAAAGTGTTCAATAATCACGAACACGTCCACGTGGTGGGGCTGCGCGGGTTTGCCGCGCCGCTGCCGGAAGCGCTGCCGGGAACAGCCGACGCCTCCTGAGGCTGCGGCTACATTCTGGCGGCTAAGTGGTGAAGAGGGCAACGTTACGTTGCCCTTTTTTTCTATCCAGCCCGGTATGCGAGGGTGGTATAATCTTTAAACTTCTTTACATTAGGTAAGGCAAAAGCCTTTTCGTCTTTATATACTGAAAAAAGAGCCCCAATTTTGTGGGCTGCAATGTGTGACAACAGGGGGCAAGGGATGTTGCTAAAGAAACGGTATGGTCGTCCATTGTCAGCGCTCAGCCTGAGCCTGGCACTGGCATTTGCTCCGCTGTTCAATGTCCAGGCCGAAGAGCCTGAAGTCGTACCCGGCGACAGTTCCGCGACGCCCGCTGAGGTCTCTGTCGCGCTGGCGCAAAGCGATGGGCAATCGCCGGCGGTCGCGAAGCTGGCCGGTGAGCAGCCGCTGTCGATGGCGACGGCGGCAAACAGTCGCGCTCAGATCGAGGCGCTGTTGCCGGCAGGGTATAAACCCGTCTTTATGAATCCGCTGGTGTCGCTGTACGCCGCCAGGGATATGAAACCGATGTGGGAAAACCGCGAGGCGGTGCAGGCGTTCCAGCAGCAGCTGGCGGAGATCGCCATCGCCGGTTTTCAGCCGCAGTTTACCACCTGGGTCAGTCTGCTGACCGATCCCGCCGTCAGCGGTATGGCGCGCGATGTGGTGCTGTCGGACGCCATGATGGGCTATCTGCACTTTATCAGCGGCATCCCCACCCAGGGGACCCGCTGGTTGTACAGTTCAACGCCGTACAAGATGGCGACCCCGCCGCTGTCGGTGATTAACCAGTGGCAGCTGGCGCTGGACAATGGCTCCCTGCCGGCGTTTATCGCCGGCCTGGCGCCGCATCATCCGCAGTATGAAGCCATGCATCAGTCGCTGCTGGCGCTGGTGGCTGATTCTCGCCCGTGGCCGCAGATGACCGGCAGCGGCTCGCTGCGCCCCGGCGAATGGAGCAATGATATCGGTGCCCTGCGCGAGATCCTCCAGCGTACCGGGATGCTGGACAATACCGCCAATATCGTTCTGCCTGGCGATGTGGTGAGCCCGTCGGCGAAGAAAAAGAGCAAACCCGCGGCGCGCGGCGTGTACGATCGCCAGCTGGTGGAGGGGGTTAAGCGCTTCCAGGCGATGCAGGGGCTGGGGGCGGATGGCGTCATCGGCCAGTCGACTCGCGACTGGCTCAACGTCTCTTCCGCGCAGCGCGCAGGGGTGCTGGCCCTGAATATTCAGCGTTTACGCTTACTGCCGGGCAAACTATCCACCGGCATTATGGTCAATATTCCGGCGTTCTCGCTGGTCTATTACCAGGACGGCAGCCAGGTGCTGGCCTCGCGGGTGATTGTGGGGCGTCCGGACCGCAAAACGCCAATGATGAGCAGCGCGCTGAATAACGTGGTGGTCAATCCGCCGTGGAACGTGCCGCCAACCCTGGCGCGCAAAGATATCCTGCCGAAGGTGCGTAACAATCCAGGCTATCTGGAGCAGCATGGCTACACCGTGATGCGCGGCTGGAACAGTAAAGAGACCATCGATCCTTATCGGGTTGACTGGTCGACCATCACCGAGAACAACTTACCGTTCCGCTTCCAGCAGGCGCCCGGGGCGCGTAACTCGCTCGGACGCTACAAGTTCAATATGCCGAGCTCCGATGCCATCTACCTGCACGATACGCCGAACCATAATCTGTTCCAGAAGGATGTTCGTGCGCTCAGTTCCGGCTGTGTGAGGGTGAATAAGGCTTCGGAGCTGGCCAATATGCTGCTGCAGGATGCGGGCTGGAATGACTCGCGTATTTCTGATGCCCTGAAGCAAGGGGACACGCGCTATGTCAATATTCGGCAAAATATACCGGTGAATTTATATTACTTAACGGCGTTTGTGGACGCTGATGGACGTACACAATATCGAACAGATATTTACAATTACGATATCACCGCGCGATCCAGCGCACAAATTCTGACGAAAGCTGAACAATTAATCAGGTAAATGAAGTAGTTCAATGGATTTTGTTGTCCTAGCACTGGGTAAAAAAGGGCGCTGCTCCTCTGCAGCGCCCGATTTTCCTGGGGTGAGGCTGCCTTGACGTTGGCAATAATGCCCGGTAAGGTGCCTTTCGTGCGCCAGAAGTGCATATACATATCATTCCGCTCAATGCGTGGCGCGGTCAGCGCGAACGTTCTCTTTTGCCGGGCTGCATCACGGCTGTGGCGAGCGATGGCGTGCTGAGGTTCAGCATCGCGCAAGGCGGAAAAAGTATATAACGATTCATTGACTGTAGACCTGATTATCATGGACAAATTTGACGCTAATCGCCGCAGATTGCTGGCGTTGGGTGGTGCTGCGCTGGGTGCTGCCGCCATTCTCCCTGCGCCGGCATTTGCCACCCTCTCGACCCCCCGTCCGCGTATTTTGACGCTGAATAACCTGCATACTGGTGAATCACTCAAGGCGGAGTTTTTCGATGGCAGAGGCTATATTCAGGATGAATTAGCAAGACTTAACCATTTTTTCCGTGATTACCGCGCGAATAAAATTAAGTCCATCGATCCAAATCTGTTCGATCATCTTTATCGGTTGCAGGGACTACTTGGCACCAACAAACCTGTCCAGCTTATCTCTGGCTATCGTTCCCTCGATACCAATGATGAGCTTCGCGCACGAAGCCGTGGTGTAGCAAAACACAGCTATCACACCAAGGGGCAGGCAATGGATTTCCATATTGAAGGTATTTCGTTAAGCAATATTCGCAAAGCGGCGTTATCTATGCGCGCAGGTGGTGTAGGATATTACCCACGTAGTAACTTTGTGCATATTGATACCGGTCCCGTAAGGCACTGGTAACGAAAGGAGCGTCATGAACTATCGTATTATTCCGGTTACCGCGTTCGCGCAGAACTGTTCTCTTATCTGGTGCGAACAAACCCGGCTGGCGGCGCTGGTCGATCCTGGCGGCGATGCTGAACGTATCAAAGCGGTGGTGACGGAGGCTGGCGTCACGCTGATGCAGATTCTGCTGACGCATGGCCACCTCGATCACGTCGGCGCCGCTGCGGAACTGGCGGAGCATTATGGCGTGCCGGTTATTGGTCCGGAAAAAGAAGATGAGTTCTGGCTGGAAGGCTTACCGGCGCAAAGCCGGATGTTCGGCCTGGAGGATTGCCAGCCGCTGCGTCCGGATCGCTGGCTCAATGAAGGCGATGTGGTTAATGTAGGGAATGTGGCGCTGCGGGTGCTGCACTGCCCAGGTCATACGCCGGGTCATGTGGTCTTCTTTGATGACGCTTCCCGACTGCTTATTTCCGGGGATGTGATTTTCAAAGGCGGAGTGGGGCGCAGTGATTTTCCACGCGGCGACCATGGGCAGCTGATCGCTGCCATTAAGGATAAGCTGTTGCCGTTGGGCGATGACGTGACCTTTATTCCCGGCCATGGTCCGCTGTCGACGCTGGGTGAGGAACGCCGCAACAACCCGTTCCTGCAGGATGAGATGCCGGTCTGGTAACCCACCTGACGCGAACATAAAAAAGGCCGCATTCGCGGCCTTTTTCTTGATATCGAATAATATTGCTTACAGCACGGCGACGATGGCTTCGCACAGCGGCGCCATGTTGTCAGGCGTCATGCCGGCCACGTTGATACGGCCGGACGCGACCGCATAGATGGCGAACTCTTCACGCAGACGCAGCACCTGCTCTTTCGTCAGGCCGCTGAACGAGAACATACCGTTCTGTTTGCTGATAAAGCTGAAGTCGCGGCTCGCGCCTTTCTCCTGCAGGGTGTTGACGAACAGCAGTCGCATGCGCTGAATGCGCTGGCGCATATCGGTCAGCTCCTGCTCCCAGATCGCCCTCAGCGCATCGTTGCTCAGAATGGTCGCCACCACGGACGCGCCGTGCGCAGGCGGGTTGGAGTAGTTAGCGCGGATCACCGACTTCATCTGGCTGAATGCGCGGTCTACAGTCTCCTGATCGGCGGCGACCAGAGTGCAGGCGCCGACGCGCTCGTTGTACAGGCCAAAGTTTTTCGAGTAGGAGCTGGCGACCAGCAGCTCTTTATGCAGAGCAGCAAAGGCGCGCAACCCTTCAGCATCTTCTTCCAGGCCGCGGGCGAAGCCCTGATAGGCGAAATCGAACAGCGGCAGCCAGCCTTTCTCGACCGACAGCTGCGCCAGCGTCTGCCACTGATCGAGCGTGGGATCGATACCGGTCGGGTTGTGGCAGCAGCCGTGGAACAGTACCACGTCGCCCGCCTGGGCTTCGTTCAGGCTGGCAAGCAGACCATCAAAGTCCAGCGCGTGGTTAGCCGCGTCGTAGTAGGCATATTCACGCACTTCCAGCCCGGCGGAGGTAAACACACTCTTATGGTTTGGCCAGCTCGGGTTGCTTACCCACACGCGTTTCACGTCGGTGTTTTTGGCGAGGAAGTCTGCGGCGACGCGCAGTGCACCGGTACCGCCCGGGGTCTGCGCGGTGCGGGCGCGTTTATCGGCGATAATCGCATTGCCTTTACCGAACAGCAGCTCCTGGGTGCAGCGACCAAATTCAGGAATACCATCGATGCCCAGATAGTTTTTAGTCGTTTCATTTTCCAGCAGGTACTGCTCTGCTTTTTTGACGCTGGTCAGAACGGGGGTTTTACCAGTTTCATCCTTGTAAACACCAATTCCGAGGTTAATCTTTTCAGGGCGGTCATCGGCACGAAACAGATCGGCCAGACCTAAAATCGGGTCGGCTGGGGCGGCGGTAATGTTCTCAAACATGACGAGGTTCCATTGTGATTACTGAAGGGAAATCCGCTATCAGGTTAACGGGAGAACAACGAATTGCCAACCGTTTGCGACAAAAAGCGCGAAGGTTTTCGAAAGATACGATCTTTGCCTCACGAATAGAGAAAAGCAGGACCGAAGTCCTGCTCTGAAGGCATATCACGAAGGGGTGTACTGCAAATTAGAACTGGTAAACGATACCCACGGCCGCCTGGTCGTCGGTCGCTACGCCAGCTTCACGCGTATAAGCGTTGTCGTCCAGTTGGTTGAACTTGTACGCCGCATAGACGTTCATGTTCTTGTTGAAGTAGTACCAGGTACCCACTTCGACGTATTTAACCAGATCCGCATCGCCGCCGGAGAAGCCGCCGCGCGCCTGCAGGTCTTTGCCTTTGGTCTGTACGTAGCCGATGGACGGACGCAGGCCGAAGTCGAACTGATACTGTACAACGGCTTCGAAGTTCTGGGTTTTGCCAGCGAAGTAGTTACCCTGGTTTTCCGGGGTCATGTTGTAAGTCTGGGAGTACATGACGGCCGCGTAAACGTTGTTGGCGTCATATTTTGCAGAGGTTGCCCAGGCTTCGGCTTTGTCGCCATTGCCGTCAGCTTTCTGATCTACGCTACGGTTGGAACCGGAGTAGCCAGCAGACAGCGCAATACCGTTGTCGAACGCGTAGGTCGCCGCGGTGCTGAAGCCGTCGCCATTCTGCTTGTGAATCGAACGGTCGTGGTCGTTTTTACCCTGGTACTGCAGCGCGAAGCTCAGGCCGTCAACCAGACCGAAGAAGTCAGAGTTACGGTAGGTTGCCACGCCGTTGGTACGGCCGGTCATGTAGTTGTCGGTGTAGTTCCAGCCGTCGCCGCCCCATTCAACCAGCATATCGGTTGCTGCTTCGACGTCGTAGATTGCGCCGTAGTTACGGCCGTAGTCGAATGAACCATACTCGCCCGCTTTCAGACCTGCGAACGCCAGACGGGTTTTGGTCGGCTGGGAACCTTCAACATTGGAGGCGTCCATGTTGTATTCCCACTGACCGTAGCCGGTCAGCTGATCGTTGATCTGAGTTTCGCCTTTCAGGCCGATACGGGCGTAGGTGGTATCGTCGCTGCTGGTGTCGCCATTGGTGGTCCAGACGTGCTTGCCGACCATTTTTCCATAGAAGTCCAGTTTGTTGCCGTTTTTGTTATAGATTTCTGCAGCGTTAGCTGCACCGGCTACCAGCAGGGCAGGGATCACCACTGCCAGAATATTGCGCTTCATCATTATTTATTACCCTCATTAATATTTTTTATATGAACACGTGCCACTGCCGTCAATAAGTTCTGTCAATAAAAACTTACAGAACCATTGATGAGAGTTTGGTGTCTGAAGGCATCTTTCCATCCGCGACAACGTTTCGCTAGCCGGAAAATGCAACTAATATCTCATATGAGTAACAAAACGAAAAAACATGTAACTAAATATGTATTTTTGGGAACTTTGTGAACTTAATCAAAATTCCGTTCCACATGGTGAGGTAAATCGCCCTTCCATATCTATCTATATGAAATATTTATGATTAATTTGGATAAAGGTAAATTTGCTCATTTTATGTGTTGAATTCGCCTTCTTTTTATTCAGCCTTTGTCTTGGCAAGATGTGCGGCGCATGGTTAAAAAATGAGCAAATTAATCAGGGGTTTTGCTCTGTTATGAACAAAAAGTGCGATCTGTATCACCAGGATGCACCGAAACAGTGCGTAACATAAATGTGAATTCGAGGCCTTGATGTTTAAGTTTGTTGAATTTTGATAACAGTAATTGACATAAAAAAAGGCCAGCTTGCGCTGGCCTTTCAGGTTTATGTCAGAAAAATTTAGAATGTCGCGTTGCGCGGGGTCCGCGGGAACGGAATGACATCGCGGACGTTCTGCACGCCGGTCACGTAGGCGATCAGACGCTCGAAGCCCAGGCCAAAGCCGGAGTGTGGAACGGTGCCATAGCGGCGCAGATCGCGATACCACCAGTAGTCTTCTTTATTCAGGCCCATCTCGGCCATACGCGCGTCAAGCACGTCGAGGCGCTCTTCACGTTGGGAACCACCGATGATCTCGCCAATACCCGGCGCCAGGACGTCCATTGCCGCGACGGTTTTACCGTCTTCGTTAAGGCGCATGTAGAACGCCTTAATATCTTTCGGGTAGTTTTTCACCACCACCGGCGCTTTGAAGTGTTCTTCAGCCAGGTAACGTTCGTGCTCGGAGGAGAGATCCACGCCCCAGTACACCGGGTTCTCGAATTGCTTGCCGCAGTTTTCCAGAATGGTGACGGCGTCGGTATAATCCACCTGCGCAAAATCAGCGGTGATAAAGCGCTGCAGACGGTCGATAGCGTCTTTATCAACGCGCTCGGCGAAGAACTGCATGTCGTCCGCGCGCTCTTCCAGTACCGCTTTAAAGACGTACTTGAGCATCGCTTCCGCCAGGCCGGCAACATCGTTCAGATTGGCGAAGGCCACTTCCGGCTCCAGCATCCAGAACTCCGCCAGGTGGCGGCTGGTGTTGGAGTTTTCCGCGCGGAAGGTCGGGCCGAAGGTGTAAATCTTCGACAGCGCGCAGGCATAGGTCTCGCCATTCAGCTGGCCGGAAACGGTCAGGAACGACTCTTTACCGAAGAAGTCTTTGTCGAAATCGACTTTGCCCTGATCGTTACGCGGCAGGTTTTCCAGATCCAGCGTCGACACGCGGAACATTTCGCCGGCGCCTTCGGTATCGGAGGCGGTGATCAGCGGGGTGGAGACCCAGAAGAAGCCCTGCTCATCAAAGAAGCGATGCAGCGCCTGCGCCAGGGTGTGACGCACGCGGGCAACCGCGCCGATCAGGTTGGTGCGCGGACGCAGGTGGGCCACTTCACGCAGATACTCGATGCTGTGGCGCTTGGCCGCCATCGGGTAAGTGTCCGGGTCTTCCACCCAGCCGGTCACTTCCACGTTGGTCGCCTGGATCTCAAAGCTCTGACCCTGGCCCTGGGAAGCCACGACTTTACCGGTGACAATCACCGAGCAACCGGTGGTCAGACGCAGCACTTCCTGATTGTAATTGGGCAGAGAATTATTAATAACGGCCTGTACAGGATCAAAGCAGGAACCGTCATAGACGGCGAGGAATGAAAAGCCAGCTTTTGAATCTCGGCGGGTACGCACCCATCCGCGGACCGTGACTTCGCTGTCAACGGCAACGCGGCCCTGGAGTACGTCGGCTACAGGCACAACGCTCATAATAATCTCTCTATATAGTCCAATAAAAAAGTCTCTTCCCCCTACAGCGGGGGGATATCTATGTTACCTGTCATCTTCCATCAGACAAGTAGATTTCGCATCATAAGCGGATAATTCGGCAATAAATAATAAAGAAAAAGGAGCCTGAAAGGCTCCTTAAGAAAATTAGCTCGCTTTTTTAATCGGCGGCAGGTCGAACGCCTCGCGCAGGGCGCGGACGAAGGCCTTATCGTGGCAGATGGTTTTCCCCGGGCTGTCGGAGAGTTTCGCCACCGGCTTGCCGTTACATTCCACCAGCTTAATCACGATATTGAGCGGTTTAACCTGCGGCAGATCGCAGGTTAAACGGGTGCCGATCCCAAAGCTCAGCTTCACCCGCGAGGCGAAGTGGCGATACAGGTCGACGGCTTTCGCCAGATCGAGATTATCGGAGAAGACCAGCACTTTGCTCAGCGGATCGATGCCCAGCTTCTGATAATGGGCGATGGCTTTTTCACCCCATTCCACCGGGTCGCCGGAGTCGTGGCGCAAACCCTGATAGCGGGTGGCGAACTCCGGACCGAAATCGCGCAGGAACGCATCCATGGTGATGCAGTCGGTCAGTGCGATGCCCAGTTGGTCAGGATACTCTTCCAGCCAGGCGGCGAGGGCCGCCCGCTGGCTGCTGGCCAGGTTCGGGCTGATCTGCTGATGAGCCTGGAACCACTCATGGGCTTGGGTGCCCATCGGGGTTAAGTTGAGACGGCGCGCCAGATCGTAGTTGCTGGTGCCAACAAACCATGGCTCCTGCTGCAGGCGTTGCACAATAGCTTCCTGCACCTCGCGTGAAAAACGACGGCGGGTGCCGAAATCCATCAGACGGAAGGCGCTCATGTCGAGGCCAGCGGTCATGGTGGCGAAGTCGCCTAGCTTATGTTCCAGCGCGTTTAGCGCTTGTTCCACGCCCGTCTCGGGTGAACGGTAGCGATGTACCAGCTCGCTTATCACCGCCAGCAGCGGGACTTCCCACATGATGGCTTCCCGCCATGGGCCGGTAAGGCGAATGTTCAGCTTGCCATTGTCATTGGTGACCGTGACCTGGCGTGGGTCATAGCGAAAATCGCGCAGCCAGTCGAGGTAATCCTGGCGAAAAAAAGGAAGGGTGGACAGCCAGCGATATTCATCATCCCGCAGCCTCAGGTCGCGCATGGACTCCACCTGCTCGCGGATCGCGTCGGCATAGATGCCGAGCAGGTCGTCTCCGCGGCAGCGAAACTCCGCCGCCACATGTACATCGCCGTAGCGGTGGAAGACAGCCTGCTGCATGTGCAGCTTGTAGGCATCCGTATCAAGCAGCGAGTGCAGTACAGGAGAAGTGAATTGTGTCATGGTGCGCAGTAGCATCCTCTCACTGGAGCGTTCCATCGAAACCAACGCGGAAAAAGGAGGCGGAGTATACCTTTATTACCCGGCTCTGTCCCGCGATGGCGAGCAATGGCGACGCTGACGGTCATTTGCGAGGCCTAGTTTAATATATTGAACATGGATCACACCACAAGCTTTGCGTCGGGTCGAGGGCATTTCGTGCCGCGAGTGTTAAGAAAATGTAGCGATTTCCGTGTTTCACGTTGAAAAGATGAAGATTCTGCATAGCGCGATTGACACAACGGGAATAGACTGGGACGACACTTTACCGAAGATGCGAAAGGTTTTTTATGACACAACAGCCCCAAGCCAAATACCGCCACGACTATCGTGCGCCGGAGTATCTGATTAGCGATATCGATTTGACCTTTGACCTGGATGCCGCAAAAACCGTTGTTACGGCCGAGAGCAAGGTCTCCCGCCACGCGGCAGCGTCTGATGTGCCATTGCGCCTGGACGGCGAAGATCTGACTCTGATTTCGCTGCAGGTGAACGGACAGCCGTGGAGCGACTATAAAGAAGAAAACAATCAGCTGGTGATCGGCGGCCTGCCGGAGCATTTCACCCTGACCATCGTCAATGAGATCAGCCCGGCGGCGAACACCGCGCTGGAAGGCCTGTATCAGTCAGGCGAAGCGCTGTGCACCCAGTGTGAAGCGGAAGGTTTCCGCCACATCACCTGGTATCTGGACCGTCCGGACGTGCTGGCGCGCTTTACCACCAAAATTATCGCCGATAAAGCCAAATATCCGTTCCTGCTCTCCAACGGCAACCGTATGGCGGAAGGGGAACTGGAGAACGGTCGTCACTGGGTACAGTGGCAGGATCCATTCCCGAAACCGTGCTACCTGTTTGCGCTGGTGGCCGGTGATTTCGACGTCCTGCGCGACACTTTTACCACCCGCTCCGGGCGTGAAGTGGCGCTGGAGCTGTACGTCGATCGCGGCAATCTCGACCGCGCGCCGTGGGCGATGACCTCGCTGAAAAACTCCATGAAATGGGATGAGGAGCGCTTTGGCCTCGAGTATGACCTCGACATCTATATGATTGTCGCCGTCGACTTCTTTAATATGGGTGCCATGGAGAACAAAGGGCTGAACGTCTTTAACTCCAAATATGTTCTGGCCCGTACCGATACCGCCACCGATAAAGACTACCTCGATATTGAGCGCGTGATTGGTCATGAATATTTCCATAACTGGACCGGCAACCGCGTCACCTGCCGCGACTGGTTCCAGCTCAGCCTGAAAGAGGGGCTAACCGTGTTCCGCGATCAGGAGTTCAGCTCCGACCTCGGCTCGCGGGCGGTGAACCGCATCAACAACGTGCGCACTATGCGCGGGCTGCAGTTTGCCGAAGACGCCAGCCCGATGGCGCACCCGATCCGTCCGGATATGGTTATCGAGATGAACAACTTCTATACCCTGACGGTCTATGAAAAGGGGGCCGAAGTGATCCGCATGCTGCACACCCTGCTGGGTGAAGAAAACTTCCAGAAAGGGATGCAGCTCTATTTTGAACGTCATGACGGCAGCGCCGCCACCTGCGACGATTTCGTCCAGGCGATGGAAGATGCCTCGAACGTCGATCTGTCGCACTTCCGCCGCTGGTACAGCCAGTCCGGTACGCCGATCGTCACCGTCCATGACGACTATAACCCGGAAACCGAGCAGTATACGCTCACCATCAGCCAGCGTACGCCGCCGACCGCCGAGCAGGCCGAGAAGCAGCCGCTGCATATCCCGTTTGCCATCGAGCTGTACGATAACGAAGGTAAGGTGATCCCCCTGCAGAAGGGCGGCCATCCGCTGCACCCGGTGCTTAATGTGACTCAGGCTGAGCAGACCTTCGTCTTTGATAATGTCTATTTCCAGCCGGTACCGGCCCTGCTGTGCGAGTTTTCAGCACCGGTGAAACTGGAATACAAGTGGAGCGATCAGCAGCTCACCTTCCTGATGCGCCATGCGCGGAATGATTTCTCGCGCTGGGATGCGGCGCAGAGTCTGCTGGCGACCTACATCAAGCTGAACGTTAACCGTCATCAGCAGGGACAGCCGCTGTCGCTGCCGGTGCACGTGGCGGACGCCTTCCGCGCGATTCTGCTCGACGAGAAGATTGACCCGGCGCTGGCCGCCGAGATCTTAACCCTGCCGTCGGCCAACGAAATCGCCGAGATGTTCGCCATTATCGATCCTATCGCCATCGCCACTGTGCGCGAGGCGCTCACCCGCACCCTGGCGAACGAGCTGGCGGACGAATTCCTCGCGGTATATAACGCCAATAAGCTCGACAGCTACCGGGTGGAGCATGCCGATATCGGTAAGCGCGCCCTGCGCAATACCTGCCTGCGCTATCTGGCATTCGCAGAACCGACGCTGGGCGATAAGCTGGTGGCGGCGCAGTATCACCAGGCGGATAACATGACCGACGCGCTGGCCGCGCTGTCGGCGGCGGTTGCCGCTGAGCTGCCGTGCCGCGATGCGCTGATGCAGGAGTATGACGACAAATGGCATCAGGACGGCCTGGTGATGGACAAGTGGTTTATCCTGCAGTCCACCAGCCCGGCGGCCAATGTGGTCGAAACGGTACGCGGTCTGCTGAACCATCGTTCGTTCAGCATGAGCAACCCGAACCGCGTGCGGTCGCTCATCGGCGCTTTCGCCAGCAGCAACCCGGCGGCGTTCCATGCGGAAGACGGCAGCGGCTACCAGTTCCTGGTGGAGATGCTGACCGAGCTTAACCAGCGCAACCCGCAGGTCGCATCGCGACTGATTGAGCCGTTGATTCGCCTGAAGCGTTACGATGTGAAACGCCAGGCGCTGATGCGCGCCGCGCTGGAGCAGCTGAAGGGTCTGAAGGATCTCTCAGGCGATCTGTACGAGAAAATCAGTAAGGCGCTGGCGTAACCGTGGCGTAAACCCGGATTGCGGCGCACATTGCGCCCTGTCCGGGTTACCTGGTGCCGCAGTGATGTTGTCGGGTGGCGCGATGCTTACCCGGTCTGGAATACGCGGCAGATTTGTCGTTGGTCGCCCGGCTGAGCAAAGCGCGAGCCGGGGACATGTCGGATGACGATATGCCCCCGTTCTGACAGCAGACCGTTACTCCGGTCAGCCATGACTAAATAAACGCGGCACGCTCTCGCTCTTGCCGCGCTTCATCACCCGATCCAGTACCTCCGCCTCCAGCTCGGCCAGCTTCGCCGAACCGGTGCGCCGCGGTCGCGGAATATCCACGTTCAAATCGAGACCGATCTTCTTCTCTTCAATTAACAGCACCCGGTCGGCCATCGCCACCGCTTCGCTGACGTCGTGGGTCACCAGCAGGACCGTAAAGCCATGCTCCTGCCACAGGGAGACGATCAGCTCCTGCATCTCCAGACGGGTGAGGGCGTCCAGCGCCCCCAGCGGCTCGTCCAGCAATAGCAGACGCGGGCGATGGATCAGGGCGCGGGCCAGCGCAACGCGCTGCTTTTGCCCGCCCGACAGCGCCGCCGGCCACTCCTGCGCGCGACTCTCGAGTCCGACGCTGGCCAGTGCCTGCAGGGCGGCTTCGCGCCAGGCGCCTTTTAACCCCAGCCCCACGTTATCAATCACCGTTTTCCACGGCAGCAGGCGCGCATCCTGAAACATCATCCGGGTGTCGTCCTGGATCGCCGCCAGCGGCGTTGCGCCCGCCAGTAGCTCGCCAGCGTTCGGGGTTTCCAGGCCCGCCAGCAGGCGCAGCAGGGTACTTTTGCCGCCGCCGCTGCGGCCCACCACCGCCACAAACTGGCCGCTGGGGATATGCAGATCCAGCTCGTTAAGAATGGTGTTGTCGCCATAGCGTTTAGTCACCCCGTTCAGCAGCAGCGGGATACCTGGGTTTAGACGGGCAGTGTTCATGCGTTCGCCTCCTGAAGATGATACGCCGGGTTCCAGCGCAGCCAGAGCCGCTCCAGCAGCTGGGCGCTGACGTCGGCCAGTTTGCCAAGAATGGCGTAAAGAATGATGGCGACCACCACCACGTCGGTTTGCAGAAATTCACGCGCATTCATCGCCAGGTAGCCGATACCGGCGTTCGCCGAGATGGTTTCGGCGACAATAAGCGTCAGCCACATCAGACCGAGGGCGAAACGCACGCCGACCATAATCGAGGGTAGGGCGCCGGGTAAAATCACGTGACGGAAAAGAGCAAAGCCGGATAAACCATAGCTGCGCGCCATCTCCACCAGTCCGCGGTCGATATTGCGGATCCCGTGCCAGGTGTTGATATAGATCGGGAACAGGGTGCCCAGCGATACGAGGAAGATCTTGGCGGTCTCATCGATGCCGAACCACAAGATCACCAGCGGGATCAGCGCCAGATGCGGCACATTGCGCAGCATCTGGATCGACGTGTCCAGCAGGCGCTCGCCCCAGCGTGACAGACCGCTGATCAAGCCGAGCACCAGCCCAATGGAGCCGCCGATGGCGAAGCCGACCAGCGCCCGCCACGAGCTAATGGCCAGATGCTGCCACAGCTCACCGCTGGCCGAGAGGGTCCAGAACGCTTTCAATACGCCCTCCGGCGAGGGCAGCACCCGCGTCGACAGCCAGCCGACGGACGAGGCCAGCTGCCAGACAATGACCGTTCCCACCGGCAGCAGCCAGGGGGCGAGGCGTAATAACAGGGGATGGGTTGATTTTGCCATCACGACCTCCTCAGCTCTGCGCCACTTTACGCGGGATAAACTCGTTAGCGACGGCTTCTCCCTGCAGGCGCAGGCTTTGCGGCTGCGGGACAGACGGCACCGCGACGTCGAGCAGCGGGAACAGCAGTTCGCCGACCCGATACGCCTCTTCCAGATGCGGATAACCGGAGAAGATAAAGCTATCGATACCCAGCGCGGCGTACTCATTGATCCGTTCGGCCACGGTGGCGGCATCGCCCACCAGCGCGGTCCCGGCGCCGCCGCGCGCTAAACCGACGCCAGCCCACAGGTTGGGGCTGATTTCCAGCTTATCGCGTCGGCCATTGTGCAGGGCCGCCATCCGCTGCTGGCCGACGGAGTCGGTTCTGGCGAAGGCTGCCTGGGCGCGGGCGATAGTCTCATCATCAAGATGAGAGATAAGGCTGTCCGCTGCCTGCCAGGCTTCCTCATTGGTTTCCCGCACGATCACATGCAGGCGGATGCCGAAACGCACCCGGCGACCGTGCCGGGCGGCTTTCTCCCGCACCTGAGCAATTTTCTCTGCCACCTGGGCCGGTGGTTCCCCCCAGGTAAGATAGAGATCGACCTGCTCAGCGGCCAGATCCTGCGCCACCTCAGACGAGCCGCCGAAATAGAGCGGCGGACGCGGCTGCTGGAGCGGCGGAAACAGCAGTTTAGCGTCGCGAACGCGCTGATGCTTACCGTTAAAGGTGACAGTTTCCCCTTCCATCAGCTTGCGCCAGATGTGGGTAAATTCAGCCGAGGCCTCATAGCGCTCGGTGTGGTCGAGGAAGACACCGTCGCCAGCCAGCTCGGCGGGATCGCTGCCGGTGACCAGATTGAACAGCGCCCGGCCGTTTGACAGTCGGTCCAGGGTCGCCGCCTGGCGCGCGGCCACCGTCGGCGACACCACGCTTGGCCTGAGGGCGACAAGAAATTTCAGCCGCTGCGTTACCGGGATCATCGAGGCCGCAACCAGCCAGGCATCTTCACATGAGCGCCCGGTCGGGATCAGTACGCCGGTGAACCCCAGCCGATCCGCCGTCTGCGCGATTTGCTGCAGATAGCCATAATCGACCGGACGGGCTCCCTCTTCGGTACCCAGATAACGACCATCACCATGGGTCGGTAAAAACCAGAACATATTCAGACTCATGATTTCGCTCCTTGTGCGGCGGCGGGCTGCCAGATGCGGGCCCGGATATCTACTTTTTTCGGCACCAGCTTGTTCTCATAGAACAGGTCGGCCGTCTGCTGCTGGCGAGCGGCGGTTTCGGCGCTCACCGGGGTAACCGAGGTGGGGGGACGATGGTCCAGGTAGCTGGCGATCACCGCCTCCGGTAACCCCATCGTTTTCGCCAGCAGCGTAATGCTTTGCGCGCGCTGGCTATGGGTCAGGGCATCGGCCTGGGTAAAGGTATCGAGTACGCCCTCAATAAAGGCGCCATTGCGTTCAGCGTAAGGGCGGGAAGCGAGATAGAAGGATCCTGTCTGTTTCAGGTCGGTTCCGTCGGTTAGCACCCGGGCGCCGCCCTGCAGCAGCGCGGCGGAGTAATACGGATCCCAGATCGCCCAGGCGTCGACATTGCCCTGCTGGAAGGCGGCGCGCGCATCGGCGGGGGCGAGATAGACCGGCTGAATGTCGCTAAACTTCAAACCTGCCAGCTGCAGGGCGCGCAGCAGCAGATTGTGGGAGCTGGAGCCTTTCTGAAAAGCGACCTTTTTTCCTTTCAGCTCAGCAACGTTATGAATCGGGCTGCCCTGCGCCACCAGAATCACTTCCGCTTTGGGCTTGGGCGGTTCCGAACCGATATACACCAGATCGGCGCCCGCCGCCTGCGCAAAGATAGGCGGAATGTCGCCAGTGCTGCCGATATCGATGCTGCCAACGTTCAGCGCCTCCAGCATCTGCGGACCGGCCGGGAATTCTATCCACGAGATATGGGTCTTTGGGTAGCGCTGCTCCAGCAGCTGATGGCTTTTCGCCAGCACCATGCTGACGCTGCCTTTCTGATAACCGATGCGCAGGGCGTCAGGCGCCGCCGGGGCGGCGTGGCCCAGGGTGGAAAAGAGCAGCAGTCCGCCGAGGGTCAGAGCGCGGAGAGGATTAAGCATGTTCCACCCCACGCAGAGACGTTAATGACGGCGCGCGGCTGCTGGGGCGGTGCAGCGCCTGCCAGAAGGTCTCGAGGGCTTCATCGAGGCGCCGCTGCAGGTTCGGGGTAAACTGCGGCTTGTGCTGGTAATCGGTCACCTGGCTGTCGTCGGCGAAGACGCCGTGGAGGATCTCCTGAGCCTTGAGGGCATTCAGCACCGGCTTCAGGGCGTAGTCCACCGCCAGCATGTGGGCGATGGTGCCGCCGGTGGCCAGCGGCAGTACGATTTTGCCCTCCAGCGCCCGCTCAGGAAGCAGGTCGAGCAGCGTTTTCAGGGCGCCGGAAAACGAGGCTTTATACACCGGCGTGGCGATGATCAAGCCGTCAGCCCCGGCAAGCTGCTCATTGAGCGTCTGCAGCGCCGGGTTGTCAAAGCGAGCGTAGAGAAGGTCTTCCGGGGCAAAGTTCTGCAGATGCCAGTGGCAGACTTCGATATCGGCGGCGGTGAGCGTCTCTCTGGCATATTCCAGCAGGGCGCTGGAACGGGAAGGGTAACGCGGGCTGCCCGCAAGCGTAATGACGCGCATCTCTCTCTCCTTATAACTAAATGTTTGCATTTATCTATAATTGATAACATTTATAGTGAGTGTGACAGAGGGCCATTATTTCCCTAAATGATTTATCCACCGTTAGATAGCCGAAAAGCGCATAACGGCGCGCGGGGAGGTAATCGTTTGCGCTGATGGGGGATTTTTTGTCGCAGGTCAATTCCCTTTCCGCAACAGATCGCACATAATACGCCCCCGGTTTGCACACCGGGAATCCAGGAGAGTTCATGTACTACCCCTTCGTTCGTAAAGCCCTTTTTCAGCTCGATCCTGAGCGCGCTCATGAAGTTACTTTTCAACAATTACGCCGTGTCACCGGGACGCCGCTGGAAATCCTGGTTCGCCAGAAGGTGCCGGCCAGGCCTGTCACCTGCATGGGGCTGACCTTTAAAAACCCGCTGGGTCTGGCGGCCGGGCTGGATAAAAACGGGGAATGCATTGACGCGCTGGGCGCGATGGGTTTTGGCTCCATTGAGATCGGCACCGTGACGCCGCGTCCGCAGCCGGGCAACGATAAGCCAAGGATCTTCCGTCTGGTGGATGCTGAGGGGTTGATCAACCGCATGGGCTTTAATAACCATGGCGTCGATAACCTGGTCGAGAACGTGAAAAAGGCGCATTTTGACGGCGTGCTGGGCATCAATATCGGTAAAAATAAAGATACGCCGGTTGAGCACGGGAAAGATGATTACCTGATTTGTATGGAAAAAGTCTATCCCTACGCCGGCTATATCGCCATTAATATCTCCTCGCCGAACACCCCGGGGCTGCGCACGCTGCAATACGGCGAAGCGCTCGACGATTTACTCTCCGGTATTAAAAATAAACAGCTTGAGCTGCAGCAGAAGCATCAAAAATATGTGCCGGTCGCCGTGAAGATCGCGCCGGATCTTTTGCCTGAGGAATTGATCCAGGTTGCCGATAGCCTCGTGCGTCATAATATTGATGGGGTGATTGCCACCAATACTACTCTCGATCGTTCTCTGGTCCAGGGAATGAAACATTGCGATGAGACCGGCGGGCTTAGCGGTCGTCCATTACAATTAAAGAGTACCGAAATTATTCGCATGCTCTCCGCAGAGTTGAATGGCCGTTTGCCTATCATTGGCGTGGGCGGTATTGATTCCGTGATTGCCGCGCGGGAAAAGATGGCCGCTGGGGCATCGCTGGTGCAGATTTATTCCGGATTTATTTTTAAAGGTCCGCCGCTGATTAAAGAAATTGTTACCCACATCTAATCTTTTACCCCTTTGAATCCCCCCAGGGCTTTATTTCCGGCCCTGGTTGTTTTATATTCCCTCACTGTTGCTTATTTAAACATTTTAGACTTTTCTTAATTTTAGAAAATATTCTGCGGTAAGTCGCAACAGCTTTGCAGAGGCGTATGAAAGGGGACAGGGGGAAAAATGCGGATTAAACCTGACGATAACTGGCGTTGGTATTACGATGAAGAGCACGACCGCATGATGCTCGATCTGGCCAATGGCATGTTATTTCGCTCGCGCTTCGCCCGGCGCATGCTGACGCCGGACGCCTTTGCCCCATCGGGATTCTGCGTTGATGACGCCGCGCTCTATTTCTCTTTTGAAGAAAAATGTCGCGATCTCGAGCTATCGAAAGAGCAGCGGGCGGAATTAGTCCTTAACGCGCTCACCGCCATCCGTTTTCTCAAACCGCAGATGCCGAAAAGCTGGCACTTTATCGCCCATACCCATCACTGGCAGCCGAGCGGCGGCGACGCGGCCTGCGTCTGGCTGAGCGATACCGGCGAGCAGGTGAATTTACTGGTGGTGGAGCCGGGCGATAACGCCGCGCTCTGTCTGTTGGCTCAGCCGGGTCTTACGCTTGCCGGCCGGGTTATGCAGCTGGGCGATGTCATTAAAATCATGAACGACAGGCTGCAGCCGGCGCAGAGCGCGGTCAGCTGCAGCCTGGGGCAGGCGGTTTAAGGCGCCAGGCGCAGCGCCGTTTTCGGCACGCAGCTGCAGGCAAGAATGGTGCCATCTCCGGCGACCGCGTTTTTCTTTAACGGACTCACTTCCCCCTCTTCAAGACGGATGCGGCAACTGCCGCAGATCCCCGCCCGACACGAGTAGGGTACGCGAATGCCCTGTTGCTCCAGTTGTTCCAGCAGCACCTGCTGGTTATTGCCGGTAAATTGTTGACTCTGCCATTCAATGGCAACCGTGGCCTGCTGCTGCGCCTCGGGAGCCGGGGTATCGTCGCTTTCGCCGGCGCCGTAGGCTTTCGCCGGGCCGCGGGCGAGGATTTCCACTTCATCCCCCACCCGGATCACGCCGCTGTTACGGGCAATCAGGTTCTGACCAAAGTCGACATCGCCATTATCCTGCGCGGTGCGGAAGCGCTTTAAGGTTTCCAGCGGCTCTCCGCTGGGATGCTTCTGCCCGCGCTCCGGACTGACGGTGGTAAAAATGCAGCGGCTGCACGGTTTGGCGACGTCAAATACCACCTCGCCGACGCGGATCACTTTCCAGCTATCTTCATCCCAGGCCGCCGCGCCGGTGACCACGAGATTAGGGCGAAACTGTTCTATGCTTACGCTGGCCGGGCAGCGCTGCTGCAGATCGCGCAGGGAGGCTTCGTTCGCCAGCAGGTAAGGGTAGCCGTCGGCGAAGGAGAGCGGTACCGCATCGTGGCGCTTCACCCGGCGGGTTAACTGTGGCCCCAGCCAGCGCAGCTGGACGTCGCGATTGAAAAAGCCGCTGAGCCACTGATTAACCGCTGCGGGCGCGATAAGGGCGGTAAAATGGTTGCCCCAGACTTCTGTCGGCTCGGCCTGAGGGGCGAAATCGTTAAAACGCACCACGGCGCTGCTGCCGTCCGGTGCGGTCAGGTGAAGGCCATCATGCAGCGGCGCCGGAATAAATTTCACCATTTGCGGAAACTGACGGGCGGTAATAAAGGTGCCGTCGGTTTCGGTGACCATAAACAGGCGATCGAAGGCCAGGCCGCTGATATCGGCAAAGGCGTGGGTCAGGCCCATGCCGCGCATGGATTTAACGGGATGAATAAAAAGACGCGAGAGCGTTACCATACGCTGCCTCCGGGTTCCAAAAATAAGCCTATAACTTTATGACATAGGGCACATATTGGCTATAATGCGCACCAATTTTCTTTAAGTAAAAGTGACGATATGAATTCTCTGTTTGCCAGTACGGCTCGTGGGCTGGAAGAGCTGTTAAAAACTGAACTGGAAGGGCTTGGCGCGACGGACTGCCAGGTAGTCCAGGGCGGGGTCCATTTTCAGGGGGATACGCGCCTGCTGTATCAGAGCCTGATGTGGAGCCGGCTGGCTTCGCGCATCATGCTGCCGCTGGGCGAGTGTCGCGTATACAGCGATCTGGATCTGTACCTCGGCGTACAGGCCATTCCGTGGACGGAGATGTTCAACCCTGGCGCCACCTTCGCGGTGCATTTTAGCGGCCTCAATGAGGAGATCCGCAACAGCCAGTACGGCGCGCTGAAGGTCAAAGACGCTATTGTCGACAGCTTCACCCGTAAGAATCTGCCGCGCCCGAACGTCGATCGTGAGTCGCCCGATCTGCGGATCAACGTCTGGCTGAACAAAGAGACGGCGCACATCTCGCTGGATCTGAGCGGCGAAGGTCTGCACCTGCGCGGCTACCGCGATGGCACCGGTATGGCGCCGATCAAAGAAAACCTCGCGGCGGCGATCGTGATGCGCTCCGGCTGGGTGCCGGGCACCCCGCTGCTCGATCCGATGTGCGGCTCCGGTACCCTGCTGATTGAGGCGGCGATGCTGGCGACCGACCGCGCGCCGGGCCTGCACCGCGGCCACTGGGGCTTTGGCGGCTGGGCGCAGCACGACGACGCCATCTGGAAAGAGGTCAAAGCGGAAGCGCAAACCCGCGCCCGTCAGGGGCTGGCGGCATATGGGTCACGCTTCTATGGATCCGATGTCGACGCACGCGTCATTGACCGCGCCCGCCGCAACGCCCGTCGGGCCGGCATCGGCGAGCTGATCGATTTTGAAGTCAAAGACGTCGCCCAACTGAATAATCCGCTGCCGAAAGGCCCGTACGGCACCGTGATCAGCAACCCGCCGTACGGCGAGCGTCTGGAAAGCGAGCCGGCGCTGATCGCCCTGCACAGCTTGCTGGGCCGGATCATGAAAAGTCAGTTTGGCGGCTGGAACCTGTCGGTGTTCAGCGCCTCGCCGGAGCTGTTAAGCTGCCTGCAGCTGCGCGCCGACAAACAGTTTAAAGCCAAGAACGGCCCGCTGGACTGCGTGCAGAAGAATTATCACCTGGCGGAGAGCGAAGGCGGCAAGCCGGCGATGCTGGCAGAAGATTTTGCTAACCGTCTGCGTAAGAACCTGAAGAAGTTTGAAAAATGGGCCCGTCAGGAAGGCATTGAATGCTATCGCCTGTACGATGCTGACCTGCCGGAATACAACGTGGCCATCGATCGCTACGCCGACTGGGTGGTGGTCCAGGAGTATGCCCCGCCGAAAACTGTCGACGCGCATAAAGCGCGCCAGCGCCTGTTCGATATTATCGCCGCGACTATCGCGGTGTTAGGAATCGCGCCGAACAAGCTGGTGCTGAAGACCCGCGAGCGGCAAAAGGGGAAAAATCAGTATCAGAAGATGGCGGAGAAAGGCGACTTTATCGAGGTGCAGGAGTACAACGCGCGTCTGTGGGTCAACCTCACCGACTACCTGGATACCGGTCTGTTCCTCGACCACCGGATCGCCCGCCGTATGCTTGGCCAGATGAGCAAAGGCAAGGATTTCCTCAACCTGTTCTCCTATACCGGCAGCGCCAGCGTCCACGCCGGCCTCGGCGGCGCTCGCTCCACCACCACGGTGGATATGTCGCGCACCTATCTGGAGTGGGCGGAACGCAACCTGCGTCTCAATGGCCTGACCGGCCGCGCGCATCGCCTGATGCAGGCGGACGTCCTGGGCTGGCTGCGGGAGAGCACCGAGCAGTTCGATCTGATCTTTATCGATCCGCCGACCTTCTCCAACTCCAAACGAATGGAAGATGCTTTCGACGTCCAGCGCGATCACATTCGCCTGATGACCGATCTGAAACGTCTGCTGCGTAAAGGCGGCACCATTATGTTCTCGAATAACAAACGCGGTTTCCGTATGGATCATGACGGGCTGGCGGCGCTTGGCCTGAAGGCGCAAGAGATTTCGCAAAAAACGCTGTCGCAGGATTTTGCCCGCAACCGTCAGATCCACAACTGCTGGCTGATTACCGCAGCCTGAAAGGAATAAAGAATGTCACTGATTAGTATGCATGGCGCCTGGCTTTCCTTCAGCGATGCGCCGCTGCTGGATAATGCCGAGCTGCATATCGAAGATAACGAACGCGTCTGCCTCGTCGGACGCAACGGCGCCGGTAAATCGACCCTGATGAAGATCCTCAACCGCGAGCAGGGGCTGGATGACGGGCGCATTATTTATGAACAGGATCTGATTGTGGCGCGTCTGCAGCAGGATCCGCCGCGTAATGTCGCCGGTACGGTGTACGATTTTGTCGCGGAAGGCATCGCCGAGCAGGCGGCCTACCTGAAGGCCTACCATGACGTATCACATCAGGTCATGACCGATCCGAGCGACAAAAATTTAAATGAACTGGCGCGCCTGCAGGAGCAGCTCGATAACCTGGGGCTGTGGCAGCTGGACAGCCGCATTAACGAAGTGATTGAGCAGCTTGGCCTTGACGCCAATGCGCAGCTGGCCTCCCTGTCCGGCGGCTGGCTGCGTAAAGCGGCGCTGGGCCGCGCGCTGGTCAGCGGGCCGCGCGTGCTGCTGCTCGATGAACCTACCAACCACCTGGATATCGAAACCATCGACTGGCTGGAAGGGTTCCTGAAAACCTTTAAAGGCACCATTATCTTTATTTCGCACGACCGCTCCTTTATCCGCAATATGGCGACGCGCATCGTCGACCTCGATCGCGGCAAGCTGGTGACCTACCCGGGCGATTACGATCAGTATCTGCTGGATAAAGAAGAAGCCCTGCGGGTTGAAGAACTGCAGAATGCGGAATTCGACCGCAAGCTCGCTCAGGAAGAGGTGTGGATCCGTCAGGGGATCAAAGCGCGCCGCACGCGTAACGAAGGCCGCGTTCGCGCCCTGAAGGCGATGCGTCGTGAGCGCGGCGAGCGCCGGGAAGTGATGGGCAGCGCCAGGATGCAGGTTGAAGAGGCTTCGCGCTCCGGCAAAATCGTTTTCGAAATGGAGAACGTCAACTATCAGGTTGATGGCAAAGTGCTGGTGAAAGATTTCTCCGCGCAGATCCAGCGCGGCGACAAGATTGCCCTGATTGGCCCCAACGGCTGTGGGAAAACCACGCTGCTGAAGCTGATGCTTGGCCAGCTGCAGGCCGACAGCGGGCGGATCCACGTTGGTACCAAACTGGAAGTTGCCTACTTCGACCAGCACCGCGCAGAGCTGGATCCGGACCGGACGGTGATGGATAACCTTGCGGAAGGTAAGCAGGAGGTGATGGTTAACGGTAAGCCGCGCCATGTGCTGGGCTATCTGCAGGACTTCCTGTTCCATCCGAAACGGGCGATGACTCCGGTGCGGGCGCTCTCTGGCGGGGAACGTAACCGCCTGCTGCTGGCGCGGCTGTTTTTGAAACCCAGCAACTTGTTGATTCTCGATGAACCGACAAACGACCTGGATGTCGAAACGCTGGAGCTGCTGGAAGAGCTGATCGATGGCTATCAGGGCACCGTGATGCTGGTGAGCCACGATCGTCAGTTCGTGGATAACACCGTAACCGAATGCTGGATCTTCGAAGGCGGCGGTCGCATCGGCCAGTATATCGGCGGCTATCACGACGCCCGCGGACAGCAGGCCCAGTCGTTGGCGCAGAAGCAGCCGGCAGCGAAAAAAACGTTGGAAGTCGCTCAGCCAAAAGCAGAAACTGTCAAACGCGGCGGGAACAAACTAAGCTATAACCTGCAGCGCGAGCTGGAACAGCTGCCGCAGAAGCTGGAAGCCCTCGAGGCCGAACTGCAGACGCTGCAGGAGCAGGTGGCCGATCCCGACTTCTTTGGACAACCGCACGATCGCACGCAGCAGGTGCTGGCAAAGCTGGCCGAAGCGGAACAGGCGCTGGAAGCGGCCTTTGAACGCTGGGAATATCTCGAAGGATTAAAGAACGGCGCCTGAGCCGAGGAGTTGTCATGTGCGATCATCATCATGCTGCGCGACATATTTTATGTCCCCAATGTGATTTGCTGGTGGCTTTGCCGCAGCTTGAGCATCGCCAGAAAGCCGCTTGTCCGCGCTGCGGTACAACATTAACCACCACGTGGGACGCGCCTCGCCAGCGTCCCACGGCGTATGCGCTGGTTGCGCTGTTTATGCTGCTGTTGGCCAACCTCTTTCCGTTCATCTATATGAAAGTGGGCGGGATCAGCAGCGAAATAGAGCTACTGGAAATTCCCAATGTGTTATTTACCGAGGATTACGCCAGCCTCGGCACTTTCTTTTTACTCTTTGTGCAGCTGGTACCGGCGTTTTGCCTGGTCACCATTCTGCTGCTGGTCAATCGGGTCAGAATGCCCGCCGGTCTCAAGGCGTTCCTTGCGCGTATTCTGTTCCACCTGAAAACCTGGGGCATGGCGGAGATCTTTCTTGCCGGCGTGCTGGTGAGCTTCGTCAAGCTGATGGCCTACGGCGATATCGGCATCGGTCTGAGTTTTGTGCCGTGGTGTATGTTTTGCCTGCTGCAGTTACGTACTTTTCAGTGCGTCGACCGCCGCTGGCTGTGGGATGATATCGCCCCCATGCCAGCCATTACCCAACCGCTGAAGGTCGGTGTGGCCGGTATCCGCCAGGGGCTGCGCTCCTGCGCGTGCTGCACGGCGGTGTTGCCGGCCGATCTGACGATCTGCCCGCGCTGTCACAGTAAAGGAACGGCGCGGCGTAAAAACAGCCTGCAGTGGACGCTGGCGCTGCTGGTGACCTCATTTATCCTTTATCTTCCTGCCAATATTATGCCGATCATGATCACCGATCTGTTGGGCGATAAAATGCCGTCGACCATTATGGCTGGGGTAGTTTTACTGTGGAGCGAAGGTTCTTATCCGGTGGCGCTGGTGATCTTTATCGCCAGTATTATGGTGCCGACGCTGAAGATGATCGCTATTGCCTGGCTGTGCTGGAACGCCAATGGCAACGGTGAGCGCGATTCGGAACGTATGCATCTGATCTATGAAGTGGTGGAATTTGTTGGCCGCTGGTCAATGATTGATGTTTTTGTCATCGCCGTACTCTCTGCGCTGGTGCGCATGGGAGGGTTGATGAATATCTATCCCGCTATCGGCGCGGTGATGTTTGCGCTGGTGGTGGTGATGACCATGTTTTCAGCCATGACGTTTGATCCCCGTTTACTGTGGGATCGTGAGCCAGATTCAAGCCATGAGGAAATACAACAACATGGAAAATAAGAGCGGAGAAGCGAAAGTGCAGAAGGTGAAGAACTGGTCACCGGTGTGGATCTTTCCTATCGTCACTGCGCTGATCGGGGCGTGGATCCTGTTCTATCATTACAGCCATCAGGGCCCTGAGGTCACGCTGATCACCACCAACGCGGAAGGGATTGAAGGGGGAAAAACCCGCATCAAGAGCCGCAGCGTGGACGTTGGGGTAGTGGAGAGCGCGACGCTGACCGACGATTTAACCCACGTGGAAATCAAAGCCCGCCTCAACTCAGGGATGCAGAAATTACTGCACAACGATTCCGTCTTTTGGGTGGTGAAACCGCAGGTAGGTCGCGAGGGGATCAGCGGTCTTGGGACATTGTTGTCCGGGGCCTATATTGAACTGCAGCCGGGGACAAAAGGTTCGGTGCCAGCGCGGTATCCGCTACTGGATTCTCCGCCGCTGGCCTCGCCGGATGCCAAGGGGATCCGTATTCTGCTGGAAAGCAGCAAGGCGGGGCAGCTGTCGCCGGGCGATCCGGTGCTGTTCCGCGGCTATCGCGTGGGGTCGGTGGAAACCAGCACCTTCGACACCCAGAAACGTCGTATCACTTATCAGTTGTTTATCAATGCGCCCAATGACCGCCTGGTGACCACCAATGTCCGCTTCTGGAAGGACAGCGGCATCGCTGTAGATTTGACTTCGGCGGGGATGCGCGTCGAGATGGGTTCGCTGTCGACGCTGTTTGGCGGCGGCGTGAGCTTCGATATTCCTGAAGGATTGGATCTCGGCGAGCCGGTGGCAAATAAAACGGAATACCATTTATTTGACGATCAGAAGAGCATCCAGGATTCGGTCTTTACCGAGCATATCGATTATGTCATGTTCTTCAAAGACTCGGTTCGCGGCCTGCAGCCGGGCGCGCCGGTGGAGTTCCGCGGCATCCGTCTGGGAACCGTCGGCAAAGTGCCGTTCTTCATTCCCGGTCTGAAGCAGCGTTTGAACGACGATTATCGCATTCCGGTGGAAGTGCGGGTGGAACCGCAACGTCTGATTAACCAGCTGGGCGGCGATCCGAATATTCGTGCCCACATTGACGATCTGATCAACCGCGGACTGCGCGGCTCGCTGAAAACCGGTAACCTGGTGACCGGCGCGCTGTATATCGATCTCGACTTCTATCCGAAGGCGCCGCCGCGCGGGAAAATTCAGGAGTTTAACGGCTATCCGATTATCCCGACCATCAGCGGTGGTCTGGCGCAGATCCAGCAGCGTCTGATGGATGCGCTGGATAAGATTAATAACCTGCCGCTCAATCCGTTGCTGGAGCAGGCGACCAGCACCCTGGCGCAGAGCGAGAAGACCATGCAGCACGTGCAGACCACGCTGGATAGTCTGAATAAGATCACCTCCAGCCAGTCGATGCAGCAGTTGCCTGCGGATATGCAGACGACGCTGCGCGAGCTGAACCGCAGCATGCAGGGCTTCCAGCCGGGCTCCGCGGCCTACAATAAGATGGTGGCCGATATGCAGCGTCTGGATCAGGTGCTGCGTGAATTGCAGCCGGTCCTGAAAACGCTCAATGATAAGAGCAATGCGCTGGTATTTGAGGCGAAGGATAAAAAAGACCCACAGCCGAAGGGAGCGAAATAATGAAAAAATGGTTACTGGCGGCAGCCGTATGCGTGCTGACGGCGTGCAGTAGCGGCGGCGAAAGCAAAACGTATTACCAGCTGCCGGTGGCGCAGGGCGGCGCACAGAGCGCCGCCAGCCAGGGGGCGCGTCTGCTGTGGGTTGAGCAGGTCAGCATCCCGGATTACCTGGCGGGTAACGGGGTGGTCTATCAGACCACCGACGTGCAGTATGTGATCGCCAATAATAATCTGTGGGCCAGCCCACTGGACCAGCAGCTGCGCACCACGCTGGTGGCGAACCTGAGCCAACAGCTGCCGGGCTGGGTGGTGTCATCCCAGCCGCTGGGTAGCGAGCAGGATACGCTCAACGTCGCGGTCAATGGCTTTCACGGACGCTACGACGGGCGGGTTATCGTCAGCGGTGAGTGGCTGCTGAAGCATCAGGGACAGCTGATCAAGCGCCCGTTCAACATCGTGCTTAAGCAGGATCAGGATGGTTATGACGCGATGGTCAAGACCCTGGCGCAGGCGTGGAGCCAGGAGGCGGCGGCCATTGCCAGCGAGCTTAACCGTCTGCCATAAGTAAAATTCATCACGCTGATCTGCCGTGCGGTTCGTCTGAGCCGCACGGCTTTTTTTTGTCAGGTCAGTTCGTTACCGGCCGGTGTGTCAGGTGAACAAAAAATGAACTCTTATATAGGTCACAAATATGACAATGGCGTGAATTTTGCGCATTGACGTTGCCTTCATTTCGCGGTATTCGTAACCCGTGGCTGCATAATTTGCGACCACTGTTTTCTTTTCCACCAGATCAAAGAATGAGGGAAACGAGGCATGAAGAGACAAAAACGAGATCGCCTGGAACGGGCACATCAACGCGGATATCAGGCGGGTATCGCAGGAAGATCGAAAGAAATGTGTCCATACCAGAGCCTGAATCAACGCTCATGGTGGCTGGGAGGCTGGCGAGAAGCCATGGAGGACAGGGTACTAACGGCCTGACACTGTCTCTTTAAAAAAGAAGCCTCCGCATAGCGGGGGCTTCGCCTTTTAATCGCTGCTGAACGTTATCAGAAAGCGGAAGTATCCTGGAACAGACCCACTTTCAGATCGCTTGCGGTGTAGATAAGGCGATCGTCAACCAGCACTTCACCATCCGCAAGGCCCATAATCAGACGACGGTTAACGATGCGCTTGAAGTGGATGCGGTAGGTCACTTTTTTCGCGGTCGGCAGAACCTGACCCGTGAATTTCACTTCGCCAACGCCCAGCGCGCGGCCTTTGCCTTCGCCACCGAGCCAGCCGAGATAGAAACCCACCAGCTGCCACATGGCATCCAGGCCCAGGCAGCCCGGCATCACCGGATCGCCGATAAAGTGGCAACCGAAGAACCACAGGTCCGGGTTGATGTCGAGTTCGGCCTCAACATAACCTTTGTCGTAGTTACCACCGGTTTCGGTCATTTTGATGACGCGGTCCATCATCAGCATGTTTGGCGCCGGCAACTGCGGGCCTTTCGCGCCGAACAGTTCACCACGACCAGAGGCAAGAAGATCTTCTTTTGTATAGGATTCGCGTTTATCTACCATGTTTTCAGTAAGCCTTATTTTAAGTTCGGGACGCAGGATAGCTAACACGTGTAAGCTGAACAAGTCCGATCAGTTAGAACTTGTCCCACCTAACCAGCGTAGCGGCCACGGAAAACGATGGCGAGTCTCCTGCTGGGTCGCCTGCGCTATCCGCTCCTGAATGGTTTGTCGCAGCGTCTGTCCTTCACCGTCCCACATCAGCTGGGTCAACATCGGCAGCGCTTCGCTAATATCGTCTATTGCCCAGATAGCAAACTGGTTGTCGGCAACGGCCTGACGTAGCTCGTGGCTCAGGCTAAGATGGCGAACGTTGGCGGCAGGGATAATCACTCCCTGTTTGCCGGTTAAACCGCGCTGCTGGCAGATAGTGAAGAAGCCTTCAATTTTCTCGTTCAGACCACCGACCGGCTGCACACGACCAAACTGGTCGACAGAGCCGGTGATCGCGATGCTTTGATTAATCGGCACGTTGGCCAGAGCGCTGATTAAGGCGCAGAGTTCAGCCATGGAGGCGCTGTCGCCATCCACTTCACTGTAGGACTGCTCAAAGGTCAGCGAAGCGGAGAAGGGGAGTTGTTGCTCCAGCTCCAGCTCGGACATCAGAAAAGCCTGCATGATCATCATGCCTTTCGCATGAATGTTGCCGCCCAGCTCGGCTTTACGCTCGACGTCGATAAACTCGCCGTCGCCAATGTGCACGACGCAGCTGATGCGCGAAGGTTCGCCGAAGGCGCGTGGATGACCGGGGAATTCAATGACCGAGAGGGCGTTAATCTGCCCGACGCATTCGCCTTCGGTTTCAATCAGGATCTGTTCCTGCAGGATTTCCTCCTGCATACGCTCCGCCAGGTAGCCCTCACGCCACTCACGACGCGCCAGCATCGTCTGCATCGCTTCGCCGGTAATCTCTTCGCCTTCGCAGAAGGCGGCAGACTCACGCAGCTGGCGGGCTATCCATAGCGGGCTGAGCGGCAGGGTCTCCTGGTCGCCGGTGTAGCGCGTCCCTTCATCGATCAGCAGTGGCCAGGCATCGCTCGCCAGGCCCGGTAGTTCCAGCTGCTGTGCATTCTGCCATACCCACTGGCACCAGGCCTTCAGCGTATCGGCGTCTGCAAACTGCAGGGTGTCTTCATACTCACTATAGATGGCCTGGGCAGAGAGCTCTGGCTCCATTTCCTGGAAATCGGCCAGAGATTCGCGTTCGCCCACCAGCATGACTTTCAGGCTCAGCGGCATGGAAGGGATGCTGACCGGCAGCGGCCGTGATTCATCGATGGAGAGCCAGTCAAAGCGTTGACGGGTCACCATATTTTTCAGGCGCACCCACAGTAGCGGTTGTGCCAGTAGTGTGCGTAGTGAAAGCACCAGCACGCCGCCGTTGGCCTGATGGACCAGGCCAGGCTGAAGTGTGATTTCACCGTTAAACTGGCGTACGCAGCCAAACAGCTGTTCCGCCTCCAGCCAATCGGCCGCCACGACCGGAGCGGTACTGGCAAAATTATCTTCAGCGCGTTGCGCCGGCGCGAGCGTCACGTGAGCGCCGTTAACCTCATAGCGGACTCCGTGAAGCGGTGCGGCAGGTTCGTGCAGCGTACGAGTTTCAGCCGCCAGCCATTGCAGATATTCCGGCTCCTCAGGGGCTTTCACCAGCATGAAGGAGGAGACTGCCGGGGTGCACAGCAGCTGCTCAAGCGCATAGAACAAACGCGGCTGCAGATCGCCCGAGAGGGAGGGGGCCGGATGAGAGAGTTCAGCTTGAGCAAACAGCGCCTGGTAAGGTTCCAGATCAGGCGCAAGGTCGGTTCGGGTCAGTTTCGTAATGGTCAAAGTCGCTGTTTTTTAGTTAGATGTAAAGCGCGCAATTATACCTGATGCCGCGTCAGAGCACACGGAGGATTATTAGTACCCCGATGATTACCCGGCCATCCACATCACGAATAATGATTTATATTCAGCACATCAGGAAAAAACTGATATCCTGAAATGAGTTACACGGTCACATTGAGATCGCAATGAAATATCAACAACTGGAAAATCTTGAAAGCGGCTGGAAATGGAAATATCTGGTAAAGAAGCACCGGGAAGGTGAGCTGATTACCCGCTACATTGAGGCCAGCGCTGCGCAAGCTGCGGTAGATGACTTGCTGACGCTCGAGAATGAACCTGTGCTGGTGCATGCCTGGATTGAGCAGCATATGAATCCGGCGCTGATGAACCGCATGAAGCAGACTATCCGCGCGCGACGGAAACGCCATTTTAACGCCGAGCATCAGCATACGCGTAAGAAGTCAATCGACCTTGAGTTTGTCGTCTGGCAGCGCCTTGCCGGTCTGGCGCAGCGGCGGGGGAAAACCTTGTCCGAAACCATTGTCCAGCTGATTGAGGATGCTGAGCATAAAGAGAAATATGCCAGTAAAATGTCGAGCCTGAAGCACGATCTGCAGGTACTGCTGGGTAAAGAGTAACCGGCATGCCCGATCAGCGGTTGCTAAGGCGCAGGTCGCAGCGCACGGTCGACAATGCACAAATCCATCGCTCACGGTCTTTAGCTATCAGCTATCAGCTATCAGCTATCAGCCCTCAGCCGCTAAAGCGAGCGAGAAGGCATAAAAAAACCCGCCGAAGCGGGTTTTTTCATCAGTGATAACTTAAGCCGCAGGCTGAGTTACAACTTCTTTGTAGCCTTTAACTTCGATCTCTACACGACGATCCGGAGCCAGGCAGTCGATCAGGGCAGCGCGAGCTTTCACGTTGTCACAGGTGTTGCCAGTAACCGGATTGGATTTACCCATGCCGCGAGCGGAGATTTTGCCAGCCGGGATGCCTTTAGCAACCAGGTAGTCAACAACGGACTGAGCACGTTTCTCAGACAGCTGCTGGTTGTAAGCTTCGGAACCGATACGGTCGGTGAAGCCCATAACAACTGCGGAACCGTCTTTCGGATCCATGTTGCTCAGCTGAGTGTACAGCTGATCCAGAGCCTGCTGACCTTCCGGTTTCAGGGTCGCTTTGTTGAAGTTGAACAGTACGTCAGACTTCAGGGTGAAGTGCTTGGTAGCCACTTCCGGAGCCGGAGCCGGAGCCGGAGCTACAACCGGTGCAGCATCTTCCTGACCGAAACGGTAGGAAACACCCAGGCTCAGCATGCCGTTATCAGGACGGGTACCAACAGTGCCAGCGTCGCCGATGTTGTTAACCCACTGGTATTCCAGACGGGTAGCGATGTCACGAGTAACAGCCCACTCTACGCCGCCAGCAAATACTGGGGATACGCCAGTGTCGTGTTCGCTACGGGAAACGCCGGTGGAAGCGTAGTTGCCTTTGGAGTCAGCGCGCCAAACCATGCCGCCCAGACGGGTGTAGATATCCAGATCGTCAGTGATCGGGTAACCCAGTTTAGCGGTCAGCTGAACGCCCTGAGCTTTGAAAGCACCGTTATCAACGCTGCCTTTATATGCCATACGGCCCAGCCAGTCATAACCCATTTCGAAACCGAGGTACGGGTTAACCTGGTAACCACCGAACGCACCAGCACCAAGCTGATCGTTACGGGTCGGACCATTGTTGTTCTGGAAACCGTTACCGTAGAAACCGGTGTCGTGATACTGGGACCAACCCAGTTTACCACCTGCATACCAGGTGTTATCTTTCGGAGCGGCCTGCGCTACGGTAGCGAAGCCAGCCAGTGCCACTGCAATCGCGATAGCTGTCTTTTTCATTTTTTGCGCCTCATTATCATCCAAAATTCGCCATGAAGTTACAAAAGACCTCACGGTTAAATCCTTCACCGGGGGCGTGACTTGTTGTTAACTATGCTGATACATGCAGCGTAAGCCGATCACCCCTGGCGATGTAAAGTCTACAACTTAGTTCAAAACTTACAAGTGTGAACTCTGTCAGGCATATGAAAAAAAAGGGTTGTGTACACAATATTTAACAAATATGGTTGATTTTCGTACACGAAAAAAAGGCACAAATCCCCGTGTGGCAGGCATTCCGCGAAAAAGACCCTAAAAAACACAACGCCTTTACCACCGGTAAAAAAAATTCCAGGAATAATCCTAATTTCACTCAATGATACAAATTTGAGTGAATTTTTAGCCCGCTGAGTTGTCTGCCGAGCGTGCCCTGATTTCGGACCGGGCGCATGATGAACCCCATTGCGCAGCCTTCCTGGGCGGCATTGACCAGACGCTCATGTTCGTCAGCGGTTAACTCCTCCGCCAGCCAGCAGATAACCACACTATAATTACCGGTGCGCAGGGCGCGGATCATAGAGTCTACGGTATGGCAAGGAGAGAGCTGGCTAATTTGCATGACTTTAGACAGCGGCAGACCGGCAGACTGAACCCACTCGCGGCTTAGCTTTTGTTGCGGCGTAAGCCACAGCTGCCAGCGAGACTGTTGACCCAGCTGCTGTAATAAAGGTAGCAACAACAACTGTGTCATCATGGGTTGATCTTCACGATAGACAATTTCACTGATCAGCCCATTGGCGGCCTGTTCGCCAGAACGATGAGCGTAGTGGCCTGCCGGAGCAGAAGCCTGTGCTGAACGGTTTGCGTGAGCTGAAGTAAACATAGTCTATCCCGCCTGTAGTTACTGTATGCATATACAGTATATCCACCAGGGGAAAAGATCAACCGCAATTTGTCATTTTGCTGATGGAAATTTAATCACTTTCAGCCACCCTGACTGTCCGGCTTTGCGGCTGACCTCAACACTATCCTTAACGCCGGCTAATCCTTTCTCTCCTGTCTTCCAGTTGCAGCAACAGCTGCAATTTTCTGAAAGCGTCTCGCAAAACCGCACTCTGGTGGAAAAGCAGGCAAAAATCATCTTGCTGCTGTCAGGGAAGTCCCTTATGTTTTCTCTTAGCGGATCCGTTAACAACTTAAGTTTAATTACATGATTCACAAAGGAATGATCATGAAAAAACTTGTATGTCCGCGGCTCCCGCAATTTCAGGCCTGCGTCTCACCGCTGGGTCAACTTCACTCTCGCCCCCTGTTTGGCGGCTACAGCCTGGCTATCGAAGATACCGTGTTTGCGATGGTGGCAGAGGGAAATATTTATCTGAAAGCCTGCGAGCAGAGCGCTGCCTATCGGGTAGAACACCATAATCCTTTATTGATGCTGCGCCGACATGGGCGCATCGTGCCGCTAAAGTATTATCAAATTGACGATGCCTTGTGGCGCGATGAGAAACAGCTTTTCCGCTTATCGCTGATGTCGTGGCAGAGCGCCCAGCGTGAAAAATGTCGCCGCCGGTCGTCGGCACGCCTGAAGGATTTACCTAATATCAGCTTTCATATGGAATTGCAGCTGATTCACTCGGGCATACCAGACGTGTTAGCACTACGGCAGGTGGGCGCCCGCCAGGCCTGGCTAAAGCTGCGTGAGAACAATGCTTCCCTATCACACAACGTCTTGCTGGCGCTGGAGGGGGCTATCGTTGGCGTCCATGCCGCCGCGCTCCCGACGCCACGGCGTCAGGAGCTTCTGGAATGGGCGGCTGCCCGCTAGTGAACAACGGTTATTCCGTTTGAGCGTGTACCCGCTGCTGCAGGCGGCAGATTTCAGGCAACAGCGCCAGCAGCAGGCCAATCTGCTGTAACACAAGGGGCTCTTTACTGTCCGCGCGCGGCTCCAGATGGTGGATCCGGTCTTGCAGGCTGGCCAACGCCTTCTGCACTCGCTGTTCATCCGCTGGGGTATGATGTAAGGCATCATCCACATAGCAGACCGCATCATCCAGCAGGGCGAGGATGTCCGGCGTGGACAGTTTTTCCCGATGCGCGCCGAGGGCGGAGATGTAGCTGGTGAAGGTATGATTGAGACACAGCAGGCGAAAGGCGGTCTCGCGCTGGGCGGCATCCGCCCGTGGTTCCGTCGACAAGTTCGAGACGACGGAAGCCAGCTCAGCATCGCGGTTGTAGGCGTCACGGCGTGCGACACGGTAGGCCAGCCGGTTGTCGCGGCCCTGGTGGTACTGCTCCAGGATGGCATCCAGATAACGGCAGTTCGCGTTCATCGCGCGATCCAACACCCGTGGCAGGTTGCGGAATTTCCAGTCCGGCCAGATGAAGCTCACCGCCGCCCAGGCGATGGCGCAGCCGATCAGCGTATCAATGATGCGCGGCAGGGCGACTTCAAAACCTTCGCCAAGCAGGTTAAAGCACAGCAGCACCAGCAGCGTAATAAACATCGTGGCATGGGCGTACTGCACGTTACGGAAGGCAAAGAACAGCACGCCGGTGAGAACGATCAGCAGCAGCTGTCCTTCAACCGACGGTACCAGCAGGAGGACCGGCAGGCCGATCGCCACCCCGACCAGGGTGCCGATGATCCGCAACGCCAGGCGATGGCGGGTGGCGTTATAGTTCGGCTGACAGACGAACAAGCTGGTCAGCAGGATCCAGTAGCCATGCTGAAGCCCGGTAAACTGGATAAAAGCGTAGCCGGCGCAAAGCACCAGCGACATACGCACCGCGTGGCGAAAGAGGGCTGACTCTGGCGACATATTGCGCTGCAGGCGCAGCCAGATATCGTTCAGCCCGCCGAGCCTGTCGTCGGCCAGCAGCGTCTCGGTATTACTCCCGGCGGGCGCGGTGGTTTGCACCGATTCAATCGTGGCCAGCTGCGCATCAATGGCGCGCAGGTTATTGAGTAAATAGCCGAGGGCGTTGAGCTGCTCGTCGGATGCGCCGCCGGCGCGCACGCGCTCGAGTGCTGCATCGAGATGCATAAACGCCCGTTCGAAATGGGCATCATGCTGATAGGGTTCGCGCAGCAGAATCGCCCGCGAGAGTTTCTGACAGGCCTGCGCCTGCATCGACAGCATGCGCTGGAAACGGAACATCACATCGCTGTAGCGGAATTGATCGCGCAGGGTCTGATATTGGATATGCGATGAGCTGGCGCGTTCATGAATATCCTGGGCCACAAAGTAATACTGCAGCGTGCGACGAGTACCGCGCTGCCCACGGTCGCCTCGTAGACGGGTCAACAGTGAAACCTTGGTTTGGTTAAGGGTCGCCACCAGCTGGCCGTTGGCGAGGGCCAGATCGTACAGCGGCGCCTGGCTCTCATCCTCAAGGTCTGGATCAAACAGCCGTGATTTGAGCTCCAGATAGCGGGCCAGTTGCTCATAGCTACGCGCCAGGTTGTCCTGCAGTGGACGAATCGGAAAGATCAGGTGGCCGGACAGCGTCAGCAGGTTGTACCACACGGCACCCGCCAGCAGGAACAACGGCTGCAGATACCAGTGATCGTACAGCGTAACGCCAAGCATGGTGTAGATGGCGATAAGCAGGGCGCCGAAGGCAATGGTCGCATAGCGCTGGCCGAGGCCGCCGAGCAAAATAAAGCCGATCGTAGACACGGTCAGACCAAGGGCAAACAGCGGCGGCCACGGAAACAGCAGCTCCACAGAGGCGGAGGCGATGAAAAAGCAAACCAGAGTAATGGCGAGGTTGCGCAGACGGCCCGCCAGACGGTCGTCAAGGTCGGTCAGCGCCGCGGCCACGACGCCGAGGGTGAGGGGGATGGTCAGTTTGACTTCGCCGATCCACCAGGGAAACAGCGTCGTGCCGCAGAGCGCGATAAAAATGCGTACGTTATAAAGCCAGGCGCTGTTCCAGGTGTAGCGGCGTAGCAGGGGGCTAATCATGTCCGTGTTCCGTTCGGTTACTGAAAGCGACGACGCGCATTGGCTTCACGCGCGGCGCGCGCGGTTTCCACAGAGACGACCCGGCGCCCCACTGGCCAGAGGGCGATGGCGGCGATTTTAAAATTAGCGATCCCCACCGGGATGCCTATGATAGTCAGGCACTGGGCGATGCCGCTGAAAATATGCATCAGGCACAACCACCAGCCGAAAAAAATAAACCACAAAATGTTCAGGATGGTGCCGCCGGCGTTCAGCAGACTGTTTTGTCGACCAGGCTCGAGCTCATCAACATGAATCGCCTCGTTACCGTAGGGGAATAACGAAAGGCGAGTGATTTCCCAGCAGGAACGAGTCAGCGGCAGCGTGACGATCAGCATAATGCTGACCAGGGTGGCGAGCAGCCAGCCTAAAGTGGTGGCGAAACCGCCAAGAATAAAGTTCAGAATATTCAGAATGGTACGCATAAACCCTCGGTTTTGCCCTGTGGATAAGAAGACCTGACAATTGTAACGTTTTTTTGCGCTGGAGCACCTGGTCCGGGGCGGTTAAACTGAAAAACAATCCACCCTGATTGAAAATCGACATTATATGGAACTTAAAGCGACAACATTGGGCAAACGCATGGCTCAGCATCCTTATGACAGGGTGCAGTTACTGAACGCCGGGGTAAAGGTTTCCGGCGATCGTCATGAGTATCTTATCCCTTTCAATCAGTTATTGTCAGTGCATTGTAAGCGCGGTCTGGTCTGGGGCGAACTGGAGTTTGTGCTGCCGGACGATAAAGTCGTGCGTTTGCACGGTACCGAATGGAGCGAAACGCAGCGCTTTTATCACCATTTGCATACGCTCTGGCAGCAGTGGAGCACGGAAATGAGCGATATCGCCGCGGGGGTGCTGAAGCAGCAGCTGGCAGCCATCGAACGAACCCGGGCAGAAGGTAAGTGGCTGACGCGTCAGCAGGTAGCGGACGTTCAGGATAATATTCGCCAAGCGTTAACCGGGCTGCCGATGCCCACCAGCCGGCTTGACGCCTTTGATAACTGCCGGGAACTGTGGCGGGAGTGTCAGCGCTGGTTAGGGGATATTGAAGCGGCGCGTCAGGCCCATAACCAGGCCTTTACCGAGGCGATGCTGGAACAGTATCGCGGCTTTTTTGACGGCGTGGAATCCTCCCCGCTCAATCCGTCGCAGGCGCGAGCGGTGGTGAACGGCGAGCGCTCCCTGCTGGTGCTGGCGGGAGCGGGCAGCGGTAAAACTTCGGTGCTGGTGGCGCGAGCGGGCTGGCTGCTGGCGCGGGGAGAAGCGGCGGCAGAGCAAATACTGCTGCTGGCGTTCGGCCGCCAGGCGGCGCAGGAGATGGATGAGCGGATCCGCGAGCGTCTGGCTTCAGACGATATTACCGCCCGCACCTTCCACTCGCTGGCGCTGCATATTATCCAGCAGGGCAGCAAAAAAGTGCCCACCATCAGTAAGCTGGAAAGCGATACTGCGGCCCGTCACGCATTGCTGCTGAAAAGCTGGCAAAAGCAGTGCCATGAGAAAAAAGCGCAGGCGAAAGGCTGGCGTCTGTGGCTGGAAGAGGAGATGGGCTGGCAACTGCCGGAGGGGGACTTCTGGCAGGATAAAAAAGTGCAGCGGCGGATGGCCAGCCGGCTTGACCGCTGGATCAGCCTGATGCGCATGCACGGCGGCTCCCAGGCGGAGATGATCGCCGGCGCGCCGGAAACGGTACGCGATCTGTTCAGTAAACGGGTGAAGCTGATGTCGCCGCTACTGAAAGAGTGGAAGGCGGCGCTGAAGGCGGAGAATGCGGTCGATTTTTCCGGCCTGATCCATCAGGCGGTCAATATTCTCGATAAAGGCCGCTTTGTCAGCCCGTGGAAACACATTCTGGTGGATGAATTTCAGGATATTTCGCCGCAGCGAGCCTCGCTGCTGGCCGCGCTACGCCGGCAAAATAGCCAAACTACGCTCTTTGCCGTTGGCGATGACTGGCAGGCGATTTATCGGTTCAGCGGGGCGCAGCTCTCCCTGACCACCGCGTTCAACCACTACTTTGGCGAAGGGGACTGCTGTGCGCTGGATACCACCTATCGCTTTAACGGGCGAATCGGCGAAATAGCCAATGGTTTTATCCAGCAGAATCCGCATCAGTTAAGCAAACCGCTGAATAGCCTGACGGCGGGAGATAAAAAGGCCGTCACGCTGTTAGCCGACGATAAGCTGGACGATCTTCTGGATAAGCTGAGCGGTTACGTTAAGCCCGAGCAGCGGATCCTGCTGCTTGCCCGCTATCACCATCTTAAGCCCGAGGCGCTCGATAAGGCGGCGACGCGCTGGCCGCACCTGCAGCTTGATTTTATGACCATTCATGCCAGCAAAGGTCAGCAGGCCGACTATGTCATTGTGCTGGGACTGCAGGAGGGCGTGGATGCGTTTCCGGCCCCGGCGCGCGAGTCGATCATCGAGGAGGCGCTCCTGCCGCAGCCGGAAGATTTTCCGGATGCGGAGGAGCGTCGACTGCTGTACGTGGCCATAACCCGCGCCCGTCACCGGGTGTGGCTGTTATTTAACAAGGCGCAACCGTCGCCGTTTGTTGAGATCCTGCAGGCGCTGGATGTGCCTGTGGCCAGGAAGCCGTAATCGCGGCTCGATTATTTCAGGCGCTCGGCAAGATAGCGTGGATAATCCGGGATCAGAATATCGAGCGGTTGAGCGAAGTGCGGCGACTGGATAATAAAGTCAGCGGTGGAGACGTTAGTGGCGACCGGAATGTTCCAGACCGTAGCCAGGCGCAGCAAGGCTTTGACATCCGGGTCGTGAGGAACCGCGTTCAGCGGATCCCAGAAGAAGATCAGCACGTCGATTTTGCCTTCTGAAATGAGAGCGCCCACCTGCTGGTCGCCGCCCATCGGGCCGCTCAGCATGGCATTGACCTCCAGCCCGGTAGCCCGGGAGACCAGGTTGCCGGTAGTGCCGGTGGCGTACAAAACATGTTGCGCCAGCAGCGCCTGATGGCGAGCAACCCATTTCATCAGCATATCTTTGCAGTGATCGTGAGCCACCAGCGCGATATGTTTTTGCGCGGGCAGGGTACGTGTTGTCAGTTCCATATTTTCATTCCACATTTTGACCTGTTGACAGATTACTGAATGTGGCTGTCGCTGCAAGCATCGCGGATGAAAATTTTGCTGGATCTGTGGGTTAGCCTGGATGGCCCCCTGCTGCGGATTAGCATACACTTAGGTGAAATAGCAGGAGGAAACCATGAAAGAGAATGATATTGCTGACATCCTGACCTCGACACGGACGATTGCGCTGGTCGGAGCCAGCGACAAACCTGACCGTCCGAGCTACCGGGTCATGAAGTATCTGCTGGATCAGGGGTATCACGTTATCCCGGTTTCGCCGAAGGTGGCGGGCAAGACGCTGCTGGGGCAGCAGGGATATGGAACGCTTGCCGATGTTCCGGAAAAGGTCGACATGGTTGATGTCTTCCGTAATTCAGAAGCGGCATGGGGCGTGGCGCAGGAGGCGATTGCTATCGGCGCGAAAACGCTGTGGCTGCAGCTGGGAGTGATCAATGAGCAGGCCGCAGTGCTGGCCAGAGAAGCCGGGTTAAACGTGGTGATGGATCGCTGCCCGGCCATAGAGCTGCCGAGACTGGGATTAGCAAAATAACAAAAACCCCGCCAGGCGGGGTTTTGTTTAGTTGCGAAGGCGCGGAGCCTGCAGCTGCTGGCGAATCGTTTTGGCCAGCTCGTCGAGGGACGGCTGCTCCGGGTGTTCGTCGCGGAGTTCGCTGCTCAGCTGCGCTTCAGCCAGATAGGTGTGGATCGGCTGACCGTCATCATCTTCCATCACTACATGGTACCAGGGCGCCGCACGCAGTTCGTCATTAGCGGCAATTTCATCCTCTTCCGGCTCCGCGAGCGAGTACTCGGGATCGACATCGACGATGACGCCCAGGTAGCCCAAGAGCGTATGGCGGACCTGTTGGCCGATACCGAATTTGCTGGCTATCATAGGCACCTCCTGGGAAACATGAATACTCCCTATATGAGGCTCATGTTTCGTTTTTCAAGTTACATGACGCGACAGGCAAACCCCTTCAGATACAGCCCTTCCGGGTAGGTTGCGATCACCGGGTGGTCTGCAGCCTGACGGAACTGTTCTATAAATTGTACATCACGCCCGGCATCAATTGCGGCATCCGCGATGATTTTCTGAAATAAATCGGTGGTCATCAGGCCGGAACAGGAGAAGGTCAGCAGCACGCCGCCGGGGTTCAGCAGCTGGATCGCCAGCATATTGATGTCTTTATAGCCGCGGCAGGCGCCCATAAGCTGGCTTTTGTTTTCCACGAACTTCGGCGGATCCATCACGATGACGTCGAATTTCTCTCCCTGATCCCGGTACTTACGCAGCAGTTTGAACACGTCGTCGCGTACAAACTCCGCTTTGGACAGATCCAGTCCGTTGAGCTCCACGTTCTGGCGCGCAACGTCGAGCGCCTCCTGCGAGGTATCCACGCTGGTGACCTTGCGGCAGCCGCCCATCAGCGCCGACACCGCAAAGCCGCCGGTGTAGGAGAAGCAGTTCAACACCCGTTTGTCCGCCACGTAGCGACGGGTCGCCAGGCGACTGTCGCGCTGGTCGAGGTAGTAGCCGGTTTTGTGCCCGCCCTGAATATCAACCAACAGCTTCATACCGTGCTCGGTAATCGGCAGCAGCGCTGGCGGCAGTTCTCCCACCACCGGCCCCTGGGCCAGCTCCAGACCCTCTTTTTTACGCACCGCGACATCGCTGCGGTCGTAAATGGCGCAGTCCGGGAACAGGGTCTGCAGGGCGCTGATGATGGCGGCGCGCTGGTATTCGGCGCCTGCGCTGAGGAGCTGCAGCACGAAAAAGTTGCCAAAGCGGTCGATCGTCACGCCCGGCAGCCCATCAGACTCGCCGGCGATCAGACGGTAGCTGTCGAGGCCATCGCGCTCGGCTAGCCAGGCACGCCAGGTTTGCGCTTGCTGCAGGCGGCGTTCAAAGAAGGCGTTATCGATGGCTTCGTTGCGGTCGAATGTCCACACGCGGGCACGGATCTGTGACGAGGGCGAGTAAGCGCCGCGGGCCAGCCATTTTCCCTGATGGTCAACGATATCGATGGTTTCACCGCTGCGGGCTTTACCTTCCATACGGGCGACGCCGCCGGAGAAAATCCACGGATGGCGACGCAGCAGGGATTTCTCGCGTCCTTTGGCTAACACTAAGCGGGGGAATAGGGAATCTGTCATGGAGCTACCTTTAAGCAACGGGAATGTCGGCACCGAAAAATGGCGCGTAGATTAGCACACCTGGCGCACGCAAGCATCTTTCCTCCGGCAGGCGCAGGTGAGCGTTTCGGCACAAAACGCAGGCGCATCGGCACATTCACCGTGCATGGACTGTCATACCCTGTCTTCTCACCCCCAGGAGGAGAAGACGATGAAAACAGGAATGCGGATGACCGTGGCGATGGTCGCGGCAGTGAGCAGTGGCGCGATGGCAGCGCCGTTTAGCGTAAGCAGCGATGATATGCATGACGGGCAAGCGCTGGCCCAGCAGCACTGGTTTGCCGGTTTCGGCTGTACCGGAGGCAATGTCTCTCCGCAGCTGGCATGGAAAAATGCCCCAGCGGGGACGCGCAGCTTCGCGGTCACCGTCCGGGATCCTGATGCGCCTACCGGCAGCGGCTGGTGGCACTGGACGGTGGTCAATATCGCCAGCAGCGTCTTTTCGTTACCCGCTGGTGCGGGAGATAAAAACAGCGCTACACTGCCGGACGGAGCGGTGCAGGGGCGCAATGATTTTGGCTATGCCGGCTTCGGCGGCGCCTGCCCGCCGGCGGGAGATAAACCGCACCGCTACCGTTTTACGGTGTGGGCGCTGGATGTCCCCACGCTGCCGGTGAATGCCGAGGCCAGCGGGGCGCTGGTCGGGTATCTGTTACACAGCCATGCTCTCGCCAGCGCGCAATTGACGGCGACGGCCGGGCGCTAAAACAAAAGGTCGGTCTGATGGAGAGTATCCATTTTCAGCATAACGCCCTGACCGCCGCGGAGATTACCACCCGACGGCTGTGCAGGCTGCACCGCGTGCGTCTGTTTTCCCCGGCGCTCTGTCGGGTGAAACGCGGCAGCAAAGTGATTGTGCAAGGGGAGAGCCGTGTGCTGGCGACACCGCAACAGCTGATTGTGTTGCCGGCTGACGTTGAGCTGGAAGTGATTAACCAGCCGGACAACGGCCTCTTTTGCTCCGATCTGCTGTCGCTGACGCCTGAGCTGCTGACGGCGTTTAAGACCCGCTATCTCAGCGAAAAACCACCGGGGCGTCTGACTTCGCTCTGCGCCCCGGTGACCAGTGAGCTGGCTTTTATGTGGCAAAGCGTTCTGCAGGCGGTGCGGGAAGGATTATCCACTGCTTTGCAGCAGCACCAGACCATGGGTCTGCTGCTGGCGCTCCACGAGGCGGGGTATGCCGGCCCGCTGCTCGTCGAGCGGCAGCAGGATCTGTCGGCGCAGGTTCGGCAGCTGGTCATGCTATCGCCGGCGCAGGCATGGAGCGTGTCGCGGGTGGCGAAAATGCTCTTTCTCGGAGAGTCCACGCTGCGCCGTCGTCTGCAGCAGGAATCGCAGAGTTTTCGCCAGATCGTCGAGGAGGTGCGGATGGCCCACGCCCTGGGACAGCTGCAGACCACCTCGCGGCCAATAGGCGAAATCGCGCAGAACAGCGGATATCAGTCGGGATCGCGCTTTACCGCGCGCTTTCGCCAGCACTATGGTTTACTACCAAAGCACGTACGCTGAGCGAATTTGCTATCCTCAGCGTAAAGGGTAAGTCAAAAGGAGAGGTTAATGGCCAGTATCTGCACCATGGCATGGGTATACGGTTCCGTTCAGGGCGTAGGGTTTCGCTATTCCACGCAGCGGGAAGCGCTGCAGCTGGGGTTGACCGGCTATGCCCGTAATCTGGACGACGGCGGCGTAGAAGTCCTTGCCTGCGGCGAGGCGGAGCAGGTGGAGAAACTCATCGCCTGGCTGAAAGCCGGCGGGCCGCGCAGCGCGCGGGTTGACCGGGTGTTGACTGAACCCCATCAACCCACCCGCAGCTGGGACAAATTCGCGATCCTCTATTAGATGCACTTCACCGGCTTCGGCAGCCCGGCGATTTTGGTCGCCTGTTTGGCGGGGCCTTTCGGGAACAGGCGATAGAGATAGCGGCTGTTGCCTTTCTCTTCACCAAACTTGTTGGCCATCGCCTTGACCAGCATGCGGATCGCCGGTGATGTGTTGAATTCAAGGTAAAACTCGCGCACAAAGCGCACCACTTCCCAGTGCTCAACGGCGAGCGTTATCCCTTCCTGTGCGGCGATAACGTCGGCCATCGCCTCGCTCCACTGGGTAGTATCCTTCAGATAGCCTTCGCTATCCGTCTCAATTTCGTTGCCTTCAAAAATAAACATAATTTTTCACATACCGCCTGAAACTGGCCGCAGTGTAGCAAAAAAAAAGGCCCCGCATAAGCGAGGCCTCTGGTAGCAGGGGAGCGGTTAGTCCCGGCTGGCGAAGCCCAGGATGCTCAGCAGGCTGACAAAGATGTTGTACAGCGAGACATACAGGCTGACCGTGGCGCGAATGTAGTTGGTTTCACCACCGCGGATGATGTTGCTGGTCTCGAACAGGATGGCGCCCGAAGAGATCAGGATGAACACCGCGCTAATCGCCAGGTGCAGCGCCGGCAGCTGCAGGAACAGGTTAGCGACCATACCAATCAGCACCACCACGACGCCGGCCATCAGCATACCGCCGAGGAAAGACATGTCTTTGCGCGTCGTCAGCACGTAGGCCGAGCAGCAGAAGAAGACCAGCGCCGTACCGCCCAGCGCCAGGCCGATTAAATCGCCCATGCCGGCAGAAAGGTACGCGTTCAGCATCGGCCCAAGGATATAGCCGAGAAAGCCGGTGAAGGCGAAGGCGGAAATAATCCCGGTGGGCTTATTCGCCGTTTTATAGGTCAGGAACATCAGACCGTACATCCCCACGAGGGTCAAAATCAGCCCCGGGGAAGGCAGCATCAGCACCGTGCTGGCGGTAGCGGTGATGGCGGAAAACGCCAGCGTCAGGCTGAGCAGGAAGTAAGTGTTACGCAGAACCTTGTGCGTGCTGAGCAGCGAGGAACGGTCACGCGATGATGTAATTATGCGATCCATGAGTCACTCTCTTATGACAGATGTAATTAGGGATAAAGAATAAGAAAAACAAGCGTGAAGCCCTAATGCTTTTACCCATCTTTACTTAGTTTTTGCCGCGTTTGACAAGCATAAAATTCTACATGGATTGGAAAAAGCGATATGTTTTCGCGTTTCGCTTCGGTGAGCCGATCGAAATCTTATAGGTTGCTGAAAAATATTGCTTTATTGAAATTCTGCGACTAAGTGTGGAAGGGGGAATAACTCCGTACGTTAAAGGCAAAGGGAAATGACATTACATAAAAACAATCACATCACGCGAACGCTCCTGGCCGTAAGTATGATAGCAATGTTCGGCGGGGCGCAGGCGGCGCAGGTGCCGCCGGGGACTCAGCTGGCAGAAAAGCAGGAACTGGTCAGAAATAACGGCAGTGAACCTGCCTCACTCGATCCGCATAAAGTCGAGAGCGACATTGAATTCAACATCATTAGCGATCTCTTTGAAGGGCTGGTCAGCGTGACGCCTGCGGGGGCGATCCAGCCCCGACTGGCGGAACGCTGGGAAAACAAGGACAACCTGTTATGGACCTTCCATTTACGCCCTGGTCTGACCTGGTCCGACGGCACGGCCATCACGGCGCAGGATATCGTCTGGAGCTGGCAACGGCTGGTCTCGCCAACCACCGCCTCCCCCTATGCGAGCTATCCCGGCAATATGCATATCGCCAACGCCCGTGAAATTGCCCTGGGGCAAAAGGGACCGGAGACGCTGGGGGTGAAAGCGCTGGACGACACCACGCTGCAGGTCACTCTGAACCAGCCGAATGCCGCCTTCCTGGCGATGCTGGCGCACCCTTCGCTGGTACCGATCGACAAAGTGCTGGTGGAGCGTTTTGCCGATAAATGGACCCGCCCAGAGCATATCGTTACCAGCGGCCCGTATAAGCTGACCCAATGGGTGGTGAATGAGCGGTTGGTGGCTGAACGTAATGCGAAGTACTGGGATAATGCGCACACCGTTATTAATAAAGTGACTTACCTGCCCATCTCTTCCGAGGCTGCCGATGTCAACCGCTACAAAGCGGGGGAGATCGATATTGTTTATACGGTGCCGATCAATCAGTTTGCGCAGTTGCAGAAAACCATGGGCGACCAGCTGGACGTTTCGCCGCAGCTGGCGACCTATTACTACGAATTCAATACTACCCGGCCGCCGTTTAACGACGCCCGAGTGCGTCGCGCGCTGAATATGGCGCTTGATAAAGATATCATTGCCGGAAAAGTACTTGGCCAGGGGCAGCGCCCGGCCTGGGTGATCAGCCAGCCGGATATCGGCGGTGTGACGCTGCACAACCCGGATTACGCCAGCTGGCCGCGCGAGAAGCGGATTGCCGAGGCGAAAAAACTGCTGGCGCAGGCGGGGTATGATGACAGTCACCCATTGGTCTTTACCCTGCTGTATAACACCTATGAGTCGCACCAGCGTATCGCCATCGCCGCCAGCTCTATGTGGAAGAAAAACCTCGGCGTCGAGGTGAAGCTGCAGAACCAGGAGTGGAAGACGATGCTGGATACCATGCATACGCATAACTTTGACGCTGTCCGCTATGCCTGGACCGCCGACTACGACGATGCCGCCACCTTCCTCAACACTTTCCGTACCGGGGATAGCGAGAACACCAGTCAGTACAGCAACCCGACTTACGATGAGGCGCTGCGCAATGCGGCGAAAGCCTCCGACGTGGCGAGCCGGGGCAAATACTATCAACAGGCGGAAGATCTGCTGGCGCAGGATGTTCCCGCCATTCCGGTCTATCACTATGTGCGTACCCATTTAGTGAAACCCTGGGTGGGAGGCTTCACGCCGGATAAGCTGGGGTATTACTACACCAAAGACATGTACATTAAAAAACACCCATCCGCTAGCGGCGACGGGCGCTGATTTTCTGCGCGAACTGCCTGAAATTCAGACGAATAACACAAAATTGTTTGTTTTTAAGGCAGTTGAACAAAATGGTGCTTTACAGCATCCGCCGAGGTGTTTATAGTGCGCCTCACACCGGAAGTGTGGCCGAGCGGTTGAAGGCACCGGTCTTGAAAACCGGCGACCCGAAAGGGTTCCAGAGTTCGAATCTCTGCGCTTCCGCCATATAAAAGAAGGGGTTACCGAAAGGTAACCCCTTTTTACTTTTCCCCTGGCCGTTCTGACGGCGCGTCATCTTCACGTCACGACTGCGCAAACCCACCCTGCCTGCAGCGTTATCGCTGGTGAAAATGTGACGATTAATCCATTTCAAATTGTTGTTATTTTAATTATTCAGTCTCACATTATAAACGGAAATGGTGCTCAGGAATAAAAAACCTGGTGCAAAATATCTTCGTCTATACTTGGAAAACGATGATTTACCTGCCATGGTGCTTTCGCAGAAACAGAGACCAGTGAGGTCAGCATGCCTGTCATTAACCCGCAAGATATCAAAGCATTACGGGCGTTGGTTGAACAGAAATTAAAATACACGCTGTGTGTTAGCTTAAATAAAGCGACAAATGGCGATATTTTTAACGCGGTGGCGCTAGCCATTCGTCATTTTCAGCAGGACCATTTTCTGACGAGCCAGGCGCGGCAGCGCGAAGAGCGAAAAAAGCGCGTTTACTACCTGTCGATGGAATTTTTACTCGGCCAGTCGCTGCGTAATAACCTGGTGAATATGAATTTACTGGACGAGATGCGCCTGGTGGTCAATGACCTGGGGTTTGATCTTGAACTGATCCTTGACGAGGAGCCTGACGCCGCGCTGGGTAACGGCGGGTTAGGCCGTTTAGCCGCTTGCTTTATCGACTCGATGGCCACCCTTGATATTGCTGCATCCGGGCATGGCATCAAATACGAATATGGGCTTTTTCGCCAGTCCTTTCAAAACGATCAGCAGGTCGAGCATCCTGATGACTGGCACTCCATGCATTCCCCATGGCTGGTGGAGCATCACGCTCAGCAAATTCTGATCCCGCTGGGGGGATATATTGAGCACAGCGAAGATATTGATGGCAACTACAATCCGATGTGGCTCGGTTGGAAAACCATCATCGGTATTCCCCATGATTATTTTGTTTCCGGCTACCGGGATACATCAACTAACACGCTGCGCCTTTACAGCGCGGTGGCCTCTGACTCCTTTAATATCCATATTTTTAATCGCGGGGATTATATTAAGGCAGTAAGTGAGAAAATCGCCTCGGAGAATATTTCAAAAATACTCTATCCTTCCGATGAGGTCCTGACCGGAAAAGAGCTGCGTCTGACGCAGGAGTATTTTTTGGTGGCCTGTACGCTACGGGATATTTTTCGTGACTATGCCGAGGTTAATGACGACATTACTTTGCTAGCGCAGCATGTGGCTATACAGCTTAATGACACCCATCCGGCATTAGCGGTGGTGGAGCTGATGCGGATCCTGGTCGATGAATACCGACTGCCATGGGAGCAGGCGTGGGAGATAACGCAAAATACCTGCGCCTATACCAATCATACGCTGATGCCGGAAGCGCTGGAGACCTGGCCGGTGTCGTTGTTTGAGAAACTACTGCCGCGTCATTTGCAGATTATCTTTGAGATTAACCATCGTTTCCTTGAAGAAGTAGCCCGGCGCTGGCCGGATAAACCTCATCTGTTATCTTCACTGTCTTTAATTGACGAGCATCACGATAAGCAAATTCGCATGGCTAATCTGGCCATTGTCGGTAGCCACCGCGTCAACGGAGTAGCGTGGCTGCATTCGGAACTGGTCAAAAAACAGTTGGTGCCCGACTTCTATTTTATGACCCCGGAGAAATTCATTAATCAGACCAACGGCGTCACGCCGCGTCGTTGGGTGCAGCAGGCTAACCCGGGCCTGGCAGAATTTTTACAGCAACAACTGGGGGAAGGGTGGCCAACTGATTTACCCCTGCTTTCCCGCCTGGAGGATCTGGCCAGCGAGCCAGCCGTGATTGAGCGTATCCGGGGCATAAAATTTGCCAATAAAACCGCACTCAGCGAGCTGGTGGCTCAACGCTACGGCATCGCGCTGGATCCGCTGGCGATGTTTGACTGTCAGGTCAAACGTATTCATGAATACAAGCGCCAGTTGCTCAATATTCTGCACGTGATCGCGCTGTATCTGGATATCAAAGAGAACGGGCGTACTATCGCGCCAAAGGTGCATCTGTTTGCGGGTAAAGCGGCGCCAGGCTATCGGATGGCAAAGCTGATTATTCAGTTGATTAATACCGTTGCCCGAAAAATTAACAGTGACCCGCAGGTTGCCGGGCAGCTTAAAGTGGTATTCCTCGAAGATTATAAAGTCTCGCTGGCGGAAAAAATCATTCCCGCCACGGATCTCTCTGAGCAAATTTCCACCGCCGGCACCGAGGCGTCCGGCACCAGCAATATGAAGTTTGCCATGAACGGGGCGTTAACTATTGGCACCTATGATGGGGCGAACATCGAAATCCGCGAGGCGGTGGGGAGCGAGAATTTTTATCTGTTTGGCGCGGTGGCGGAAGAGATTGAAGAGAGCCGACGCCTTGGGCGGCATCATGGGTTCTATCATGACAACCCGGCTATCGCGCGTGTTGTCGATAGCCTGGTGTCCGGGCTGTTTTCAGCCGATCGCGAGCTGTTTGCGCCACTGCATCAGATGCTGACAGGGGCCGATCATTACTGCCATCTGCTGGATTTCGACAGTTATTGTCTGGTGCAACGGCAGGCAATGGCCGATTTTGAACAGCCGGATCAGTGGCACCGCCGGGCCTTGCTCAATATTTGCCGGATGGGGGAATTTTCCAGCGACCGAACCATCCGCGGCTACGCCAGGGATATTTGGGGTATCAGGTGCTAAAGAGAACACATGCCGAACAGAGCAGGGACGCGTCGACGGTTATCAGCCAACATTGAGGATGAACATGAACGTTGAATTACATACTGAGCAGGGCGTCAAGGTCATTGTCCCCCTGGTTCGCCGGCTGGATGCTTCCGTCGCATCAGCGTTTAAGCAGCAGGTTCTTGTGGCCCTTGACGGTCAGACGAAAAACCTGGTGCTGGACCTGAGCCACGTCGATTTCATAGACAGTAGCTGCCTGGGCGCCCTGGTATCCATTCTCAAGAGCGTCAGTGGGCAGGGAGAGCTGGTGCTCTGCTCGGTCAATGGGACAATCCAAAACCTGTTCAAGCTCACCCGCATGGATCGCGTCTTTTCGATTAAAGAGACTCGTCAGGATGCACTGAACCTGTTGACTGCGAAATGACGCTCAGGCAGGCCTGGAAGGCCGCGGATTATCGATCGCCCGTTCATTCTTCGATAATCCGCGCCTTTGGTTTGCTCAGCAGAAGCATCACCAGCGCGACGTAGGGCATCGGCTTCCAGAAAAAGTAGCCCTGCAACAGATGAATATTCTGGCGATTGAGATACTCAAGCTGAGCCTGAGTTTCGACGCCCTCGGCAATGATGCGCAGTGACAGCGTCCGCGCCATCTCTATCACGCAGTCCAGCAGTTTGCTTGACGGCGCCTCGTCAGTCACCCGGCCGACAAAACTCTGATCGATTTTGATATAGTCGAAAACCAGCTCATGCAGATAGGAAAGCCCGGAATAGCCGGTGCCAAAGTCGTCCAGCGCGATGGAAAACCCGCAGGAGTGTAACGCGTTGAGCTTGTCGACAACCGCCTCGTTGAGCAACAGCGGCTCCTGTTCGGTGATCTCCAGCATCAGCTTCACCGCTGTGCCCTCAAAGCCGCGCTGAAAGTGCAGGCAGTCATCGATAAACGACGGAGCGTTGATATGTGATGCGCTGATATTGACGCCGATATGAAACCCGTCCGGCAGCTTACTGAAGATCGGCCTCATCTGGGCGGCGACCTGCGCCATCAGGCTACAAGTGAGTGGGATAATCAACCCAGTACGCTCGGCCAGCGGAATAAATTCAGCGGGCGAACGCCACTGCGCCGTGGTGTTTGGCCAGCGGGCGAGGATTTCCACGCCATAGATCTCTCCGGTTTTGCCGTTCACCAGCGGTTGATAGTAGGGAACGATAGCGCCCTGAGCGATGGCGTAGCGCAGCCTCTCCTCTTCTGAGGTATAGACATTGAGGTATTTGCGCAACAGAAAATAAAACAGCAACGAAACAGAGAAAATAAAAATCAGCAGCCCGGACCCATTATGAAATAAGCGGCCGGGGCTAAAAAAAGGCGACTCAGGATAGGCAATATGAAATGGATAGTCTGGTGAGCTAAAAATATCCTGGTTCGGACCAGCGTTGAGTGGCTTCACATCGCCATATCTGGCAATCATTTGATTTTGAACCAAAAGTGCCAGCCCGCCGTTATCCTCATCGCTATACAAGGCATCGCGCAAATGGATATCGCTGATGCTGACAATGACTCTTACCTGCGCCGAACGAGTGTGATAGATCAGCACTGGCCGCTTATTCACCATCATTCTGGCGGGCAGCAGCTGCAGTGGCTCATCGGGTAAAGACTCAGGATGGAGCATCAGTACCCGATTGCCCGGCAGCGACGAGCACCACACCTGGCCCTGTTTTACCAGCACAATTGTGCGCAGATGCGGCTGCAGGGCGGCCTCGGTCCCGAGCTGAAACTGGCCCTGCACGGAGCAACCGCCGCGGCTAACGTTCATCGCCGTCATCGTTGCTGCGCGGGCCTCATCCAGAATAACGGCGATTTTCTTTGCCGCCTGACGGGCGGTGGCGACATGCGAGGCCTGATCGGAATGCCACAGTTGCCAGTTTATTACGAACACGCCAGCCAGAAATACCACCAGCGCCAGGGAAAAGGCAATCCATGCGTTTCGTCGCTTTATCTCTTTCATTTGTTGGGCATGCAATGGTGTTTGTGCATAAAGTGAACCATCTCTCTGGCAGTAAAGGCTTTTCTATGATCGTAGAAGGGAGATAACTTCCGCGATGACGGTGCATCATAAAAATATGATCGCTATCACAATACCTGCCGACAAAGGCCGGTTATATCGCGTTGACGCTACGTACCTCTTCTGCCGGTAATAAAAATAAAAAATTAATGTTTTCTTAATATATTTTTCTGGGCCGGCTGGTTATTAGCATTTTCCAGTCCGTAGTGGCGTGCTTGCGCTATTTTTTGCTTTTTTAAGTTTATGATAATTGTTTTCATTATCATTCTTTTTTTGCTGTGATTTAATCCTCTCCGCTCAGGCTATTTACCATTAATTTCCCTGGTTCATTAAGGATGCGTTCATGAAATCTCGCTTATCGCCCCTCTGTACGGCAGCGCTGGTTGCCGCTTCTCTGTTTCTGGCGCCGCAGGGGATGGCGGCTGACGGTCAGGACGGGATTGTGGTCTACAACGCCCAACACGAAAATCTGGTGAAGTCGTGGGTGGATGGATTTACGAAAGAGACCGGTATTAAAGTCACGCTGCGCAATGGCGATGACAGCGAGCTGGGTAATCAGCTGGTTCAGGAAGGCGCCGCGTCGCCAGCCGATGTGTTTCTGACCGAGAACTCACCGTCGATGGTGCTGGTTGATAACGCCAAACTTTTTGCCCCGCTGGATGCGGCCACCCTGCAGCAGGTTCCGGCACAATATCGCCCTCAGCACGGTCGCTGGATTGGCATCGCCGCGCGTAGCACCGTGTTCGTCTATAACCCGGCAAAAATCAGCGAGGCGCAGCTGCCGCACTCGCTGATGGATCTGGCAAAACCGGAGTGGAAGGGCCGCTGGGCGGCTTCGCCATCGGGGGCTGATTTCCAGGCTATCGTCAGCGCGATGCTGGCGCTGAAGGGTGAGCAGGCGACCCTCGACTGGCTGAAGGCGATGAAAACCAACTTTGTCGCCTATAAAGGCAACAGCACGGTGATGAAAGCGGTCAACGCCGGGCAGATCGACGGCGGAGTGATCTATCATTACTATCGCTTCGTTGACCAGTCAAAAACCGGCGAGAACAGCAAAAACACCCAACTGTATTACTTCAAACACCAGGATCCGGGGGCCTTCGTCAGCATTTCCGGCGGCGGCGTGCTGGCCTCCAGCAAACATAAAGCACAGGCGCAGGCCTTTATTAAATGGATCACCGGTAAGCAGGGACAGGATGCGCTGCGCACCAATAACGCCTTCGAATATGCGGTGGGGGTAGACGCGGCCTCTAACCCGAAACTGACCCCGCTGAAAGATCTGGATGCCCCGAAGGTGGAACCTTCCTCGCTGAACAGTAAAAAGGTCATTGAACTGATGACGCAGGCTGGCCTGCTCTGATCCTGAGGAAGTGATGTTGCTATGTCTGTTCTGAGTCTGTCGCTCGGAAAGAAAACAGGACGCCTGCCTGAGCGCAGGCGTCCTGCATTTCCGATGGTTGCCTTAGCGCTCCTGTTTTCATTGCTGGCGCTGTTGCCGTTAGGGTTTGTGGTGGTGGTCGGATTCGATACCGGCTGGCCGACAATCAAAGCGCTGGTCTTTCGCCCGCGGGTAGGCGAACTGCTCAGCAATACCCTGTGGCTGACGGTGCTGACTGTCCCCATCAGCATTGTGCTTGGCGTGACGCTGGCCTGGCTGACGGAACGTACCGCGCTTGCCGGGCGGCAGCTGTGGTCGGCGCTGGCGGTAGCCCCGCTGGCCATTCCGGCCTTTGTCCAGAGCTACGCCTGGATCAGCGCTGTGCCCTCGCTGCATGGCCTGGGCGCTGGGGTGTTTCTCTCGGTGCTGGCCTACTATCCGTTTATCTATATGCCGGTGGCGGCCGTGCTGCGCCGACTCGATCCCACCCTTGAGGATGTCGCCGCGTCGCTGGGCACGCCGCCGTGGAAAGTGTTTTTCCGGGTGGTGCTTCCGCAGCTGCGGCTGGCCGTCTGCGGCGGTGCGCTGCTGGTGGCCCTGCATCTGCTGGCGGAATATGGTCTGTATGTGATGATCCGCTTCGATACTTTCACTACCGCCATTTACGATCAGTTCCAGTCGACCTTCAGCGGTCCGGCCGCCAATATGCTGGCGGGCGTGCTGGCTCTGTGCTGTCTGGCGATCCTGCTGCTGGAGAGCGCTTCGCGTGGTAAAGCGCGCTATGCGCGTATCGGCGCCGGGGCGGCGCGCGAGCAGAAGCGCCTGGTGCTGGGTAAAGGGGCCGCCTTCGGCGCGCAGCTGCTGTTTCTGCTGCTGGTGCTGCTGGCGATGGGGGTGCCGTTGCTGGTCCTGGGGCGCTGGCTGTGGCTGGGCGGTATCGATAACTGGCTACATGCCGATCTGTGGCATTCCCTGCGCCAGACTCTGTTGCTGGGGGCGGGCGGGGCGCTGCTGACGACGGTCTGCGCGATCCCCATCGCCTGGCTCGGCGTGCGCTATCCGCGTCCGCTGTTCCGCCTGCTGGAGGGGTGTAATTACATCACCAGCTCGCTGCCCGGCATTGTGACCGCGCTGGCGCTGGTCACCGTCACCATCCACTATGCCCGTCCGGTGTACCAGACCGAAGTGACGCTGTTTCTGGCCTATTTGTTAATGTTTATGCCGCGGGCGCTGATTAACCTGCGCGCCGGTATCGCCCAGGCGCCGGTGGAGCTGGAAAACGTCGCCCGCAGTCTCGGACGCAGCCCGGCCCGCGCCCTGTGGAGTATCACCATGCGACTTGCCGCCCCGGGGGCGGCCGCCGGCGCCGCGCTGGTGTTCCTTGGCGTCAGCAATGAGCTTACCGCCACGCTGCTGCTCTCGCCGTTAGGCACCCGCACGTTGTCGACCGGCTTCTGGGCGTTAACCAGCGAGATCGACTATGTGGCGGCGGCGCCCTACGCGCTGTTGATGATCATCATTTCGCTGCCGCTGACGGCGGTTCTCTATATGCAGTCGAAAAAAATGGCAGGGTTGTAACATGCTGGAATTGTCTTCTGTTTCGAAATCCTTCGCCGATGCGCAGGTCCTCGATAATATTCATCTTCAGGTGGCTCCGGGTAGCCGGACGGCAATTGTGGGTCCGTCGGGTTCGGGAAAAACCACGCTGCTGCGCATCCTTGCCGGTTTCGAAACGCCCGACAGCGGACGCATCGTGATGCACGGCGCGCCTCTGTTTGCCGAGGGCGTGTTTGTTCCTGCCCACCAGCGACGGATCGGCTACGTTCCGCAGGAGGGGGCGCTATTTCCTCACCTCAATGTCGCGGACAATATCGCCTGGGGGCTGGACGCCAGCCGCGAGGAAAAACGTCGCCGGGTGAGCGCACTGATGGAGATGGTCGCCCTTGACCATAGCCTGGCGCGCCACTGGCCGCATGAGATCTCCGGCGGCCAGCAGCAGCGTGTGGCCCTGGCTCGCGCCCTGGCCCAGCAGCCGGCGCTGATGCTGCTCGATGAGCCCTTTTCTGCCCTGGACACCGGACTGCGCGCCAGCACACGCAAAGCGACCGCCGATCTGCTGGCGGAGACCGGCATCGCCTCGATTCTGGTGACTCATGACCAGACCGAAGCGCTGTCGTTCGCCACACAGGTGGCGGTGATGCGCCAGGGACGTTTCGCCCAGGTGGGTACCCCGCTGACGGTTTACTCGCAGCCGGTGGACGAAGAGACGGCGCTGTTTCTCGGCGATGCCCTGATCCTCCCCGCACGGCTGAGCCCCGGGCGGGCCAGCTGCGCGCTGGGCGACCTGGCGACAGACGCAGCGCATCCTGCTGGTGAAGGTAAGGTGATGTTGCGTCCGGAGCAGCTGAGCGTCAGCGTGAGCGGACCACAGGAAAGTACCGCCACCATCCGCGATGTTGATTTCTCCGGCCAGCTCTCCACGCTGACGCTGTCGATGCCCGGGCACGATCGGCCGATTGTTCTGCGAACCGTAAGCCAGCCGGCGTGGCAGCCAGGCGCGACGGTGCGACTGACGGTCAGCGGCAAGGCGCGCGTGTTCAGCGGCTAATCTCTGAGCAGGCGCCGCCGGATAACGGTGGCGCCGCACGGAAAGCTAATCAACTGACGGATTTAGCCGATAGTATCCGCGCCACTGACCTCGTCGCCATGGAGTGGTAGTACGTTGGAACAATTCCGCGGGGTCAGTCTACCTCACCGCCGTTTTGTCGGCGCGTCGCTTTTTCATTCGTCCCGCTGCGCTTAACTGCTATCCTGTCCCGCGATCGGCCCTGTTGTTACCGTGAGACATCGTTATGCCTGAATGCCATACTCCTGCGAATCGCTCCATTCCGTCCGCTTTGGCGCGGGGTACGTTGCTGCCTGCGCTGCTGGTCATCGTCGCCGTCGCTGTCGGCTGTGCGCTGGTGTCGCCGCCGATCGGCACGTGGCGTGAGATCCTGGCCAACCCCGGGCTCTATATCGATTTGCTGGCGCTGCTGTTTCTAGTGTTTATGCTGTGGAGCTCAGCAAAGGTGCGGATGAGCCATATCGCCGTCAACTGGGTGCGCTATGGGCTGCTGCTGTGGATTGCTGGCGGCACGTTCGATGTGATGGATGAGATAGTGGTTCAGCCGCGCTGGATGGGTTATTACTGCGAAGATCTGCTGCGCCTCTCCGGGATGCTGCTGACCGTTGTGGGCGTCTACAAAATTATTGAGCGCATCAACCTGTTGTACGTTGACGCGCGCTCGCAATCACTGAAGGATGAGCTCACCCAGTTGCCCAATCGCCGTTTTTTCATCGATACCATTCGCGAAAAGTCCGGGCATGCGCTGGGGCTCATGATTCTGGATATCGATTTTTTCAAGAAAATCAATGATACCTGGGGCCACCTGGTGGGGGATGAAGTGTTATTTTCCCTGGGGAAACAGCTGGCGAAACTGACCAGCGAGCAGGTCCTGCCGGCGCGTATTGGTGGGGAAGAGTTTGCCATTATCGTCGATGGCCTGTCGGAGCCTGAGCTGCACGCCCTGGCGCAGTCGATCCTCGACAATGCCCGCACCATCCTGATCAATCATCAGGCGCCGCTGTCGATCAGCATTGGCGTGGGAACCTGGCGGCCGGGTGAAGCGCAGGAGACGTTTATCCGCAAAGTCGACGAGGCACTGTACAAGGCCAAGCACAACGGGCGTGGGCGCGTGGAGTGGGCGTAATATTCCGACACGGCAGGTTAGGTCTGCTGCGTGCTGCGGCAGTGTCGCCGATACTCTGACGGCGAACGCTCGGTGTAGCGTTTGAAGACCCGGCAAAAATAGTTGCTGTCGACAAAGCCGCAGTTATGGGCGATCTCTTTCACCTTCAGGTCGTAGCCGCGCAGCAGCTGTTTTGCCTTTTCCAGACGCACCCGGGTCAGATATTCGTTAAATCCCACCGAGCCTGATTTCTGAAAAATATGCGAAAGATAGTTGGGCGTGATGTGAAAACGTCTGGCCACCGATTCCCGCGTCAGCGGCAGGCTCAGATTTTCCTCGAGGTAGTCCTGAACGGCGAGAAACAGATCCCGGCTGCGACTGACGCGCATTTCCAGCCCAACCAGCTGTTCGCGACAGTGACTCAGCAGCGCGGCGACCACCAACCGCGCGGTCAGCGGATCGGGCTGCAGGCTGACTTCGTTCAGGCTCAGCAACAGGTAAGAGCCCACGCGCGGTCCAAGGCGGGCAACGCTTTGCTTTTCCGTGTGCAGGCTTTTCCCGTCCCAGCGCTGAATACTGAACCCCAGCTTCTGTCGACCAAACAGAATACTCAGGGTGGTGGCCGGGCCGGTCCACTGCGGCAGCGTCCATTTTCCCGCCTGCACGTACAGCACCTGTAAAGTGGTTAACGTCGAGGCGGCCAGTGGCAGCCCCTGTTCACTGAGCTGGCCCTCCAGCACTATTTCCAGACGCGGAAACGGCACGTTGAGGGCGAGGGCAGGGACGGAGATATCCGGCTCAGGAAATCTCACCTGTAAATGATCTTTTTGACTGATTAACCGATGCAGAATATCTGGCAGATCTTCAATCATTCTTTGCCCTCAGCATGCGCATTATCCTGTTGATGGTAATCTATTTTTTATCCCCAGACAGCGTTTGTTTCGTCAATTTGCGCAGCGAATTCCCTGCCAGGCGCCGCGCATGCATCGCCGGAGAGGAGATTGTTGATGCCCATCACACTTCGGTGGCTCGCGTACGTATGTCCAGTTTTTCGTAGCGCTCGCCTCCTGTCATGCCGCGGATGGACCAGTAGAGTTTGTTTGTGTTATCGGAACGTTAAAAAGGAACGCAAAATGAACTCACCATCGGCTAGTTTTCTCGATGCGTTAGGCGCCAGTCAGGCGCTTAGTGCGCAAATGAAACATGAACTCGACACCCTCGGCTACACCGTCGTGCATAACGTCGTTGACGCCCAGTGGCTGAGCGAAATGCGCCGGCTAATTGATACCCTGGTTGAGCGTGAAGGCGACAATCTGGCGATGGAACACCATCAGGAAGCGACTGCGACGCGGATCGCCAACCTGGTGAATAAGGGGGTTATCTGGGAGAAAGTCTGGTCCCACCCGCTGATCCTCTCCGCCTGCCGCTATATCTTCAACGGTGATTTTAAAGTCTCCAGCCTTAATGCGCGTGAGGCGCTGTATAACGGCGGTCACCAGCCGCTGCACGCCGACTGGAAAAAGCCGCGCCCGGATTTTCCCAAAGTCCACCTGGTGAATACCATCTGGGCGATAGACGATTTAAGCGGCGCTAACGGCGCGCCGCGGATTATCCCTGGAACCCACCTGCGGCCGGAGTTGCCGGAAGAAGTCTTGGACGACCCGGAACAGGCCCACCCAGACGAGATTGTGTTTGCTGCGCCGGCCGGCAGCGTGATGATCTACAACGCCCACGCCTGGCACGGCGGTACCCGTAATCGTGAGGGTAGCCGACGACGCGTGCTGCATGGGTTATATACCGATCGCGCGGATACGCCGCAGCAGGACCAGCGGCGCTGGCTGACGCCGGAAACGGCAAGCCGCCTGACGCCAGCGCAAAAGTGGCTGCTGGATGTAGAGTAAGACTCGTCGCCGGTCAGGGAAGTTCTACATAGACGACCGGCTTTTTCATGATGCTTTTCACGGCCTCGACGATCTGCTGCGGCTGCAGCAGGAAGCTCTTGATGCTGGTTTTAATCGTCCGCAGGCCGCTAAAGCGCTGGGCGTCGTCAATTTCGATATCCGTCACCAGCAGCACCACTTCGGCGCGGGCGATATCTTCTGCGGTAATGCGATTTTCAACGCCGAGCGCGCCCTGGGTTTCCACCTTCAGGTGCCATTTTTCATGATGACCGACCTTTTCCAGCCGTTCGGCAGCCATATAGGTGTGCGCCACCCCGCTGACGCAGGCGGTGACGGCGACAATATTGAAGTCCATAACATCCTCCTGGCGTTAACCGCCGATAGTGACGTGGAATCCGGCCGCTTCGGCCATTATCCGATAAGGTTGAATGTCCGCTTCGCCAGGCGCTTTCACGCTGGCCAGCGCCCAGGGTTTGCCCAGCAGACGGTATTTTGGCTCGCCATATTGATGAAACGGCAACAGGTGCATTTCTTTTAGCGCGAACGGCGCGAGAAACGCCAGTATCTGGCGAAAATTATCCACGCTCATGGTGTAACCCGGGATCAGCGGCACCCGCGGGATCAGATTGATGTTTCTTGTCGCCAGCTGGCGAAAATTGTCCAGTACCCGCGGCTGATTCATTCGCAGCAGCGACCGCGCCAGCTCAGGATCCATGATTTTAAAATCAAACAGCACTTCGTCGCTGGATTCAGCCACCGGCAGCAAACGGTCAAAGGCGCCGTCGCCGGCGGTCTCGATGGCGGTGCGGATCCCCCACTGGCGCAGGCACTGAAGAAAACGGGCGGCAAACCCGGCCTGCATGAGCACCTCCCCGCCGGAGAGGGTGACACCGCCGCCGGAGGCGCGGAAGAAGACTTCATCTTTGAGCACCTCCTGAAGGAGGTTCTCCAGCGTCACGTCGCGACCGATCTGCTCCCATGCCCCGGAGGGACACTCGGCGACGTCCTGCAGACAGCGGGTGCAGCCCAGACATTTGCTCTGCCGGCGCAGGGTCTGGATCTTCGGCGACATTGACTCCGGGTTGGCGCACCACGGGCAGGTGTGGGGGCAGCCTTTGAAAAAGACCACCGTGCGGATCCCCTGACCATCGTTGAGCGAGTAGCGCTGCAGGTTAAAAATACGCGCCCGATCGGCGCGCGTCTCGATCACCTCACAGCTGATGCGCGGTGCGGCGGATGATGTCATCCTGAATCTCCTTCGACAGCTCAACAAAGAAGGCGCTGTAGCCCGCGACGCGCACCACCAGGCCGGCAAAGTCCTGCGGCCGCTGCTGCGCTTCACGCAGGGTGTCGGCATTGACCACGTTAAACTGAATATGCTGCAGCTTGAGCTTGCAGAAAGCCTGTAAAAAGTCTGCCAGCTTGTTCAGCCCGCCGTCGCCGGCCAGCGTTGCCGGGGTGAATTTGACGTTAAGCAGCGTACCGTTCGACAGCAGATAGTTATCCAGCTTGCTGACCGATTTCAGCACCGCCGTCGGCCCCTGAGCATCCTGACCGACCATCGGCGACAGGCCGCCGTCCGCCAGTTGTTCGCCGGCCAGCCGCCCGTCCGGGGTAGCCCCCACTACCGAGCCCAGCGGCACATGCGCCGAGACGGTATAGGAGCCGGGAGTAAAATGGCCGCCGCGCGGGTTCAGGTACTGCTCCACCTCTTTGCAGTAAAAGCGCAGCAGATCGGCGCTAATATTATCGACTTCGTCGATGTCGTTACCGTACTTCTCAAAACGGTTAATCAACCGGGCGCGGATCTTTTCCCCCTCCGGCGTGCGGAAGTTGGCCTTCAGGACCGCCATCAGTTGGTCAAAACTGAGACGCTGCTGATCGAAAACCATCCCCTTCAGGGCGTGCAGTGAATCGCTCAGGTTGGCGATCCCGATGCCCTGGACGCCGGAAAAGTTATAGCGCGCGCCGCCGGCGGTGATATCTTTGCCGTGCCGGACGCAATCTTCAATGAACGAGGAGAGCAGGGGGACCGGCGCCCAGTCGCGATGGCCGATATCGCAGATATTGCTGCCCTCGACCATCAGCTTGATGTAATAACGAATTTTGTCACGGATCTGACTGATAAGTCCTTCCCAGCTGACATCAGGTTGCCCTTCATTTTCCTGCAGGACCAGTTCCATAACCTTCAGCAAGTTGAACATGGCGATATCATGCAGGCCGTAGGTGCGGCCAGGGATCGACAACTCGACGCAGCCGACCACCGCGTAGTCGCGGGCGTCTTCCAGCGACACGCCGCGATTGAGGAAGGCGGGGACCACCACCTCGTCGTTGAAAATCTGTGGAATGCCGGTGCCCAGGCGGATGGTTTCAGCGGTTTTACGCAGGAACGGGCGGTCAATCAGCTCGTTGACCCGCACGCCAAGATTCGGCTGCGGCAATTGCACGTTCTGATAGGTATCGAGGCATAAAAACGACAGCGCGTTGACCGCGCTGCGTCCGGTTTCCGTCAGTCCGCCGAGCAGAGCGGTGTAGCCGGTGGGAAAACCAGCGAAATAGCGCGCGCTGCTGGAGGAGCGCAGCAGCACGATATCGTTGCATTTCACCCACAGCGACTCCAGGAGCTCCCTGAGATACGCCGGATCCTGACCCTGATTCAGCGACGCCTGATAAAACGGCAGCATATACTGATCAAAACGCCCCAGTGAAATTGAGCTGGCGTTGGATTCGTACTGCAGAATGATGTTTATATACCAGAACAGCTGGCAGGCCTGGGGGAAGTCCGTTGGCCGGTGCTCCGCGTTGTGGCGCGAAATAGCGGCGATGGTTAACAGCTCCTGCTGACGCTGCGGGTCCTGACAGTGCCCAGCCATCTCCTCGGCCAGCGCGGCGTAGCGCAGAATATGGCGCCGGGAGGCTTCTAGCAGGATCAGCACCGCCTGATAAAAGTGGTTCCCGGGTTGCTGCTCGCAGTGGGCTTTTAGCTCCGCCACCAGCGCCCCGAGGCCATGATTGAGCAGACGCGGATAGTCGATGATGATATGGCCCTGGCCCTTATCGGTCTGGTTCACGCTGAATATCTGGGTGCTGACGGCGGCCTTGACCTCGTCGGTCATCTGGCCGTTGATAAAATCCTTCATTGAGCGCTTTTCCCAGTAGGGGAACAGCGTTTCGCGGTATATTTGCTTATCTTCTTCGCTTATCGCGAAGCGGTCCTGCGGCCGGGTCGGAAAGGCGTCGAGTTCGTTGAGCAGCCAGTAGGGATCCATCTCCGGCGACATAATGCCTGCCCGCGGTTTGATGGTCCGGTTGCCGGCAATCAGTTCATCATCACGAATCGAAATGTCTACCTTATCGAGGATCCAGGCGGTGGCCTTCGCCCGGCGAATAATCACCGGTTCGCCCTCCGTTTGCTGATGACTGGCGGTATACAGCAGAGCGCGCTCCAGGGAGATTTCGCGCGGCTGGGCGAACAGGCTGGCTTTCAGGCGTTGAGTACGATTCGTCATGACAAACTCCATGTGGTGGCGAAGGGCGCGAGGGCGCCCCTTGTAAGGCTTCAGGTACGCTGAGAAAGATGGCTGTCTATCTTGTTCATGATGGCGTCGGCGCGCTTGACTGCATCGCTGATATTGACGCGCACGATAGTTTTCCCGGCAAAACGCTCTTCGAATTTGATACCGATATCTTTGGTCAGGATGACCATATCGGCGGCGGCGATCTCTTCGGCGGTCAGTTCGTTTTCAATGCCGATTGAGCCCTGGGTTTCGACTTTAACCTGCCAGCCTTTGGCTTTGGCGGCGCTTTCCAGCGACTCGGCGGCCATGTAGGTGTGAGCCACGCCCGACGGGCAGGCGGTGACAGCGATAATGTGGGTCATAATCTGTTCCTTCCAGTCTGTTAGTTAATTTCGAAATCAAGATCTAATTCGTCGTCGGCTTTAGCGTCAGACGATTTCTTTTTAGCCAGCGCTTTCAGCACAATGACGCAGGCGGCGCTGACGCAGGCACCGACCAACAGCGCGGCGATAAAGCCAAGTTTGCCCTGGACCACCGGCAGCACGATGAGCCCGCCCCAGCCGGCGTAACACTGGGCCCCCAACAGCGCCGCGGTGACGCAGCCGCTGGCAGCGCCAATCATATTGGCCGGAATAACGCGCAGCGGGTCGGCAGCGGCAAAGGGAATCGCCCCTTCAGTGACCCCGACGCAGCCCATCACCAGCGCCGCTTTGCCGGTTTCCCGCTCTTCGGCGGTGAAATATTTACGGCCGATCAGCGTCGCCAACCCCATCCCCAGCGGCGGCACGGCGATGCCGACGGCGGCGATAGCCACCACGCTGTAGATCCCCTGCGAGACGCAGATCAACATGAAGGCGTAGGCCACTTTGTTCACCGGGCCGCCCATATCAAAGGCCAGCATCAGGCCCATAATGATGGCCAGCACCACGATGCTGCCTTCACGCATACCCTGCAGCCAGCCGGTCAGGTTAGCGGTTAGCGCGCCCACCGGTTCGCCGAGCCCCCACATCATGATCCCGGCAGTAATAAAGGTGCCAATGATGGGAATAATGAAAATCGGCATCACCGAGCGCAGCACCTTGTGGACCGGTATTTTTTTCAGGTAGTAGACCACCAGGCCGCCGATCATGCCGGCGATCAGCGCGCCGAAGAAGCCGGCGCCGAAGCTGTTGCCCACCCAGGCGCCGATGGCGCAGGGCGCCAGCGCGGCGCGGTCAGCGATGGAGTACCCGATGTAGGCGGCGAGAAAAGGGACCATCAGCGTTAGCCCGGCGACCCCGATGTCAAACAGCTTCTTCAGGTTGGGATCGGTGGCGGCATCGGGAACTGCGCCTTTGCCATACAACATGACGGACACCGCCAGCAGGATCCCACCGGAGACCACAAAGGGGATCATGTGTGACACGCCGGTCATCAGATGCTGGCGGGTATTTTTTAGTATTTGCACCAGTTCGTTCATTGTTTGCTCCTGAGCGCTGTAGGGCCCGTGACAGTATTGATGGCTCAACATTAGAAAAAGGTCGCCGCATAAAACAGTAGAGAAAAAGTGCATTTACTGGACATTTGTAAGGTTAGAAAGGAATTGCGATCCACCTCAAATCTTAGTGATGGCAGGAAGGATGGGCGCTAAATGGATGGAATTGTGATGGCGGGCATAAAAAAGTATCGTGTGTACAATAGTCCAGTAATTGCCAGTTTTATCACCTAGTCCCCGGCCCCTTCATTCATTACCTTTTGGGTAAATAGTGGATTGCTCAGGAGGAAGACGATGGCTCTGGTCATTGAATTTACATGTGATTTGCCAAACGGCGTGCATGCGCGTCCGGCCAGTCTGGTCGAAACGCTGTGTAACCGTTTTTCATCGGCGATTGAGTGGCGCAATCTGCGCCGCGAGACCAGCGGAAATGCCAAGAGCGCGCTGGCGATCATCGGCAGCAATACCCTGAAGGGCGACGCCTGCCAGCTGGTCATTCATGGCGAAGATGAAGCCGACGCGTTCGCCGCCTTAAGCGCCTTTATCGAAAATGAATTCCCGCAGTGCGACGCGCCGCTGCCCGCTGCGCATGCGCTGGAGATCCAGCCGGTGCCTGCGTCGCTCTCGCGGCTGAACCCGACGCTGTTTCATGCCCGCCCGGTGTGCGCCGGCAGCGCGGGGGGCAGGCTAATACACCTGAAATCCCGCGATCTGCATGAGCTGGGGGAACTGCCGGGCGCCGTCGCTCCTGAACAGGAGCAGGCGGCGCTGGATAATGGCCTGCGCCTGCTGGTAAAAGATATTGAGCTGCGGCTGCTGGACAACGACGGCACCGCCAGCGCAATCCTCGATGCCCACCGCTCGCTGGCGACGGATGCCTCGCTGCGCCAGCACCTGCTCGACGGCATTCTTACCGGCCTCAGCTGCGCGCAGGCGATTGTCGCCACCAGCGACCACTTCTGCGCACGGTTCCGCGACTCCGGCAACACTTATCTACAGGAGCGGGTGCTCGATGTGCGCGATGTCTGCTTCCAGCTGTTGCAACATATCTATGGCGAAGCCCGCTTTCCGCCCCCGGGCCAGCTGCGGGAGGCCGCCATTTGCCTTGCCGACGAGCTGACCCCCAGCCAGTTTCTCGAACTGGATAAAGCGCATCTCAAAGGGCTGCTGCTGCGCGGCGGCGGCACCACGTCGCACACCGTGATCCTCGCCCGCTCGTTCAATATTCCGACCCTGGTGGGGGTTGACCTCGACGCACTGTTGCCGTGGGAGGGTACCCAGGTGCAGATCGACGGCACCGCCGGACTGCTGGTGGTGGATCCGAGTCCGGCGGTGGCGCGCTACTATCAGCAGGAGGCGTGGGTTCAGGCGCAGATCCAGCAACAGCAGCAGGTATGGCTGGATAAGCCAGGGCAGACGGAAGACGGTATCCGCGTCGAGATCGCGGCGAACATCGCCCATTCGGTAGAGGCGGTGGCGGCATTCAACAATGGTGCGCAGTCGGTTGGCCTGTTCCGCACAGAGATGCTGTATATGGACCGGCCCGGCGCGCCATCGGAAGATGAGCTTTACAACATCTTCTGTCAGGCGCTGGAGCCTGCCGCCGGGCGCAGCATTATTGTGCGGACTATGGATATCGGCGGTGATAAGCCGGTGGCCTATCTCAACATTCCTGCGGAAAATAACCCCTTCCTCGGCTACCGCGCGGTGCGCATCTATGAAGAGTACCAGGCGCTGTTTCATACTCAGCTGCGGGCGATTCTACGCGCCTCGGCGCACGGCGCGCTGAAGATCATGATCCCGATGATTTCCTCCATGGAAGAGATCCTGTGGGTGAAAGAGCGGCTGGCGGAGGCCAAACAGTCGCTGCGCGTTGAACAGATCCCGTTTGATGAAAAAATCCCGCTGGGCATCATGCTGGAGGTGCCGTCGGTGATGTTCATCATCGATCAGTGCTGCGAAGAGGTGGACTTCTTTAGCATTGGTAGCAATGACTTAACGCAGTATCTTCTGGCGGTCGACCGCGATAACGCGAAAGTGACGCGCCATTACAACAGTCTCAACCCGGCCTTCCTGCGTGCGCTGGACTATGCCGTGCAGGCGGCGCACCGGCAGGGGAAATGGATCGGCTTGTGCGGCGAGCTGGGGGCCAAAGGTTCGGTGCTGCCGCTGCTGGTCGGCCTCGGCCTGGATGAACTGAGTATGAGCGCGCCGGCGATCCCGGCGACCAAAGCGCGTCTGGCGCAGCTGGACAGCCGCGCCTGCCGTCAGCTGCTGAATCAGGCGATGCAGTGCCGTACCTCGCTGGAAGTGGAGCATCTGCTGGCCCAGTTCCGTATGCGCCAGCAGGAGGTGCCGCTGGTGAGCGCCGAGTGCATTACGCTCAACAGCGACTGGCGTAGTAAGGAAGAAGTGCTGAAGGGGATGACGGATAACCTGCTGCTGGCCGGTCGCTGCCGCTACCCACGCAAGCTGGAGGCTGACCTGTGGGCCCGTGAGGCGGTGTTCTCCACCGGGCTTGGCTTTAGCTTCGCCATACCGCACAGTAAATCCGAGCATATTGAGCAGTCGACCATCAGCGTCGCCCGGCTGGCGCAGCCGGTGATGTGGGGCGATGAAGAGGCGCAGTTTGTGATTATGCTGACGCTGAATAAGCACTCGGCGGGCGATCAGCATATGCGCATCTTCTCGCGGCTGGCGCGGCGCATTATGCACGCGGAGTTCCGTCAATCTCTGGTATCCGCAGAGAGCCGCGAAGATATCGCGCAACTGCTGCGCCGCGAGCTGGAGCTATGATCGGTTTTCCGGCCAGCGGCGCTGACCGGAGCGCGAGGGTAAAGGGGAAGGTGGCGACGGGCCGCCCCCTGTGCGCTCACTGCGCTATGCCAGACATAACGCAGAAGATTAACCGGGAGCGCCATCTGCCCGGAAATAACGCAGAACAGCCGTTTTTCCGGGGCGAAACCGTGGCAAACCGATCATCCGGCTCTGACTGTCTGTCGGCCCGCGCAAGCGCAGCGCCGCCGGGCAAGATATCAGGCACGGTACCTGTATTCTTGCCGGGTGGCGGCTGTCGCCTTACCCGGCCAGGGGTTCGTGCGGCCTGCCGTTAATTTATTCACCATTGTTGCTGAAACTGCCGGTGCTGGCGGCCTCAAAATCGCTGAGACGTTCCCGGAAGGCCGGGGCAGCCCGCATGGATGCGGGCTGAGGGCCGTGTTTTGCAGGGATGCTGCCTCGGCCCGACCCGAAGCCTGCAGGGATAAGTCGAAGGGACCGCGCAGCGGCGATTTTGCTGGCCGGAGCCCGGGGGTACAGGGGGCGGCGGCGACTGGCCGCCCCCTGTGCGCTCCCTGCGCCATGAATGACATAGCGCAGACGATTAACCGGGAGCGCAAACTACGCTGAAGCCACCGATAACATAAACAACCACACTGCAGTGCTTCCCCTCACCCTGGCCCTCTCCCGGAGGGAGAGGGAACCGTCCGGCTGGCGTTTAGGCCCGCGCAAGCGCAGCGCCGCCGGGCAAGATATCAGGCATGGTACCCGTGGTGTTGCCGGGTGGCGGCTGCGGCTGACCCGGCTACAGGTGGCTCACGGGAGCGGCCGACAGGGTTAAGACAAAATGGCCTGGCAGATAGCGTCGCTGACCTGTTGCGTTGACGCGCTGCCTTTCATATCCGGGGTTTTCGGCCCGCTGGCAATCACCTGCTCAATCGCCGCCAGAATGCCGTTGTGCGCGGCGTGATAGCGCTCATCGCCGTTGCCGAGAAAATCGAGCATCATCGCCCCGGCCCATATGGTGGCGATCGGGTTGGCGATATTTTTACCATAGATATCCGGCGCCGACCCGTGAACCGGTTCGAACAGCGACGGGAAGGTGCGCTCCGGGTTGAGATTCGCCGATGGCGCAATACCGATGGTGCCGGTACAGGCCGGGCCGAGATCGGAGAGAATATCACCGAACAGATTGGAGCCGACGACCACGTCAAAACGCTCCGGCTGCAGCACGAAGCGGGCGCACAGGATATCGATATGCTGCTTGTCCCAGCGAATATCCGGATAGTTTTTGGCCATCTCTTCCACCCGCTCATCCCAGTAGGGCATGCTGATCGCCAGACCGTTGGATTTGGTTGCGGAGGTCAGCGTTTTGCGTGGGCGGCTTTGCGCCAGTTCGAAGGCGTAGCGCAGGATCCGGTCCACGCCGCGGCGGGTAAAGACCGACTCCTGAATCACCACTTCATGCTCGGTGCCTTCATTGGCGCGCCCGCCGAGGGCGGAATATTCGCCTTCGGTATTTTCGCGCACCACGTAAAAATCGATATCGCCGGCCTTTTTGCCCGCCAGCGGGCAGGGGACGCCGGGGAACAGACGCACCGGACGCAGGTTGACGTATTGGTCAAACTCACGGCGGAACTTCAGCAGCGACCCCCACAGCGAAATGTGGTCGGGAACGGTATCTGGCCAGCCGACGGCGCCGAAGTAGATGGCATCGAAGCCCTGCAGCTGCTCGCGCCAGTCGTCCGGCATCATCTTGCCGTGATGGGCATAATATTCGCAGCTTGCCCACTCCATCTGCTCGAAGCTCAATGACAGATCCCAACGCTGTGCGGCGGCTTGCAGCACGCGAATCCCTTCAGGCAGAACTTCTTTGCCAATTCCGTCACCCGGGATGGCGGCAATACGATAGGTTTTTTTCATTCCGGTTCTCACTTTTAAGCGATGATGTTTGACCACCTGCTTATCCTATAATTGACTGGTTCATAATTAATCACGCTAACTGGTGAAACATAAAACACAGATCATGAATAATCTGCCGCTGCTAAATGATTTACGCGTCTTTATGCTGGTCGCTCGCCGGGCCGGGTTCGCCGCCGCCGCCGAAGAGCTTGGCGTATCACCGGCGTTCGTCAGCAAGCGGGTTTCGCTGCTGGAGCAAACCCTGAATGTGGTGTTGTTGCACCGGACCACCCGCCGGGTCACCATTACCGAGGAGGGGGAGCGGATCTACGAATGGGCGCAGCGCATTTTGCAGGATGTCGATGAGATGATGGACGAGCTTTCCGACGTGCGCCAGGTGCCGCAGGGAACGCTGCGTATTATCAGTAGCTTCGGCTTTGGCCGCCGGGTGGTGGCCCCGGCGCTGTCGGCGCTGGCCCTTCAGTACCCGCAGCTGGAACTGCGTTTCGATGTCCAGGACCGGCTGGTGGATTTAGTCAATGAAGGGGTGGATCTCGATATTCGCGTGGGCGATGATATCGCGCCGAATCTGATTGCCCGCCAGCTGGCGGCCAACCACCGCGTGCTCTGCGCCTCGCCGCAATTCCTTGCCCGCCATCCACCGCCGAAACAGCTGAGCGATCTGGCCGCCTTACCCTGCCTGGTGATTAAAGAACGCGATCATCCGTTTGGCATCTGGCAGTTGCACAGCAAAGAGGGGCAGCATGCGATCAAGGTGACCGGGCCGCTGTCGTCCAACCATGGTGAAATTGTGCATCAGTGGTGTCTGGACGGGCAAGGAATTGCGTTACGTTCATGGTGGGACGTCCGGGAGAATATCGCCAGCGGCCATCTGGTGCATGTGCTGCCGGAATTCTTTCAGCCTGCCAACGTCTGGGCAGTCTATGTTTCCCGGCTGGCGACGTCGGCTAAAATTCGCACCACTGTGGAGTTTCTGCGCCACTACTTTCAGCAGCACTATCCGCAGCATGAGCCGACGGCCAGCGCCGTCGGCAGAGGCGATTAAACCCCCAGGCGGTCGCGCAGACTGTAGTAGGCGGCGCCCATGGCGGTGAAGGGAATGCGCAGGCTGCGGCCGCCCGGGAACGGGTAGTGCGGCAGTTTGGCAAAGGCGTCGAAACGCTCAGCGTCACCGCGCAGCAGTTCCGAAATCAACCGTCCGGCGAGGTGGGTACAGGTGACCCCATGCCCGCTGTAGCCCTGCATGTAGTAGATGTTGGTATCGAGGCGACCAAACTGCGGCATCCTTGAGAGGGTCAACAGGAAGTTGCCGGTCCAGCGGTAGTCGATTTTCACCCCTTTCAGCTGCGGGAAGGTTTTCAGCAGCTTCGGCATAATCAGCCGTTCCACATCGTCCGGGTCGCGGGCGCCGTAGACCACGCCGCCGCCATACAGCAGGCGGTTGTCGCCGGTGAGGCGGTAGTAATCCAACAGATAGTTACAGTCTTCCACACAGTAGTTTTTCGGGATCAGCGAGCGAGCGACCTCCTCCGACAGCGGAGCGGTGGTGACCACCTGGGTGCCGCAAGGCATGCTGCGCTTCGCCAGCTCCGGCTCCAGTTTGTCGCCGAGATAGGCGTTGCCGGCGACGATCACATAGCGGGCAGTGACCTGGCCGCGGGCGGTGCTGACCACTGCCGGAGTGGAGTGCTGAATGCGGGTGACCGGCGACTGCTCATAGACCCGGCCGCCGTTCAGGCGAATGGCGTCCGCTTCGCCGATGGCGAGGTTGAGCGGATGAATATGGCCGCCGCTGTGGTCGAGCAGGGCGCCGACGTAGCGGTCGCTGTCCACTTCGCGACGAATCGCCTCTCTGTCCAGCAGCTCCAGCTGCGTGTTGCCGTAGCGCTCCCAGTTGGCTTTCTGTTCTTCCAGCGTCTCCAGCTGTTTGTGATTCATCGCCACGAACAGGCCGCCCGGGCGATAATCGCACTGGATCTGGTAGCGCTGGATACGTTCGCGAATAATATCGCCGCCTTCGAACATCATGCTGCCGAGCATTTTAGCGGCATCCGGGCCGTAGTTTTTTTCAATCACGTCGATATCGCGGCTGTAGGAGTTAACCAGCTGACCGCCATTGCGGCCGCTGGCGCCGAAGCCGATGCGCGCCCCTTCCAGCACCACCACGTCGTAGCCCATTTCGGCCAGATGCAGGGCAGACGAGAGTCCGGTGTAGCCGCCGCCGACGACGCAGACGTCGCAGCTTATCGATTCGTCCAGCGTCGGAAAGGGTTCATATTTGTTGGCGCTGGCGGCGTAATAGCTGGTGGTATGTTCGGTCATGATTAAGACTCCAGGGCAATCCAGATGGTTTTCAGTTCGGTGAATTTTTCCAGCGCGTGCAGCGACTTATCGCGTCCGTTGCCGCTCTGTTTGTAACCGCCGAAGGGGACGGTCATATCACCATCGTTATAGTTGTTGACGAAGACCGAACCGGCCTTCAGGCGGCGGCTCATGCGGTGGGCGCGTGAGAGATCGCGGGTCCATACCGCAGCGCCGAGGCCGTAGTCGCTGTCGTTGGCAAGCCGCAGCGCCTCGTCTTCGCTTTTGAAGCGAGTCACCACCAGCACCGGGCCGAAGATCTCTTCCCGGCTGAGGGTGGAGGCCGGGTCGACGTCAACAAAAATGGTCGGGCCGACGGCGGCAGGCCACGGATTTTTCCGCCCGTCGAGGAACAGCGTGCTTTTGCTTTCGCCGCCGCGAATAAAACTGTGCACGCTGTCGGCATGGGTGTTGTCAATCAGCATGCCCATGGTGGTGTTTGGGTCGAGCGGGTTGCCCGGCTGCCAGTGTTGCGCTTCGGTTTTCAGTCGTGCCAGGAACTCGTCGGCGATGCTCTCCTCCAGCAGCAGGCGAGTGCCGGCGATGCACACCTGCCCCTGGTTGTAGAAGATGCCGCCGGCGGTGGCGCTGACCGCTTTTTGCAGATCCGGGCAGTCGGCGAAGACGATGTTGGCGCTCTTGCCGCCCGCTTCCAGCCACACGCGCTTCATATTGCTGTCGCCGGCGTCTTTCAGCAGCTGCTTGCCGGTGCGGGTGGAGCCGGTAAAGGTAAGGACCTCCACGTCTGGATGCAGGGCCAGCGCCTGTCCGGCTTCGTGACCAAAGCCGCTGACCACGTTCAGCACGCCGTCCGGCAGGCCCGCCTCTTTCGCCAGCCCGGCGAGGCGCAGCGCGGTGAGCGGCGATTTTTCCGAGGGCTTAAGGATCACGCTGTTGCCCGCCGCCAGCGCCGGGCCGAGCTTCCAGCAGGCCAGCAGCAGCGGGAAGTTCCACGGCACCACCGCGGCGATGACGCCAATCGGTTCGCGGACGATCATCGCCAGCTCGTTGCTGCCGGTAGGAGCCACTTCGCCATAGACTTTATCCAGCGCTTCGGCATACCAGCGGATGGCGCGGGCGGCGCCGGGAATATCGTCGCGCAGGCTGTGGCGAATCGGCTTGCCGGTATCCAGCGTTTCCAGCAGCGCCAGCTCTTCGCAGTGGGCCTCCATCAGGTCGGCAAAGCGTGTGAGAACCGCTTTACGCTGCGTGGGAGCGGCCTGTGACCAGTCGCCGTTATCAAAGACCCGACGCGCGGCCTTCACCGCCAGCTCAACGTCGGCTTTTTTGCCGCGAGCGACATGGGCTAACGTGTGCTGCGCGGCAGGGTCAATGGTTTCAAAGGTGGTATTATCGACCGCGGCGCAATATTCGCCGTTAATAAATAATCGTGTTTCAATGGCCAGGCTTTTCGCTTTTTCCTGCCAGTAAGCCAGGTGCTGAAAATTCATCATGACTCCTTAAAAAACATTATCGGCAAATTAATCACATCGGCGTTTTCAGGCTGCACGGGGGCGCTGCGCCAGGCGCAGGGCATAGTGTATCCCCGGAGTTGAATACCGTTTTATCACCCTAAATTTCGACAGGTTGTCTGCATGCCGAATAATTCAGGGGTGAGTCGCCATTCACGGCGTTAATTATTTCAGGGCCAGCAGAAAATAAGATTCCCTTCCGGCACCAACGTTATGACTGCGAGTTTTTCGCGGCGACGAAAATAAAATTTCCGCCGCCGCAGGTCTGAAGAAAGCCTGAAGCTCGTTCAGGCTAAATATTCAGAATGTGGTGGGGGTGTGGGCACTGATGATGCGGCAGATGCCTGCCGAGGTGTTGCTGAAGCTGTGCGGGATGCCGGTATTAATGGCATAGCTCTGTCCAGCCACCAGGTGGTACGACTGACCGTTAATCGTCAGCACAATCTCACCCTCCAGTATGGTGCCTATCTCCTCACCCTGATGCTTAATCCTCTCCCCGGTCGTGGTTCCAGGCTGGTAAGTTTCAAAAATCATCGCCAGCGTACGGTTCGGATTTCCGTTATGAACCAGCTTCATGGAAACGCCCTGACTGCCCATTTCGATAAGGTCATCCTGATTAATGACCACCTGGGGTTCGTCCGGCTTTTCGGGTTCAGAAAAGAATTCCGAGAGCGACAGCCCATAGACTTTCAGCAGCTTTTGCAGCGTACTGATGGCAGGACTGACTTTGTCCTGCTCTATGGTGCTGATGGCACTATGTGTTAACCCAGACAGTTCGGCGGCACGACGCTGCGAAAGACCCAGCTGTTGGCGGATCTCTGACAGACGTTTCCCTGGCGCCAGTCCGTCATCGCTCATATTTGCATTTCCTTAACGGTAGTGGTCAGCGCCGCCGCTTTTCAGCATGATGGCCCTGACAGGCGGTGATAAAACCATCAAACAACATACGCGACAGGGCGTATTCGCTACTGTTCCATTCAGGATGCCACTGTACGCCCAGCGCGAAAGGGTGATCGTTCACGCTGACCGCTTCCACCAGTCCATCCGGCGCTCGCGCCTCCACGCGCAGCTGCGGACTGAGGGTTTTTGCCCCTTGCCCATGTAGCGAGTTTACCCAAAACGTGTTGCAGCCCGGTATCAATTGCGACAGCAATCCTCCTTCCTGAACCTCAACCTGATGGGACGGCGCATACTGCTGCTCGACGGGCAGTTCAGGATCTTCGCGATGCTCCAGCAGCTCAGGCTGCTCGAACAGACGACGATACAGAGTCCCACCGGTGGCGACAACCAGTTCCTGCAGTCCACGACAGATGGCGAAAATGGGGATGCGCCTTTCGAGTGCGGCGTTAATCAGCGCCATGCTCAGAAGATCACGCCCGGGGTCGGCGTCAGGCTCATCGCCGTTTTCACCATAAAGGTGCGGCTGCACGTTACTGGGGCTGCCTGGCAGGTATATCCCATCCAGTTTATCGACTAACGCGTTCAGCAGATCCGGCTCTGCCAGCGCATGTGGCAGGGCGATCGGCAGTCCGCCGGCGTTAACAATTGCATTCAGGTACTTTTCTTGCAAGGTTTGGGTCTGGTGACCCTTAAGCCTGTTTCTACACATCACGACGCCAATAACTGGCTTGTACATTATATTTTCCATGATCGCCCTCACAAAGTGGACTAAATTATGACCGCTATAGCGGGTTTAACGGCCATATCGTTCAATATTTTCTCAATCTAGCAGTGGAAATAGCCCTTTGCAAACTTAATTTAACATTTGACAAACAATTTATTTGCATACACAGTCGATGGGGTGGACATTATATTTAACGGTCTGAGTGCAGGACCGAAACCAAACCAACGGCGGTGAATCATGGAAACCAATATCGTAGAAGTTGAGAATTTTGTTCAGCAAACGGAAGAGAGACGGGTCAGCGCGTTCGCGAAAGAAGTGAAGCGCTACCTCGAAACCTACCCTGATACCCAATATGTTGATGTCCTCCTCACTGACCTGAACGGCTGCTTCCGCGGCAAGCGCATCCCGGTTGCCGGCCTGAGCAAGCTGGAGAAAGGCTGTTATTTCCCGGCTTCGGTGTTTGCGATGGATATTCTCGGCAACGTCGTGGAAGAGGCCGGTCTGGGCCAGGAGATGGGCGAGCCGGATCGCAGCTGCATTCCGGTGCCCGGCACCTTAACGCCTTCAGCGGCCGATCCGCAGTCGATAGCCCAGGTACAGTTGACCATGGTTGATGAAGATGGCGCTCCCTTTGACGTTGAGCCGCGGAACGTACTCAACCGCCTCTGGCAGCAGTTGCGCCAGCGCGGGCTGTTCCCCGTGGTAGCGGTAGAGCTGGAGTTCTATTTACTGGACCGCAAACGCGATGCCGAAGGCTACCTGCAGCCGCCGTGCGCGCCGGGCACCGACGATCGCAACACCCAAAGCCAGGTCTACTCGGTCGATAACCTGAACCACTTTGCCGACGTGCTCAACGACATCGACGAGCTGGCGAAACTGCAGCTGATCCCCGCCGACGGCGCGGTGGCCGAAGCCTCGCCGGGCCAGTTTGAAATCAACCTCCACCATACCGATAACGTGCTGGACGCCTGCGATGATGCGCTGGCGTTAAAACGTCTCGTGCGTTTAATGGCGGAGAAGCATAAGATGCACGCCACTTTTATGGCTAAGCCTTATGAAGAGCATGCGGGCAGCGGAATGCATATCCACATCAGCATGCTGAACAATAAAGGGGAAAACGTGCTGGTGGACAGCGACGGGGAAGACTCCGCGCTGCTTAAACGCGCGCTGGCCGGGATGATCGATCTGATGCCGGCCTCGATGGCGCTGCTGGCGCCGAACGTGAACTCGTATCGCCGCTTCCAGCCAGGGATGTATGTCCCGACGCAGGCTTCCTGGGGGCATAACAACCGTACCGTGGCGCTGCGGATCCCGTGCGGCGAGCGGCAGAACCACCGCGTGGAGTATCGCGTGGCGGGGGCGGACGCCAACCCGTATCTGGTAATGGCGGCGATTTTCGCCGGTATTCTGCACGGGCTGGATAACCCTCAGCTGCCTTTGCAGGAAGAGGTGGAAGGTAACGGCCTCGAACAAGAAGGTCTGCCGTTCCCGATCCGCCAGAGCGACGCGCTGTGGGAGTTTATGCAGAACGATCACCTGCGTGAGCGCCTCGGCGAGCGTTTCTGCCACGTTTTCCATGCCTGCAAGCATGATGAATTACTGCAGTTTGAGCGTCTTATCACAGAAACTGAAATTGAGTGGATGTTGAAAAACGCCTGATGGTCGCCCCGCAAGGGGCGCATGAGTTGAGTCATGAGTAGCATCATACGGCCTGAGCGGAGCCTGGTCGTCCTTTTTGCTGGGAGCCCAGCCATTTCCCGGATGTCGCGTTAAGGAGCGCAGGCGGCAACGGGGCTTCAGTTAACGACACAGTGTGTGACGAGGAAATGAGATGATGCAGATGTTCAAATATCCGCAGGGAGAGGGAGGCCGCTCAGGCCGCATTGGATGCCAGCCAGCAACCGCTCACCGGTCCGTCTTACCCTTTTATTTATGCCTTATCCCCTTGCTAAGCAGGTTTGTCACGCGAACGTTGTGTCCGCAAACTGTTATCCGCAAGGGGGGAATGGGCGATGGCTATTAATCTTCCTGCGCATAACGCCGCTCAGGCGGGCAGACCGCGTCTGCGTAAATCCCTCAAACTCTGGCAAGTGGTGATGATGGGGCTGGCCTATCTGACGCCGATGACGGTGTTTGATACCTTCGGCATCGTCTCCGGTATCAGCAACGGCCACGTCCCGGCGTCGTATTTGCTGGCGCTGGCTGGCGTGCTGTTCACCGCTATCAGCTACGGTAAACTGGTGCGCCAGTTCCCGGAAGCCGGCTCCGCCTACACCTACGCGCAAAAATCCATCAGTCCGCACGTCGGCTTTATGGTCGGCTGGTCCTCGCTGCTGGATTATCTGTTCCTGCCGATGATCAACGTCCTGTTGGCGAAGATCTATCTCTCGGCGCTGTTCCCGGAGGTGCCGCCATGGGTGTGGGTGGTGACCTTTGTCGCCATTCTGACCGCCGCAAACCTGAAAAGCGTTAATCTGGTGGCGAACTTCAACACCCTGTTCGTGCTGGTGCAGATCTCGATTATGGTGGTATTCGTCATTCTGGTGGTTCAGGGACTGCACAAAGGCGAGGGGGTAGGGACCGTCTGGTCGCTGCAGCCGTTTATCAGTCAGAATGCGCATCTGATCCCGATTATTACCGGGGCGACCATCGTCTGCTTCTCGTTTCTCGGCTTCGACGCCGTGACCACGCTGTCGGAAGAGACGCCTGACGCCGCGCGGGTGATCCCGAAGGCGATTTTTCTCACCGCGATGTACGGCGGCATTATTTTCATCGTCGCGTCGTTCTTTATGCAGCTCTTTTTCCCGGATATTCATCGCTTTAAAGACCCGGACGCCGCGCTGCCGGAGATTGCGCTGTACGTGGGCGGCAAGCTGTTCCAGTCAATTTTCCTCTGCACCACCTTTGTTAACACGCTGGCGTCCGGCCTGGCGTCCCATGCCAGCGTCTCCCGTCTGCTGTACGTGATGGGCCGCGATAACGTCTTCCCGGAGCGCATTTTCGGCTATGTGCATCCGAAATGGCGCACCCCGGCGTTGAACGTGATTATGGTGGGTATTGTCGCGCTGTCGGCGCTGTTCTTCGACCTGGTGACTGCCACCGCGTTGATTAACTTCGGCGCGCTGGTGGCCTTTACCTTCGTTAACCTGTCGGTGTTCAACCACTTCTGGCGGCGCAAGGGATACAACAAAACCTGGAAGGATCGACTGCACTATCTGCTGCTGCCGATGATCGGGGCGTTGACGGTAGGGGTGCTGTGGATCAACCTCGAGGCCACTTCCCTGACGCTCGGCCTGGTGTGGGCGGCGCTTGGTCTTCTGTATCTGGCTTATCTGACCCGACGCTTCCGTAAACCGCCGCCGCAGTTCGATGCCGCCAAGGCGGAGCAGGCCTGGGAGTCCTAGAACCTGACGCTGAAACCGAACGAAGGCAGGCCCGCAGGCCTGCCTTTGTTTTGGTTCGGTAAGGGACAGTACAGGATGGTAAAGCAATCAGCAGAAAACGGCGGAGAACGGAAGGTATTATTTCTTCTTTTTATGGACAGGTAACTGACTGGCGCGCCGCTCTTTGAGGTACGACACCAGGCTGTAGATGGCGACGCCCAGCAGCGCCACCGCGACGATAAAGAGAATAAGACCCGACATAGACCAACCTAATATTCTGTTTAGAAAGGGAAAAAGATACAGGGCTCTGTGTGAAGATAACATCGGGATATGTCTGAAAGATGACGCCTCATCGCGAGAATATCTGCTGTCGGGGTTGTGATAAAATATTTCCCGCAGGAATGTGACAGCCTGGCTTTCAGCTGAAATGGCGTAACACTCCGTTAAGTGATTTTACAGAAGTGCGGCCAGCAACGGGTTACGCTGACCGCGAATAAGAATGATCTGAGAGTAAGACATGTATAAGACAACCCTCAGCCTGCTGGGCGTGGCGCTGGCGCTGACGGCCTTCGCCAGTCAGGCTGAAAATGAACGTCAGGCGAGCCGCGAGCGGATCGTGGAGCAGGTCCTGAAACCCTGTGAAGGCAAAAAAGCGGGCGATAAGGTAGTGATCACCGATCGCCGCGGCGGGGAGCACGAGGCGATCTGTACCCTGGCGGCGGTTCCGCTGCCGGAATAATGCCCGCCGCCGGGGCGAATTAGCGATACCGCGGCGCCGGTTGCCCGGTTCGCGCGCTGGTAAACAGCGCCAGTCGCGTCTGCTCGAAAGCCTCCCACAGTCCCAGATCATGCACTGGCGGTAAGGTGACCTTTTCCCCCATTTCGAGTCCCCTGAGAGCGGCGTCAACCAGATCCTCGGTGGTCATTACCGTACCGGTGGGCAGGGCGTCGAGCGCCACGCCGGAGGTCGGCCACAGATCGGTGGCGGTCGCCGCCGGCAATACTGCCTGAATACGCACGCCGCTGTCGGCGAACTCATCCTGCAGGCCACGGGTAAAGCTCAACACCCAGGCTTTGCTGGCACTGTAGACCGCGCTGCCCGGCAGCGTATGCAGCGCAAGAATAGAGGCAATATTGATCAGCGTTCCGCGGCCCCGGGGAGTGAAAGCGGCCAGTGCGGCATAGCTCAGGCGCAGAAGCGCGGTGGTGTTGAGCGTATGAATCGCCTGGTGCTCGCGCGACGTGCTGGCGAGAAAGCCCGCCATTTTTGCCGTTCCGGCGTTGTTGATGAACAGGTCAACGGCGGGATCCTGCTGCAGACGCTGCTCTACGGCTTCAATGCCTTGCTCCTCGCTCAGGTCGGCCTTGAGGATGCTGGCCCGGATGGCGTAGCGCGCCTGCAGTTGCCCGGCGAGCGCCTGCAGCCGATCTTCACGACGGGCGGCGAGGATCAGATCGTAGCCGCGGGCGGCAAGTCGTTCGGCATAGATCGCGCCGATACCTGAGGAAGCGCCGGTGATAAAAGCAGTGTGCGATGACTGGGACATGAGTATTGCCTCTTAAAAGGTTGCATTATTAAACCAAATTCAGCATGAGATATCTGGTTTAATAATGCAACCATTTTGCCGGGCTTTTTTTATTTCTGCCTGCCGCAGGGAGCGATTAGTCGTTCAGCGGGAGGGCGATGGTGATATCCGCTGGGGACAGCTCACGGCCATCGGCCGCCTGCAGCACCAGTTTACGCAGGGGCTGACGCTGCTGGCGGTCAATGAGCCGCGTCGCCGGTTCGTCCGGGTCGAACAGATAGTCGTCCGCCCACTGGGAGAGGGCGACCAGCACGGTCTGCAGGGCGCGGCCCTTATCCGTCAGGACATACTCCTGCCAGGCGCTGCCGTCGGAGGCCGGCTGCAAATGCAGGATGCCTTCATCCACCAGCATTTTCAGGCGTCCGGCGAGCATATTTTTGGCAATGCCGAGGTTTTTCTGGAATTCGCTAAAACGGCGTACCCCGCGGAGGGCATCACGGACGATAAGCAGCGACCACCAGTCGCCGATAACGTCGAGGGAGCGGGCGACAGGACAGCAGCTGTTTTCCAGACGGGTACGTTTCACGAAAGCCTCCAGGTTAGTTGTTTCATTATAAAACTATTTGGTCGGCAGAGGAAATTTTCGGCTCCGGTCTAAGTTTGCGAGCGAATGCCAGGAAAAATGGCCTAAATCCGTCACAATTAACCCGATGATAATAAATGACTAAGGATGAAGGGATGAAAATACGTCTACTCGCCGCCGCCGTAGCCGGCGCGGTCATGTTATCCGCTGGCGCCCAGGCGCAGGACACGGCCGCCCCAGAGGGGTATCAGCTGCAGCAGGTGCTGATCATGAGTCGTCACAACCTTCGCGCGCCGCTGGCCAATAACGGCAGCGTGCTGGAGCAGTCCACCGCCAAAGCCTGGCCGCAGTGGGATGTGCCGGGCGGCCAGCTGACCACCAAGGGAGGCGTGCTGGAGGTGTATATGGGCCACTATATGCGCGAATGGCTGGCGCAACAGAAGCTGGTGACCAGCGGGGAGTGCCCGCCGGAAAACGCCGTTTACGCCTACGCTAACAGCCTGCAGCGCACCGTCGCCACTGCGCAGTTCTTTATCACCGGCGCGTTCCCGGGCTGCGGCATTGCGGTGCATCATCAGCCGCAGATGGGCACCATGGACCCGACCTTCAACCCGGTTATCACCGACGACTCCCCGGCGTTTCGCGAGAAAGCGCTGCAGGCGATGGAAAAAGAGCGCCAGGGGATGCAGTTGACCGAGAGCTACAAGCTGCTGGAGACAATGATCGATTACCGCAACTCGCCCTCCTGCAAAGAGAAGCAGGTCTGTTCCCTGAGCGAGGGTAAAGATACCTTTAGCGCCGGTTATCAGCAGGAGCCGGGGGTATCCGGGCCGCTGAAGGTGGGCAACTCGCTGGTGGACGCCTTCACCCTGCAATACTATGAAGGCTTCCCGAAAGATCAGGTGGCGTGGGGGGAGATCACCAGCGATAAGCAGTGGCAGGTGCTGTCGAAGCTGAAAAACGGCTACCAGGATAGTCTGTTTACCTCGACGGCAGTGGCGCAAAATGTGGCCAAACCGCTGGTTAAATATATCGATAACGCGCTGGTGGGTGAGGGAGCCAGCAAGGCGAAAGTCACCCTGCTGGTGGGACACGACTCGAATATCGCCTCACTGCTGACGGCGCTGGACTTTAAGCCCTATCAACTTCCTGGCCAGTACGAGCGCACGCCTATCGGCGGCAAACTGCTGTTTCAGCGCTGGCACGACAGCGGCAGCAACCGCGATCTGATGAAGATTGAGTATGTCTATCAGAGCACTGAGCAGCTGCGTAATGCCGACCCGTTGACGTTGCAGACCCCGCCGCAGCGGGTCACGCTGGCGCTTAACGGCTGCCCGGTCGATGACCAGGGATTCTGCCCGCTGGAGACCTTTAAAAAGGTGATCAACGAGGCGGCGAAATAATGAAAAAACCCGGAGTAATCCGGGTTTTTAGCAGGTTAGGGTGAGACTCAGCAGGGATAAACGCCCTATACGTTTTTACGCTCAATCGTCTGTTCACCCCAGAACAGCGCATCTTTATCGGTTTTGGCAAAGGCCAGCGCCAGCACTTCGTCGCTGCCTTCCTCCCAAATTTGCTCAGCCAGTTTTTCATCGTAGTGGGCAACTTCGAAAATCGCCTCGGCGATCTCCGGCGAGGTGTTACGTAAACTTGCCCATTCGCCGACGCGATGTGCTTTTGCTTCTTGAGTTGGCATAGTGCTCCTCCTGCGGAAGATTAGCCGTGCAGTTTAACGGCCAGTTTGGCGACATGTTCACCCTGATAGCGGGCGATGGCTAACTCTTCCTCGCTTGGCTGACGCGAACCGTCGCCGCCGGCAATAGTGGTGGCGCCATAAGGCGTCCCGCCGCGGACCTGGGAGATGTCGAACAGCTCCTGTGCGCCGTAGCCGATTGGGACGATGATCATCCCGTGGTGGGCCAGCGTCGTCCAGGTGGAGGTAATGGTTTGTTCCTGGCCGCCACCGGTGCCGGTTGAGCTGAATACGCTGGCGATCTTACCGTACAGCGCGCCGGATGCCCACAGGCCGCCGGTCTGATCGAGGAAGGTGCGCATTTGTCCGGACATATTGCCGAAACGAGTCGGGGTACCAAAGATGATGGCGTCATACTCAGCCAGCTCCTGCGGCGTGGCGACAGGCGCGTTTTGCGTTTTCCCGCCTGCTTTGGCAAACGCTTCTGCTTGCATGGTTTCCGGCACGCGCTTCACAACCACCTCAACGCCGTCCACCCGGTTCGCCCCATCGGCGACGGCGTGAGCCATGGTTTCAATGTGTCCATACATGGAATAATAAAGCACCAGAATTTTAGCCATTTCCATCACTCCTCGGTTGCATTATAAGCCAGCCAAATAGCTGGTACCTTTAAAGATAAAGCCTCTGCCGAAGAGTGCAAATCCAACGGGCATTTATTTGATTTATAACAAAATGACAAAACATTATTTACTTTTCCTTGCGCAGCGCGGCCTGAGCGGCTGAGAAGCGGGAAGCGATGCCTCCGTTATACTGGCCGGTGCGGCGAGGATGTAGCATCAGGATACATTTTTTGCTGACTATTTTTTCTTCGGCAGCAGAGCAGGTTAGCGCCATCAGGCGGCGCGAGGGGATTTTTTTCGCCAGGCTTTGTTTCTGAATGTGACATTTGCCATCGTCAGCGGCAGTCATTCACTAACCTTATAGATACGCGGCAGAACAGCGGCGTCGCCGCTCCCGCGTAATGCACTATGATGTCTAACCTAATGGAGGTCAGTAATGGCAAACCATCGTGGCGGTTCTGGCAACTTTGCTGAAGACCGTGAAAGAGCATCAGAAGCAGGACGTAAAGGTGGCCAGCATAGCGGGGGGAATTTTAAAAATGACCCTCAGCGCGCCTCAGAGGCTGGCAAAAAAGGGGGTAAAAACAGTCATGGAAGTCGTGAGAGTTAACGCGCGACTGGCACTGTTCTCTTTGATGCGGTGTTAATCTCCCCGACCCAACCGCATCGCCCTCGCCGCCGGCATCTGCCGGCGGTTTTTTTTAGCTGTCGGAGGTTGCGCTCCCGCCGGGCCGATTGCACACTGGTCGCCCGTTTATCGTCATGGCTGTCTTATGTCTTCGTTAAAATTCTCCGTTAGCCGCCAGGAAGCGCTCCTTATCATGATCACCATGTTCTGGGGAGGGACGTTCCTTGCCGTACAGTATGCGGTCAGCCTCAGTGGGCCGCTGTTTTTTGTCGGCCTGCGTTTCGCGACCGCCGCGCTGGCGGTGGGCCTGCTCTCGCTCCGCACCCTGCGCGGCCTGACGTGGCTGGAGGTGAAGGCGGGGGTGGCGATTGGCGTGGCGATTGCGCTGGGGTATGGCCTGCAGACCTGGGGGCTGCAGTCGATCTCCAGCAGCAAGTCTGCCTTTATCACGGCGATGTATGTGCCGCTGGTGCCGCTGCTGCAGTGGCTGTGCCTGGGGCGTATGCCGGGGGTAATGTCCTGCGTGGGAATTGTGCTGGCCTTTATCGGTTTGATCCTGCTGGCCGGGCCGGAAAACAATCTGTTAGCGCTTGGCGTGGGGGAGATGATCACTCTGGCGAGTGCGCTGGCGATCGCCGCGGAGATTATCCTTATCAGCGCCTGGGCCGGAAAAGTGGATGTCCGACGGGTGACGGTGGTGCAGCTGGCGACCGCGTCGCTGGTGGCTTTCGCTGCCATGAAGCCGGCCGGTGAGTCGGTGCCGCCGTTGACGCCGACGCTGCTCGGCGTGGCGCTGGGGCTGGGCATTTTCAGCGCGATCATTCAGGTGACCATGAACTGGGCGCAGCGCAGCGTCTCGCCGACGCGGGCCACGCTGATCTATACCGGCGAACCGGTATGGGCCGGTATTTTTGGCCGGCTGGCCGGCGAGCGTCTGCCGCTGCTGGCCCTCCTTGGCTGCGTCTTTATCCTCGCGGGAGTGCTGGTGAGCGAGCTGAAGTGGAAGCGCAAACCGCCGCCGCAGATGTCAAAGAATGACGATGCGCAGCCGCTCCCGGACCTGGCCGATCGTCGCGAGCCGTAATTTTACGCTTCTGATCCTACAGCGGCGCTTAGCCTGGCTGGCCTGCTCGTCCGGCTCTGATCGTCTCCAGGCCCGCGCAAGCGCAGCGCCGCCGGGCGATAGCATCAGGCACGGCATCGTTTTTCTGCCGGGTGGCGGCTGCGCCTTACCCGGCCTACGGGGTCCTCTCGCAAGCTTACACCTCGCAGGCCCGCGCAAGCGCAGCGACTCCGGGCAAGCGTTGATTACCTTCCAGGGAACCCTGTTGCGTGGTTATTTTGCCGGGTGGCGGCTGCGCCTTACCCGGCCTACGGTCCGTGCGACCTGTCGTTAATTTATTCACCATTGTTGCTGAAACTGCCGGTACTGACGGCCTCAAAATCGCTGAGACATTCCCGGAAGGCCGGGGCAGCCCGCATGGATGCGGGCTGAGGGCCGTGTTATGCAGGGACGCTGCCTCGGCCCGACCCGCAGCCTGCAGGGATAAGTCGAAGGGACCGCGCAGCGGCGATTTTGCTGGCCGGAGCCCGGGGGTACAGGGGGCGGCGGCGACTGGCCGCCCCCTGTGCGCTCCCTGCGCTATGGAAAACAGAGTGCAGAAAAATTAACCGGGAGCGCAATCTGCCCGGCATTAACATAGAAGTTGTAGCCCTGCTAAGCGCAGCGCGAGCAGGGAAATATTCGGTTGTGCCGTTATTTCGCCGGGTGGCGGCTGCGCCTTACCCGGCCTACGGGGTCCTCTCGCAAGCTTACACCTCGCAGGCCCGCGCAAGCGCAGCGCCGCCGGGCAAGATTTCAGGCTCGATACCCGTCATATTGCCGGGTGGCGGCTCACGCCTTGCCCGTCCTGGGGCTCGTGCGGCCTGTCGTTAATTTATTCACCATTGTTGCTGAAACTGCCGGTGCTGACGGCCTCAAAATCGCTGAGACGTTCCCGGAAGGCCGGGGCAGCCCGCATGGATGCGGGCTGAGGGCCGTGTTTTGCAGGGACGCTGCCTCGGCCCGACCCGCAGCCTGCAGGGATAAGTCGAAGGTACCACGCAGTGGCGATTTTGCTGGCCGGAGCCCGGGGGTACAGGGGGTGGCGGCGACTGGCCGCCCCCTGTGCGCTCCCTGCGCTATGGAAAACAGAGTGCAGAAAAATTAACCGGGAGCGCAATCTGCCCGGCATTAACATAGAAGTTGTAGCCCTGCTAAGCGTAGCGCGAGCAGGGAAATATTCGGTTGTGCCGTTATTTCGCCGGGTGGCGGCTGCGCCTTACCCGGCCTACGTGGTCCTCTCGCAAGCTTACACCTCGCAGGCCCGCGCAAGCGCAGCGGCGCCGGGCGGTCAGGTTCCGTGCCCGTGGTGGTGCCGGATGGCGGCATAAATGCCTTATCCGGCCTACAGGATCACACCACCCAGGCCCACCCGCTCCCTGCGCCAACGCCGCGCTAATGTAGCTTAAACCGGCGTTACTCTGGCCTCCTTCGCCTCCCGCGTCCCGCGATGAAGCAGCGCGTGCAGCAGGATCGCCCCGAAGGTGGCGGTACCAATCCCGCCCAGCGTAAAGCCGCCCAGCGACAGCGCGAAATCGCCGGCGCCCAGCACCAGGGTCACAGACACCATGATCAGATTGCTGTTCTGGCTGAGGTCGACGCGGTTTTGCACCCAGATCCGCGCCCCGGCGACGGCGATCAGGCCAAAGACCACGATCGAGGCGCCGCCGATCACCGGCCCGGGAATGGTGTGGATTAATGCGCCGAATTTAGGCGAGAAGCCCAGCAGCATGGCAATCAGCGCCGCGGCGACAAACACCAGCGTCGAGTAGACCTTGGTCACCGCCATGACGCCGATGTTCTCCGCATAGGTCGTGACCCCGCTGCCGCCCACCGAGCCGGAGAGCATGGTCGCCAGACCGTCGCCGACGAAGGCGCGCCCCATGTACGGGTCCATATTGCGCCCGGTCATCCCGGCGACGGCTTTCAGGTGCCCGAGGTTCTCGGCCACCAGGATCACCGCGACCGGGGCAATCAACATCATCGCCTGGCCGTTAAAGGATGGGGGGGTAAAGTGCGGCAGCCCGAACCACGCCGCCTGGGCGAGGGGGGAGAAGTCCAGCGGTTTGCCGAGGCCAAAGCCGTTAGCCAGCAGGGCGTACAGCGCGCAGGCGACGATCAGGCCGACCAGGATCAGCAGACGCTGCAGCATCCCGCGGGTAAATACCGCGACTATGCCGATACAGAGCACGGTCAACACCGCCATCCAGCTGTCGAAGGCGCTGGCGGACACGCTGCGCACAGCAATCGGCGCCAGGTTCAGGCCGATAGCCATCACCACCGCCCCGGTCACCACCGGCGGCATCAGGCGCTCGATCCAGCGGGTGCCGATCTTCATCACCACCAGACCGATCAGGGTGTAGACCAGCCCGCAGGCGATGATCCCGCCAAGGGCGACGCTTAGATGAGGGTTCAGCCCCTGGCCATTAAAGCCGGTAATGGCGATCACCACCCCTACAAAGGCGGCGCTCGAGCCGAGATAGCTCGGCACCCGTCCGCCGGTGACGACAAAGAACAGCAGGGTGCCGACTCCCGACATCAGTATCGACAGGTTAGGGTCGAGCCCCATCAGCAACGGCATCAGCACCGTCGCGCCGAACATCGCAACGGCGTGCTGCACGCCCATCACCAGCGTTTGCCCGGCCGATAAGCGTTCATCGGGCGCGACGACGCCGGATTCGGCGGCGGGGGAGGTCAGCTTCCAGCGAGGAAAATCGAAGAGTGCCATGATGATATCCCGGGTTAGAGGTTAACAAGCGGGTCGCATAAGCGTGTGATAGCCGCGGTCAAACCACATCAGACCCCGGGGTTCCGGGTGACGGGTAATGGCCACGACGTGACAAAACAGGATGTCGTGCGTGCCGACGCTGACGCGCTGGTCGATGCGGCAGTCAAAACTGACCAGCGCCGCCTCCAGCCGCGGGCAGCCGGTGGCGCCGGTCTGCCAGTCGGCGGCAGCAAAGCGCTCGTCCATCGCCGTTTTTCCGCCAAACAGCGTCGACAGCGCCTCCTGTCCCGCCGCCAGGGTATTGACGCACAGCGTGTGATGTTCGCTGAACACCGGCCACACCGAGGCCGAGCGGTTCAGGCAGACCAGCAGGGTCGGCGGCGTGTCGGTAACGCTGCAGACCGCGCTGGCGGTAAATCCCGCCCGGCCCGCCGGGCCATCGGTGGTAATAATGTTAACCGCGGCGCCGACGTGGGCCATGGCGTCACGGAAACTCGCTTTGTCCGCTAACTCCATCGTAAACTCCTTATGCCAGCAGGCAGGCTTCATCAAAGGACAGACGCGGCAGGCGGCCGTACAGTTTGCCGGGGTCGCCATAGCCGATGTTCACCAGCAGGTTGCTTTTCCAGCCGTTGTCGGCGAAAAACGCCGCATCGACTTTTTCCCGGTCGAAGCCGGACATTGGCCCGGTGTCGAGACCCAGCGCCCGGCAGGCGAAAATCAGATATGCCGCCTGCAGGGAGCTGTTGCGAAACGCGGTCTCCTCCGCCAGCTGCGGGCTGGAGGTGAACCAGCTGCGGGCGTCACCGTGGGGAAAGAGGGTCGGTAGCCGGTCGTAAAAGGCGCTGTCCCACGCCACGATGGCGGTCACCGGCGCCTGCATGGTTTTTTGCAGATTGCCGCTGGAGAGCGTCGGGCGAAGTTTCTCTTTGCCTTCCGTGCTGCGCACAAACACGATGCGCGCCGGCGAACAGTTGGCGGAAGTCGGCCCCATTTTCATCAGGTCCCAGACTGCCTGCAGCTGCGCATCGCTCACTGGCTTATCCAGCCAGCCGTTGTGGGTTCGGGCCTGGGTAAACAGCGTCTCGCAGGCCGTCTGGTTTATCGCATCGTTCATCGGGTCTCCGTGGCGACCGGCAGCATAGCGGCCAGCCCGTCGCGTAAAATGGTATTAAAGGTATCGGCGTCGGTGACGTTACAGGCATGGCCGCCCCATGGCATTTCCACGTGCTGGCTGCCGGGGATCGCCGTCTGCAGCACGCGGGAGCAGGAGGCCGGGACCAGCAGATCGTCAGCGGCGCTGATAATCAGCGTCGGGCAGGCGATGGCCGCCGCGCGACGCGAAAAATCAGCCTGCTTCAGGGCCTGCAGCCGCTTCAGCAGGTTCTCCTTGCCCTGAAAATGGCTGATGGCAAGCGCATCTTCCGCTTCGAGGCGCGGCAGGCGCGCGGCCATCCATTCCGCCGGGTAGAGAAACAGCGGCTGTGCTTCGACCCACGCCTGCGCGCCGCCGGCATGCAGCAGACGCTCGCGCACCAGGAAGCAGCGGCGGGTGTGCGGCGACAGCGACAGCCAGCCGTTGACCAGCACCAGGGCGCTCACCGCCTCGGGGCGATCGAGCGCCAGCTGCAGGCCAATTAGCGCCCCCAGCGCGTGGCCCACCAGCGCGAAGCGGGCGATCCCCGCCGCCTGCAGAGCGCTGAACAGCTCTCCGGCCATCGTCGCCATGCTGTAGTCGGCGGGCAGCGGACCGGCGTTCTCCCCGGTCCCGTTATGGTCATAACTCACCAGCTGATACTGTTCCTCCAGCGCCGCGCGCTGCGCCAGCCAGTAGCCGCCGCCGCCGCCCAGACCGGCGCTGAGGACCACCACCGGCGCGCCGGGCCATGGGGCTGGAGCAATATTGAGCCTCATCATGTCGGGCTGCCGATATGGGCGACGCTGGCGATTTCCACCAGCGCATCGGGTTTCACCAGACCGCACTGAATGCAAAAGCGCGCGGGTTTATCGCCGGGGAAAAACTCGGCGTAAACCTCGTTAATCGCGGCGTAATTTGTCCAGTCGGTGATAAAGATGCTGTTGAAAGTCACATCCGCCATACTCCCGCCCGCCGTTTCGATAACGCTCTTGATGGTCTCCAGCACGTGGCGGGTTTGCGCCTTTGGGTCGCCGATGTGCACCACATTATTTTGCTTATCAAACGGCAGAGTGCCGGAGACGTAGACCACGCCATCGGCGAGCGTCCCCGGAACAAAGGGGGCAATCGGCGTGGTGGTGCCTGGCGGAATGATCACCTGTTTAGGCATAACGTTTCTCCTTGGCTAAAGACAGCGGGGTGGCAGGGGATAGCGCGCGGCAGAAGCTCTCGACGTCGCTGACCCAGCCGAAAAAGGTTTCAATATTGAACAGTGCCGCCTGTTGGGCGAAGGCCGGGCCGGCCTGATGGGTGGCATCCTCCAGCACCACGCCGAAGTATTCGAGGAAGAAGCCGTCGCGCAGCGTCGATTCGACGCAGACGTTGGTGGCGATCCCGGTGAACACCAGGTGGCGTATACCGCGGCTGCGCAAAATGCTGTCGAGCGGGGTGTTAAAGAAGCCGCTGTAGCGCGGTTTCGGCAACACGATGTCGCCTTCCTGCGGCGTCAGTTCGTCCACCAGCTGATAATCCCAGCCGCCTTTCGCCAACAGCTTGCCCTGCAGCTCCGGGCGCTGACGCATCGTTTTCAGCGCATTGGACTTGTGGTAGTTCGGCGAGCCCGGGCCGCCGGCTTCAACATACTGGTCATCCCAGCCATTCTGGAACCAGATAATCAGCATGCCCGCGGCGCGGGCGGCGGCGACGGCGGTATTAATATTGTCGATAACCGGCCGGGTGGCGGAGACGTCAAAGCCGGCAAGATCCAGATAGCCGCCCTGGCTGGCGTAGGCGTTCTGCATATCGACAACAATCAGCGCGCTCTGCTGCGGCGCGAAGGTCAGGGATTCCGGGCGAGCGGGAAGGGTAATCATCAGGCCACCTCACGGGTAACAGGAGCAATGTGGTCCCGGCAGCGCATCAGCGGCTGAATGCGTTCGCCAAAGGCGTCGATGCCGGCAAGAAAATCATCAAAGGTCAGCAGCACGCCGTCGGTGCCGGGCACGCTCGCTACTTCATCAAGCATACGGGCGACGCTGGCATACGATCCGACAAGGGTGCCCATGTTGATATTGACCGCCGAGGTTGGGTCGGCCATCTGGCGCACGTTGGTATCGCTGCCGGAGCGGGTGTCTTTCTGACTCTGCTCGGTGAGCCACGCCAGCGCTTCTTCATCGGCGCCCGCTTTGTAGTGCTCCCATTTGGCGCGCGCCGCTTCGTCGGTTTCGTCGGCGATCACCATGAACAGCACATAGGAGCCTACGTCACGGCCGGTTTTTTCCGCCGCCTGCATCATGCGTGCGGCGGTCGGCGCGAAGGCCGTCGGCGTGTTGACCCCTTTGCCAAAGCAGAAGTTGTAGTCCGCGTGCTGGGCGGAGAAGGCCATCCCGGCGTCGCTCTGCCCGGCGCAGATCACCTTCATCGGCTGCGAAGGGCGCGGGCTGACCCGGCAGTCGTTCATGGTGAAGTAATCGCCTTTGAAATCGCTGCGCCCGGTGCCCCACAGGTCGCGTAGCACCTGAACGTATTCGGTGAGATAGTCATAGCGGCTGGCGAAATAGTCATCCCCCGGCCACATGCCCATCTGGTCATATTCCGGTTTTTGCCAGCCGGTCACCAGATTGACGCCAAACCGGCCGCCGGAGATGGAATCGATGGTGGAGGCCATCCGGGCGACGATCGCCGGCGGCAGCGTCAGGGTGGCGGCGGTGGCGTAGATCTGGATCTTCGAGGTCACCGCGGCCAGGCCGGCCATCAGGGTGAAGGACTCCAGGTTGTGATCCCAAAATTCTGTTTTCCCGCCGAAGCCGCGCAGCTTGATCATGGAGAGCGCGAAGTCGAAATGGTAGTGCTCGGCTTTCTGCACAATAGCCTTATTCAGTTCGAAGGTCGGCATATACTGCGGGGCATGGGTAGAGATCAGCCAGCCGTTGTTGCCAATGGGAACGAAAACACCAATTTTCATACCTACCTCTCTACAGTCATGGAAGATGGGTTGCGGTGGTGCGGCATCCTGCCTCTCCCTGGACCACCTCACAGAACAGGTAAAGCAAACGCGATGCCAGTTTTATAAATGTTAATGTTATTAATGTGTTGCTATTGGGTTGCTAAAAAGGACGATAAAAAAGTGGACTGGATGGTCAAAATCAGTGCACGAAAAAACGGCAGTCATGCGCAATCAGGGTGCATGGGGTCGTGTCGGCGAAGGGCTTTTGCTATGCTGGTGGCGTCAACTGAAGGAGAGGATGTATGGCACAGGGCGCGGTGAAGAAAAACGGCAAACGTTCACAAGCGGTCAGCGCCAAAAAGGAGGCCATCCTGGCCGCCGCGCTGGAGGCATTTTCGCAATTTGGTATTCACGGTACGCGGCTGGAGCAGGTAGCTGAGCGCGCCGGGGTGTCGAAAACCAATCTGCTTTATTACTACCCTTCGAAAGAGGCGCTGTACGTGGCCGTTCTGCAGCAGATCCTCGCCATCTGGCTGGCGCCGCTGAAGGCCTTTCGCGAGGATATCAGCCCGCTGGTGGCGATCCGCGAGTATATTCGCCTGAAGCTGGAGGTGTCCCGCGATCACCCCCAGGCCTCGAAGCTCTTCTGCCTTGAGATGCTGCAGGGCGCGCCGCTGCTGATGGGTGAGCTGACCGGGGATCTGAAAGCGCTGGTCGATGAGAAATCGGCGATTGTCTCCGGCTGGATCGACCGCGGCAAGCTGGCGCCGGTCGATCCGCAGCATTTAATCTTTATGATCTGGGCCACTACCCAGCATTACGCCGACTTCGCCACCCAGGTAGAGGCGGTCACCGGCGCCACGCTGCAGGACGCGGCCTTTTTTGAACAAACGGTCGATAATGTCCAGCGGATGATTATCGAAGGCATTCGCGTCCGTTAGTTAATTGGCCGGCGGCAGCGGGCAGCTTTGATCGCCGTCCTCGCACTGCAGCAGCGAGGCGAGGAAAGATTCCCGCTCCACGCTCTTATCGGTCATGCACTGGCTCAGCAGCATCGGCTGCATGCTGCCGCCTTCGGCGCCGGACGCGAGGAAGGCGCAGTCGGCGTCGCGCAGAGCAATCCATGCCTGCTGCGCCTGTTTCAGTAATGTCTGCTGTTTACCCGCCGCCCGCTGCAGAGCCTGCTGCCAGGTGTCGTTCAGTTTTTTGTCGGCCGCCTGAAACTGCGCGGCCGCGCACTGATTCATTTCGGTTTGGGTGTTGGCGTTGCTGCACTCGTCCGCCAGCGCCGCGCCGCTGGCCAGCAGGGCCGCCACGGCAAATAACATGCGTTTCATTGTTCTGCTCCCATAAAAAAGGCTCCCGTCAGGGAGCCCTAATTAAGCACAGCTGACGTCGGCTGTCATTAGCTGATCGCATCGCAGATAGCCCGGATGGCGGCGCACAACGCCTTATCCGGGCTACCCTTTACGGTGTTATGTAGCCCCGGTAACACAGCGCCACCGGGGGGCCTGGGTTAGCCGATGGTCATCAGGCTGGCGTTACCGCCTGCCGCCGCGGTGTTGACGCTCAGCGAACGCTCGATATACAGCCGCTCCAGCAGCAGATTGGTTTCGCCGCGGGCGAAGCCCTGCACGGAGACAATCGCCCCGTCGCGCGCCGCCACCTGCTCGCACAGCTCGCGCAGCTGGTCGGAATCGCCGTGATAGATAACCGCGTCGAAGGCCTGACCGGGCAACTGATCCGCTTTGGCAAAACGGATCCGCTCGCTGACGTCCCGCGGCAGTTTCTTCGCCAGATCGCGCTGCAAGGCGCTGTCCGGCCACAGCACTTCACAACCGACCGCCAGCACAGCCGCCAGCTGGATCAGCGTATCCTGCTCATTATCCGCCACGCACAGCACGCGCTCGCGGGGCATCAGCGTCAGGGTGTTGCGCTCGCCGGTTGGCCCCGGCAGCAGGCGTTGGGTGCCGCTTTGCGCCTGCTCGCTGTACTGCTGGCACAGCGCCTGCAGCTCAGGTCGGCCCGCCGCCCACTGCTGCAGCGCCTGCAGTGGTTTTTCCAGCAGCGTTTTCAGCTGGGCGTCCAGCGGACGCTCTGCATCCTGGCGGGCGAAGGTCACGCCAACGGCGCCCTGCGGTCGGCTGGAAAGCAGACGGTAAAGGTACAGCGGGCCGCCGGCTTTCGGACCGGTACCGGACAACCCTTCGCCGCCGAACGGCTGCACGCCGACCACGGCGCCAACCATATTGCGGTTGACGTACAGGTTGCCCACCTTCGCGCTGCCGGTGACCTGGGCGATGGTCTCGTCGATGCGGGTATGCACGCCGAGGGTCAGGCCGTAACCGGAGGCGTTAATCTGCTCCACCAGTTTATCCAGCTCGTTACGGTTATAGCGCACCACGTGCAGCACCGGGCCGAAAACCTCTTTTTTCAGCTCGTCAAAGCTGTCGAGTTCGATAAGCGTCGGCGGCACGAAGGTCCCGTGGTTCCATTCGCGGGCGTCTTCGCTATTCTCGCGCATCGCCTGATAGACGGTGCGGCCTTTGGCGCGCATCGTCTGAATATGGCGTTCGATATTCTCTTTCGCTTCTGCATCGATAACCGGACCGATATCGGTGGTCAGGCGGCCCGGATTGCCCATGCGACACTCGCTCATCGCGCCGCGCAGCATGGTTAAGGTGTGGTCGGCTACCTCTTCCTGCAGGCAGAGGACGCGCAGGGCGGAGCAGCGCTGGCCGGCGCTGTCGAATGCGGAGGCCAGGACGTCGATCACCACCTGCTCGGTGAGCGCCGACGAGTCGACGATCATCGCGTTCATCCCGCCAGTTTCGGCGATCAGCGGCGTCGGGCGTCCCTGAGCGTCGAGGCGGCTGGCGATATTGCGTTGCAGCAGGGTGGCCACTTCGGTGGAGCCGGTGAACATCACGCCGCGCACGCGCTTATCGGATGTCAGCGCGGCGCCGACGGTTTCCCCGCGGCCCGGCAGCAGTTGGATCACCCCTGGCGGCACGCCGGCTTCCAGCAGGATCGCCACGCCCTGGGCGGCGATCAGCGGCGTCTGCTCGGCCGGTTTCGCCAGCACGCTGTTGCCGGCCGCCAGCGCGGCGGCAATCTGCCCGGTGAAGATCGCCAGCGGGAAGTTCCACGGGCTGATACAGACCACCGGACCCAGCGGACGGTGGGTTTCATTATCGAAATCGTCGCGCACCTGGCCGGCATAGTAGTGGAGGAAGTCAACGGCTTCGCGCACTTCGGCGATGGCGTTGCTGAAGGTTTTACCCGCTTCGCGCACCAGGATCCCCATCAGGGTCGGCATCTGGCTTTCCATCAGCACCGCGGCACGCTCGAGAATGGCGGCGCGCTCCTGCGGCGGGGTGGCGAACCAGATTGGCGCGTTGTTGATAGCGCTGGTCAGCGCCTGCTGCACTTCGTCATCGCTGGCTTCGCGGACGTAGCCGACAATGTCCTTTGGTTCAGCCGGGTTGACTACCGGCTGCGTCTCGCCTTCGGCTACCGGCTGCTCCAGCATCGGCAATGCCTGCCATTTATGCAGGGCGCTGTTGAGCAGGGAAGAGGAGAGGGAGGCCAGACGATGCTCGTTAGCCAGATCCAGACCGGCGGAGTTGCTCCGGCCGCTGCCGTAGAGATCGCGCGGCAGCGGGATTTTCGGATGCGGCAGGCCGGCCTGGCCTTCCTGCTGCGCCAGTTTTTCTACCGCGCTGACCGGGTCGGCCACCAGCTCGTCCAGCGGCAGGGTATTGTCCGCAATACGGTTGACGAAGGAGGTATTGGCGCCGTTCTCCAGCAGACGACGCACCAGATACGCCAACAGCGTCTCGTGGGTGCCCACCGGGGCGTAGATCCGGCACGGCCGGTTCAGTTTGCCGTCGGCGACTTTGCCCACCACCTGCTCGTACAGCGGTTCGCCCATGCCGTGCAGGCACTGGAACTCATACTGGCCAGGGTAGTAGTTCTGGCCCGCCAGCTGGTAGATAGCCGCCAGGGTATGGGCGTTGTGGGTGGCGAACTGCGGATAAATCAGGTTCGGCACCGCCAGCAGCTTTTTCGCGCAGGCGAGATAGGAGACGTCGGTGTAAACCTTGCGGGTGTAGACCGGATAGCCTTCGAGACCTTCCATCTGCGCGCGTTTGATTTCGCTGTCCCAGTAGGCGCCTTTCACCAGACGGATCATCAGGCGACGGCGGCTGCGGGTGGCGAGGTCAATCAGGTAATCAATGACAAACGGACAGCGCTTCTGGTAGGCCTGAATCACGAAGCCAATCCCGTTCCAGCCCGCCAGCTCCGGCTCGAAGCACAGTTTTTCCAGCAGGTCGAGAGAGATCTCCAGACGGTCCGCCTCTTCGGCGTCGATGTTAATGCCGATGTCATACTGGCGCGCCAGCAGGGTCAGCGATTTCAGACGCGGGTAGAGCTCTTCCATCACCCGGTCATACTGGGCGCGGCTGTAGCGTGGGTGCAGAGCCGACAGCTTAATGGATATGCCCGGCCCTTCATAAATGCCGCGGCCGTTAGAGGCTTTACCGATGGCGTGGATCGCCTGCTGATAAGATACCATATAGGCCTGGGCGTCGGCGGCGGTCAGGGCCGCTTCGCCTAGCATGTCGTAAGAGTAACGGAAACCTTTATCTTCCAGCTTGCGGGCGTTGGCCAGCGCTTCGGCGATGGTTTCCCCGGTGACGAACTGTTCGCCCATCAGTCGCATCGCCATATCCACGCCCTTGCGGATCAGCGGTTCGCCGCTCTTGCCGATGATGCGGTTCAGCGAGCGGGAGAGGCTGGTTTCGTTGTGGGTGGAGACCAGTTTGCCGGTGAACAGCAGCCCCCAGGTGGCGGCGTTGACGAACAGCGACGGGCTGCGGCCGATGTGCGACTGCCAGTTGCCGTTGCTGATTTTGTCGCGGATTAGCGCATCGCGGGTGGCTTTATCCGGAATACGCAGCAGGGCTTCCGCCAGACACATCAGCGCCACCCCTTCCTGTGAGGAGAGGGAGAACTCCTGCAGCAGACTCTGCACCATGCCGGCGCGGCCGCTGGCGGTCTTCTGGTTGCGTAGTTTTTCCGCCAGTTGATACGCCAGCTTATGCGCCTGCTCGCCCAGCGGCTGCGGCAGTCGGGCCTGCTCCAGCAGCATCGGCACCGCGTCGGTTTCCGGGCGACGCCAGGCGGCGGTGATCGCCGCGCGGCTTACCGACTGCGGCAGGATCTGCTCGGCGAATTCGAGGAACGGCTGATACGGCTCTTCCGTTAATACGCTGGCGTCATCGCTTTCGTTGGCGGCCCCGGAGAGCAGCGCCGGTAGCTCGGGCAGCGTCTCATCGTTCTCCAGTTTTTCCAGATAATTGAAGATGGCCTGCTTAATCAGCCAGTGCGGCGTGCGGTCAATGCGGCTCGCGGCGGACTTAATGCGCTCGCGGGTTGCGTCGTCAAGCTTAACACCCATGGTGGTGGTGCCCATGCTCAAAACTCCTGTCATTTATCGTTAGCTTATGCGGTTGCATGGAAATATCCACTATGTTGCAACTTTGTGCAACCATGTTAATTATGGCTTGTGACGAAAGCCGTGAAATGGCGGATTTGTTAAAAATAATGCCTAAAATAGCAGAATTTTAACCCCGGGCTCATAGGGTATTTGTATGCGTGAGTTAACACTTTTGTTTGGTGCAACCTTTAAAAACGTGAGAGAGTGCAACCTCTCGCAAATTGACGTTTTGCGCCGTCGGATTTTCGTGTAAATGCTGTGTTAAATCGTTTGTGAAAAACCGAAGCTTCCGTCAGGATACGGTCGCCCAATTAAACAATGCGCCATTACCCCGTTCCGGTAGTGGAAAAAAACGACGAAGTTGGACGCTGTCGATAAAAATTCTGGAGACTTTGCATGGCTATTAGCACACCGATGCTGGTGACATTTATTGTTTATATTTTTGGTATGGTATTGATAGGGTTTATTGCCTGGCGTTCGACCAAAAACTTTGATGATTATATTCTCGGGGGACGGAGTCTGGGGCCATTTGTGACCGCGCTTTCCGCCGGGGCCTCGGACATGAGCGGTTGGCTGCTGATGGGCCTGCCGGGCGCCATTTTCCTCTCCGGGATTTCCGAAAGCTGGATTGCCATCGGCTTAACGTTGGGGGCGTGGATTAACTGGAAGCTGGTCGCCGGGCGCCTGCGCGTGCATACCGAGGTGAATAATAACGCCCTGACGCTGCCTGATTATTTTACCGGCCGTTTTGAAGATAAAAGCCGGGTGCTGAGAATTATTTCGGCGCTGGTTATTCTGCTGTTCTTTACTATCTATTGCGCCTCGGGAATTGTGGCGGGGGCGCGTCTGTTTGAAAGCACCTTTGGCATGAGTTATGAAACCGCGCTGTGGGCCGGCGCGGCGGCGACAATTATCTATACCTTTGTCGGCGGCTTCCTCGCCGTCAGCTGGACGGATACCGTGCAGGCCAGCCTGATGATTTTCGCGCTGATCCTTACCCCGGTAATCGTGATTATATCCGTCGGCGGTTTTGGCGATTCGCTGGAAGTCATTAAGCAGAAGAGCATCGAAAATATCGACATGCTGAAAGGGCTGAACTTCGTGGCGATTATTTCGCTGATGGGCTGGGGACTGGGCTATTTCGGTCAGCCGCATATTCTGGCGCGCTTTATGGCGGCGGATTCGCACCACAGCATCGTCCACGCGCGTCGCATTAGTATGACCTGGATGATCCTCTGCCTCGGCGGGGCGGTGGCCGTCGGCTTCTTTGGCATCGCCTACTTCAATAACAACCCGAGCCTGGCGGGCGCGGTTAACCAGAACGCCGAACGCGTGTTTATCGAGCTGGCGCAAATCCTGTTTAACCCGTGGATTGCCGGGATCCTGCTGTCGGCGATTCTGGCGGCGGTGATGTCCACCCTGAGCTGTCAGCTGCTGGTTTGCTCCAGCGCGATTACTGAAGATCTGTATAAAGCCTTCCTGCGTAAAAACGCCGGTCAGAAAGAGCTGGTCTGGGTGGGCCGTATGATGGTGCTGGTGGTTGCCCTGGTGGCCATTGCCCTGGCGGCCAACCCGGAGAACCGCGTGCTGGGTCTGGTGAGCTATGCCTGGGCCGGTTTCGGCGCCGCCTTTGGCCCGGTGGTGCTGTTCTCGGTGATGTGGTCGCGTATGACCCGTAACGGCGCGCTGGCCGGGATGGTGATTGGCGCTCTGACCGTGATCGTCTGGAAGCAGTTTGGCTGGCTGGGCCTGTATGAAATTATTCCGGGCTTTATCTTCGGCAGCATCGGGATTGTGGTCTTTAGCCTGCTGGATAAAGCGCCGTCAGCCAGCATGCAGCAGCGCTTCGCTGAAGCGGATGCCCACTACCATACGCCGCCGCCGGTACGCGCCACGGCTGAGTAAGCTCATCTGACGCTCACGAGCCCGCCGCTGGCGGGCTTTTTATTGCCTGTTGCCGGGCCGGAATATTATAACCCTTGCTAATTATTTGAAAATCCGCTGATATTTCCTGACTAATAACAATGAGGATAGCAAAGATGACGTTCAGACAGGGTGCAATGGCGCTGGTGCTGGCAGGGTTACTCAGCGGCTGCGCGGCGGGTGGAAGTTCATCGACCAGCGCGCCGAAGCCCGGCGCCTGCCCGGCGGATCAGTCCATGGTGCAAACCACGCTTTACTTCGGTCTGAGCCGCCCGGCGGGGAAAGACATCACCGCTGAAGAGTGGCAACAGTTTGTCGACCGCGACGTCACGCCGCGCTTTCGCGACGGGCTGACGGTGTTTGATGCCCACGGCCAGTGGCTTGGCCAGAATGGTCAGGTGGTGCGGGAGCAGAGCAAGGCGCTGATGGTGATCCATGGCCACGACGCGCAGAGCGAGACCGGTATTGAGGCCCTGCGCGAGGGCTATAAATCGCGCTTCGCGCAGGAGTCGGTGATGCGTGTCGACCAGCCGGTCTGCGTGCAGTTCTGAGTAAACGGCGGGGGCAGCCCCGCCGTTTGTCTTACAGCACCAGCCCGGCGAAGCTGGCGGAAAGCAGGCTCACCAGCGTGGCGCTAAACACCAGCCGCAGGCCGAAGCGGGAGACGATATTGCCCTGCGGTTCATTCAGGCCTTTGATCGCCCCGGCGATAATGCCGATTGAAGCAAAGTTAGCAAACGACACCAGGAAGACCGAGAGAATGCCGAGCCCGCGCGGCGTCATGCTGGCGGCAATCTTTTGCAGCTCAATCATCGCCACAAATTCGTTAGCGACCAGCTTGGTGGCCATGATGCTGCCGGCGTTCAGCGCATCGCTCAGCGGAATGCCGATAAGCCAGGCTAACGGATAGAAGACGTAGCCGAGGATCTGCTGGAAGCTGAGGCCAAACAGGGTAGCGAACAGCGCGTTAATGGCGCTGATCAGGGCGATAAAGCCGATCAGCATCGCCAGAATAATCATCGCCACTTTAAAGCCGGCCAGAATATATTCCCCGAGCATTTCAAAGAAACTCTGTGATTCATGCAGCTTCTCCAGCTTTATTTCCTGCTCGCTGCCCGGCCGCGTCGGGTTAATCACCGACAGCACGATAAAGGTGCTGAACATATTCAGGATCAGCGCCGCGACGACATATTTGGCGTCCAGCATGGTCATATAGGCGCCGACGATCGACAGCGATACGGTCGACATGGCCGTCGCCGCCATGGTGAACAGACGCCGTGAGGAGAGGTCGCCCAGTACGCCTTTGTAGGCGATGAAGTTTTCCGACTGGCCGAGGATCAGGGAGCTGACGGCGTTAAAAGATTCCAGCTTACCCATGCCGTTGACCTTCGACAGCAGGGTGCCAATCACGCGAATAAAAATCGGCAGGATCCGCCAGTGCTGGAGAATACCAATCAGCGCGGAAATAAACACAATCGGACACAGGACGCCAAGAAAAATAAAGGCTAAGCCTTTTTCGCTCATGCCGCCAAAGACGAAATTGGTCCCTTCGGCGGCAAAGCCTAACAGCGAAGCAAAAAAGCCGGAAATATTTTTTACCAGCCACAGGCCGCTTTCGGCGTGCAGGAAAAAGAAAGCGAGCGCTATTTCTATAATAATCAACTGAAGAATATAACGAATACGAATTTTTTGTCTGTCGTAGCTGACAAGCCAGGCCAGGGCGAGGATCACCGCCAGCGCCAGCAGGAAATGAAAAAATGCAGTCATGTTGTTCTTTTCGCAGGTCAATAAGGCCGCCATTTAGCCATAGCCGCCGCGACGGGTAAATATCTGGCGTAAAAAATCCTTTGCTTATTCTTTTCCCTCATAACAGGCGAATATTTTCATAAGTCATTATTTGCCAGCGATTTATTTACAGATAGTCATCATTCTCTAAACATTTCGCTTGTGTTTCTGACTATTGTAATGATAATCACTATCATAAATATTACCTGTTTTTGCATTCGTTGACGGTGCTTTACATTTAAGGGTATTGGCATGTTTGTCCCATTTCTCATTATGTTACGCGAAGGCCTGGAGGCGGCGCTGATTGTCAGCCTGATCGCCAGCTATCTGAAACGCACCCAGCGCGGCAACTGGATTGGCGTGATGTGGATTGGCGTGATCCTCGCAGCGGCGCTGTGTCTTGGCTTAGGCATCTTTATCAACGAAACCACCGGGGAATTTCCTCAGCGCGAACAGGAGCTGTTCGAAGGGATCGTCGCGGTCATTGCGGTGGTGATCCTGACGTGGATGGTCTTCTGGATGCGCAATGTCTCACGCAACGTCAAGCAGCAGCTGGAGCAGGCCGTGGATAAGGCGCTACAGCGCGGCAATCACCACGGCTGGGCGCTGGTGATGATGGTCTTTTTCGCGGTCGCCCGTGAGGGGCTGGAGTCGGTCTTCTTCCTGCTGGCGGCATTCCAGCAGGACGTTGGCATCTGGCCGCCGCTGGGGGCGATGCTGGGGCTGGCCACGGCAATCGTGCTGGGTTTCCTCCTCTACTGGGGCGGTATCCGTCTCAACCTTGGCGTGTTCTTCAAATGGACCAGCCTGTTTATCCTGCTGGTGGCCGCTGGCCTGGCGGCGGGGGCGATCCGCGCCTTCCACGAGGCGGGCCTGTGGAACCTGTTCCAGGAGACCGCCTTCGATCTGAGCACTGTGCTGTCGACGCATACGCTGTTCGGCACGCTGCTGGAAGGGATCTTCGGCTACCAGGAGACGCCAAGCGTCAGCGAAGTGGCTGTCTATCTGCTTTATCTGATCCCGGCGCTGGTGCTGTTTGCGCTGCCGCCGCGAAATAATACGACTGCCTCGCGGGCTGCCTGACCGGGCGCTGCGAGCTTATAAGCGACATTCTACTTACCGAAAGGGATGATCATGATGATTCATTTTCGCCGTAATGCGCTGCGGGTGACCGTGGCCGCGCTGCTCAGCTCTGCATTCGGTGCTCAGGCTGCGGATATCCCGCAGGTCAAAGTCACCGTCAACGACAAACAGTGCGAGCCGATGCAGGTGACCGTTAACGCGGGTAAAACCCAGTTTATTATTCAGAACCACAGCCAGAAAGCGCTGGAGTGGGAGATTTTGAAAGGGGTGATGGTGGTGGAAGAGCGCGAAAACATCGCGCCGGGCTTTACCCAGAAGCTCACCGCAAACCTGCAGCCGGGCGAATATGACATGACCTGCGGTCTGCTCACCAACCCGAAAGGCAAACTGATCGTCACCGGCGCCGCCACCAAAGACGCGGCGAAAGCGGATGCGGTGCTGAGCCTCGGCGAAGCGATCACCGCTTATAAAGCCTATGTGACGGCGGAAACCGCGCAGCTGGTCAGCGGCACCAAAGCCTTTACCGACGCGGTGAAAGCTGGCGACATCGAAAAAGCGAAAGCGCTGTACGCCCCGACGCGCCAGCATTACGAGCGCATTGAGCCGATTGCTGAGCTGTTCTCTGACCTTGACGGCAGCATCGACGCCCGCGAAGACGATTTCGAGAAAAAAGCGGAAGATCCGAAATTCACCGGATTCCACCGTCTGGAAAAGGCGCTGTTTGGCGATAACAGCGTCAAGGGCATGGAAAAATATGCCGATCAGCTGAACAGCGATGTGCTGGAGCTGCAAAAGCGCATCAGCGAGCTGGCGTTCCCACCGTCAAAAGTCGTGGGCGGGGCGGCAGGATTAATTGAAGAAGTCGCAGCCAGCAAGATCAGCGGTGAAGAAGATCGCTACAGCCATACCGACCTGTGGGACTTCCAGGCCAATATTGACGGCGCGCAGAAAATTGTCGATCTGCTGCGCCCGCAGCTGCAAAAAGAGAACAGCGCACTGCTGGCTAAAGTGGACGCCAACTTTAAGAAAGTGGACAGTATCCTCAGCAAATACCGCACCAAAGAGGGTTTCGAAACTTACGATAAGCTGACCACCGCTGACCGTAATGCGCTGAAAGGGCCGATCACCACCCTGGCGGAAGATCTGGCTCAGCTGCGCGGGATCCTGGGTCTGGACTAAGTCGATGGCACAACAGAAACCACACGACGTGAACGAGCCGTCACGTCGTCGCTTACTGAAAGGGATCGGCGCGCTTGGCGGCGCGCTGGCCATCACCGGCGGCTGCCCGGTGGCGCATGCGGCAAAAGCGGAAAGTTCCCCCGGGACGCTCACACCTGACGCGCGCCAGGAAAAACAGCCATTCTATGGCCGGCATCAGGCGGGTATTCTGACGCCGCAGCAGGCCTCGATGATGCTGGTGGCGTTCGATGTGCTGGCGTCAGATAAAGCCGACCTCGAGCGTCTGTTTCGGCTGCTGACCCAGCGTATCGCCTTTTTAACCCAGGGCGGCCCGGCGCCGGATACGCCTAATCCGCGTCTGCCGCCGATGGATTCCGGCATCTTAGGGCCGTGGATTGCCCCGGATAATCTGACCATCACCGTCTCGGTCGGCCATTCGCTGTTTGATGAGCGCTTTGGTCTCGCGGAAAAAGCGCCGAAAAAGCTGCAGCCGATGACTCGCTTCCCCAATGATTCACTGGATGCCGCCCTGTGCCATGGCGACTTGCTGCTGCAGATCTGCGCCAATACTCAGGACACGGTGATCCACGCCCTGCGCGATGTCATCAAACATACGCCGGATTTGCTCAGCGTGCGCTGGAAGCGGGAAGGGTTTATCTCCGATAGCGCGGCGCGCAGCAAAGGCAAGGAGACCCCCATCAACCTGCTGGGTTTCAAGGACGGTACCGCTAACCCGGCGAGCCATGACAGCGCGCTGATGGATCAGGTCGTGTGGGTCACGGCGGATCAGGACGAGCCGGCCTGGGCGGTGGGCGGCAGCTATCAGGCGGCGCGCATCATCCAGTTCCACGTCGAGTTCTGGGACCGGACGCCGCTCAAGGAGCAGCAGACCATCTTCGGCCGCGACAAGCACACCGGTGCGCCGCTGGGGATGAAAAACGAACACGATACCCCGGATTACAGTAAAGATCCTAACGGCGAGACGATCGCGCTGGATAGCCATATTCGTCTGGCCAACCCTCGCACGCCGGAAACCCAGTCCAGCCTGATGATGCGCCGCGGCTACAGCTATTCGCTGGGAGTCACTAATGCCGGGCAGCTGGATATGGGGCTGTTGTTCGTTTGCTATCAGCACGATCTGGAAAAGGGTTTTCTGACGGTGCAGAAACGGCTAAACGGCGAGGCGCTGGAGGAGTACGTCAAACCCATCGGCGGGGGCTACTTCTTTGTTTTACCCGGCGTGGTGGATGATAAGCACTACCTGGGACAGACGCTGCTTCAGGCTTGATACCGACCCTGTCCGCAAGGGCAGGGCGTTTTCTGCTGTTTTTCTCTTTTTTATTATATTTCCTGCCATGTGTTATATTTCTGTAATACAAATGACCGATAGTCTCCTACACTTGCTTAAGAACTATTTGTTGCGTCATTGTGAAAAATAAGTTGCATTAAGAGTCTTTTTTGATGTACTTATTACATACGCGGTAGTTCCCGGCAGTGTGACGTTTCACTATGGAGATCGCGAATGGTAAGGTCCCGTACCGGACAACGTAAAACCACAGACCGTACTCTTCAGCACGGAAGCCCCGCTTCCGGCAGCGATTTTCTCACTCTTTCTCCCTCCGCTTCGAATTATTACCACCTTGGCAGGGTACGCGGTGCGCGTAGCCGCGACTCGTTGTCAGTTCTACCGGCAAGCAATGGCTTACAAGGAAGCCAAACCTCAATCGTTCGTGCGCATAGTCGCGTCGATGTTGACGCGTGTGATGTAAACCTACAACGCAAGGTGCTATCCATGGGAAGACAAAAAGCAGTGATCAAAGCTCGTCGTGAAGCAAAACGTGTGCTGAGACGGGATTCACGCAGCCATAAGCAGCGTGAAGAAGAATCGGTCACATCGCTTGTGCAAATGAGTGGCGTAGAAGCAATTGGCATGGCGCGGGACAGCCGTGATACTTCCCCAATTGAGGCGCGCAATGAGGCTCAGGCGCATTATCTGAATGCCATCGACAATAAACAGCTGATTTTCGCCACCGGCGAAGCCGGATGCGGCAAGACCTGGATCAGTGCGGCGAAGGCAGCTGAAGCGCTGATCCATAAGGATGTGGACAGAATTATTGTTACCCGTCCCGTTCTGCAGGCCGACGAAGATCTCGGCTTCTTACCGGGAGATATCGCCGAGAAGTTCGCGCCCTATTTCCGACCGGTTTACGACGTGCTGGTGAAAAGGTTGGGGGCTTCCTTTATGCAGTACTGCCTGCGTCCGGAAATCGGCAAGGTGGAAATCGCGCCGTTCGCCTATATGCGCGGACGTACTTTTGAAAATGCGGTGGTGATTCTGGACGAAGCCCAGAACGTGACCGCAGCGCAAATGAAGATGTTTTTAACCCGCCTCGGGGAGAACGTGACGGTCATCGTCAATGGCGATATCACCCAGTGCGACTTGCCCTCAGGGGTGCGGTCCGGCCTGAGCGATGCGCTGGCGCGTTTTGAGGAAGACGAGATGATCGGCATCGTGCGTTTCACCACCGATGACTGCGTGCGCTCGGCCCTCTGCCAGCGGACGCTGAAAGCCTATTATTAATCGTCATACTGTGAGCAAGGCCCGGGCGAGCCCGGGCTTTGTTGTTTTTGGGGGGCCTCCCGGCGGCGCTGCGCATAGCGGGCTACCTGGCGGGTACGGTCTGGTAGCCCGGGAGAGGCATTGATGCCGACCCCGGGGATGTCTGCGGTGCCACATGCGAAAAAAAGCCCGTACTTGCGTACGAGCTCTTCTTAAAATATGGCGGCGAGGGGGGGATTGACTCGCTTCGCTCGCCGTTACTCGGCCCATCCATGGGCCTCGCCCCTGCGGGGCCAACGCAGGCGTTGTTCAAAAACGCTCCCGGCGTTTTTGTCGGGGCAGCCCGCTCGCGGGCTCGCGGTCTGTCCAACTGGCTGCGCCAGTTGTCGAACCCCGGCCGGGGGTTCTCATCCCCCCGGCGGAGAATATAAAAGAAAAGAGCCCGTACTTGCGTACAGGCTCTCATCTTAAATATGGCGGTGAGGGGGGATTGACTCGCTTCGCTCGCCCCTGCGGGGCAGCCCGCTCGCGGGCTCGCGGTCTGTCCAACTGGCTGCGCCAGTTGTCGAACCCCGGTCGGGGGTTTTCATCCCCCCCCGGCGGAGAATATAAAAGAAAAGAGCCCGTACTTTCGTACAGGCTCTCATCTCGAATATGGCGGTGAGGGGGGGATTGACTCGCTTCGCTCGCCCCTGCGGGGCAGCCCGCTCGCGGGCTCGCGGTCTGTCCAACTGGCTGCGCCAGTTGTCGAACCCCGGTCGGGGGTTCTCATCCCCCCGGTGGGTGCCACATGCGAAAAAAAAGCCCGTACTTGCGTACGAGCTCTTCTTAAAATATGGCGGTGAGGGGGGGATTCGAACCCCCGATACGTTGCCGTATACACACTTTCCAGGCGTGCTCCTTCAGCCACTCGGACACCTCACCATATTGTCTTGCTGCTCACCTTGGGTGGGCAACGGGGCGCTACTATAGGGAGTTGCGTTAAAACGGTCAAGCATATTTTCTTCTTTCTTTACCGACCGCTCACGCAATGAACAATGCCCCGCTGCGACGCAGTGGGGCGGGTGTTTTAGCGCTGGGAATCAAGCTGTTCGTTATTCTTCACCACGTCCTGCGCTTTGCTGTAGCTTTCGATCAGCAGCTGGTAGGCCGGGAAGACTTTGGTGTACACCTCCGCCCATTCTGCCGCGTCCGGGCGATTCCAGGTGCGCTGCAGCTCAGAGGCGACGGCGGCGGTATCCATCGGCACTACGCCAGCCTGTACCACGCGAGCCAGGGTGATCTCCTGCGCCATTTTGCTGTAGGTGCCGGAAGCGTCAATCACGGCAAACACTTTATAACCGTCGGCGACGGCGGCAATCGCCGGGAAGGCCATGCAGACGCTGGTGATGGTCCCGGCGATAATCAGCGTTTTGCGACCGGTCGCTTTCACCGCGGCGACGAATTCCGGGTTATCCCAGGCGTTGATCTCGCCTTTACGGGCGATGTATTGCGCATGCGGCGCGTTCTCATGAATCTCCGGGATCAGCGGACCGTTCGGCCCCTGCGGCACGGAGGCGGTGGTGATCACCGGGATCCCGGCAAGCGAGGCCATCTTCGCCAGCGCGGCGGCGCGAGCGCGCAGCTCTGGCATCGGCATATCGCCGACGGTCTGGAACAGGCCGCTCTGGTGGTCAATCAACAGCATTGCGGTATCGTTGACATCAATCACCGGACGAGCACCGTTAAAATTAGCGGGAGTAGACATAGTATTCACCTCAATCAGTTAGATTTGGCCAAAGCGGCCGCTGTTAAAATCGCGAACGGCTTCTGCGATCTGCGTTTTGTTATTCATGACAAAGGGGCCATAGCCCACAATCGGCTCCTGCAGCGGTTCTCCGGCCATCAGCAGAACTTTTGCCTGGGCGGTCGCCTCCAGATGCAGTGTCTCTCCTGCCTGGCTCAGGACGGCGAGCTGGCCTTCGCGGGCGGATTCGGAACCGTTGATGATCACTTCCCCTTCCAGTACCACCAGCGCGGTACTCCAGCCTTCCGGCTGGCGCAGCGTGAGGTCGCTCCCCTGATTCAGCTGCATATCCCACACGTTAAGCGGTGAGAAGGTATGGGCCGGGCCGCTGACGTCGTCATACTGGCCGGCAATAACCCGAACCTGTCCGGCGCCATTCGTCAGCGCGACGGTGGGGATCGTCCCGGCGGTAATGCTCTGGTAGCCGGGGGCCGTCATTTTGTCTTTGGCGGGCAGGTTGACCCACAGCTGGATCATCTTCAGCTCGCCGCCGCTGCGGGTGAAGGCCTCCGAGTGGAACTCTTCGTGCAGGATCCCGGCGCCCGCCGTCATCCACTGCACGTCGCCTGGACCAATCACCCCGCCACGGCCGGTGGAGTCACGATGTTCTACCTCTCCGGCGTAGACGATGGTGACGGTTTCGAATCCGCGATGCGGATGCTCACCGACGCCGCGTTTATCGCTGCCCGCCGGGAAGGTGTACGGCCCGGCATAGTCGAGCAGTAAGAAGGGGCTCAGCTGCTGGCCGTGCGTCTGATAGGAAAACATCGAACGAACCGGGAAGCCGTCGCCTACCCAATGCTGCGCGGGCGCGGTGTAGACTCCTGTAATCTGTTTCATGGCTTTCTCCTGTGTATCGGTATCTGATGTGAATAAGCTTATATCCGGGACGACATGTGCGGTAGTAAGCAAAAATGGCCTATACTGTTCCAAAAATGGAACAATGGAGGAAGGATGCAGGATCTCAATGACTTCGCCTGGTTTGTCCAGGTCGTGGACCATGGCGGTTTCGCCGCGGCAGGGCGAGCGCTTGACCAGCCGAAATCCAAGCTCAGCCGTCGCATTGCGCAACTCGAGGAGCGGCTGGGCGTGCGTTTGATTCAGCGAACCACTCGCCAGTTCGCGGTTACCGAGGTCGGGCAGACCTTTTACCAGCATTGCAAAGCGATGCTGATAGAGGCCGAGGCGGCGCAGCAGGCGGTCGACACGCTGCGCGCCGAGCCGCGCGGCAGCGTCAGGATCACTTGTCCGGTCACCTTGCTGCATGTCCATATCGGACCGATGCTGGCGCGATTTATGGCGCGCTATCCCGGGGTCACTTTGCATCTTGAGGCGACCAACCGCCGGGTGGATGTGGTCGGGGAGGGCATTGATGTGGCGATCCGCGTCCGGCCCCGGCCTATCGAGGACAGCGATTTGGTGATGCGTGTGCTGGCGGACCGAGGGCACCGGCTGGTGGCCAGTCCGGAGCTGATTTCCCGGCTCGGACGTCCGCAGGCGCCGTCTGAGCTGAGCGCCTGGCCTGGGCTCAGCCTGGGGGCGAACAAGCATCAGCATAAATGGCAGCTTACCGGGCCTGAGGGGGCAAGGGCGGAGGTGTATTTCACGCCGCGAATGGTGACCACCGATATGCTGGCGCTGCGCGAGGCGGCGATGGCCGGCGTAGGGGTGGTGCAGCTTCCTTTATTAATGGTGCGCGATCAGCTGGCGTCAGGGGAGTTAGAGGTGGTACTGGATGAGTGGCAGCCGCGGCGGGAAGTGATCCATGCGGTATTTGCCTCACGGCGCGGGCTGCTGCCCTCCGTCAGGGCGTTGGTGGATTACCTCAGCGAAGAGTATCAGCGAATGGAAGAGGATTAGCTTCGGGATTGGCTTTTCTCGGGGGGCTCTCCCCGGCGGAGAATATAAAAGAAAAGAGCCCGTACTTGCGTACAGGCTCTCATCTCGAATATGGCGGTGAGGGGGGGATTGACTCGCTTCGCTCGCCCCTGCGGGGCAGCCCGCTCGCGGGCTCGCGGTCTGTCCAACTGGCGTTGCCAGTTGTCGAACCCCAGTCGGGGGTTCTCTACCCCCCCCGGTGGGTGCCACATGCGAAAAAAAAGCCCGTACTTTCGTACGAGCTCTTCTTAAAATATGGCGGTGAGGGGGGGATTCGAACCCCCGATACGTTGCCGTATACACACTTTCCAGGCGTGCTCCTTCAGCCACTCGGACACCTCACCATATTGTCTTTCCCGTTGTTGTCGGGAACGGGCGCTAATGTAGGGAAATACGTATCGCCCGTCAATCAACTTTTTGCAAAATCAGCGCGTTTAGACAAACTTCGAACAACTTGCTCCTTAAACGTGCGAAATCCGTTTTTTTTGTCGCCACTCCCTTTTCACTTTGCGACAAGGGGAAATTTGTTATGCTGGCAAACCAATAGAAAACAATGAGTAAAATAAGACGCCTGCATTAACCTGCTCCGGGCGTCTGCTATCAGGAGCCCCTATGGAGATTATTTTTTACCATCCGACCTTTGATACCCAATACTGGATCCGAGAGCTGGAAAAGCAGTTACCCGGCGCGCGAGTACGCGAATGGAAAGCGGGCGATAACCAGCCGGCGGACTATGCCCTGGTCTGGCATCCACCGGTAGAGATGCTGCAAGGCAGGGCGCTGAAGGCCGTGTTCGCCCTTGGGGCGGGGGTGGATTCGATCCTTAGTAAGCTGCGCGATCATCCGGATATGTTGCCCTTGTCGATCCCGCTGTTTCGTCTCGAAGATACCGGTATGGGACGGCAGATGCAGGAGTATGCCGTGAGCCAGGTTCTGCACTGGTTCCGCCGGTTCGATGACTATCAGGCGCAGAAGCTGGCATCCCGCTGGCAGCCGTTGCCTGAGTATCTTGCCGACGATTTCACCGTCGGGATTATGGGCGCCGGCGTGCTGGGAGCGAAGGTGGCGGAAAGCCTGCAACCCTGGGGATTCCCGCTTCGCGTCTGGAGCCGTAGCCGTAAATCCTGGCCGCAGGTACAGAGCTTTGCCGGCCAGGCCGAGCTGGGTGGATTCCTGCAGGGGACTCGCGTCCTGATCAACCTGCTGCCGAATACCGCCGAAACCGTCGGTATTATCAACCAGACGCTTTTGGCGCAGCTGCCTGATGAGAGTTATCTCCTCAACCTTGCCCGCGGCGTGCATGTCGTAGAAGAGGATCTGCTGGCGGCACTGAACAACGGTAAGCTCAAAGGCGCGATGCTCGATGTCTTCAGTCGCGAACCGCTGCCGCAGGAGAGTCCGCTATGGGCGCACCCGCGGGTGGCTATGACTCCCCACGTGGCGGCAGTCACCCGCCCGATGGAGGCAATTGCCTATATCGCCGGGACCATTAGCCGGCTGGAGCGAGGGGAATCGGTTAGCGGTCAGGTCGATCGTCAGCGCGGTTATTAAGATAAGCAAACCCCGCCACGGCGGGGTTTTTGCTAATCAATAGCCCGGTTTCCTGCTATTCTTGCGGCAAACAGAAGAGGAGAATGTGATGTATCCCGTTGACCTGCACATGCATACCGTCGCCAGCACCCACGCCTACAGCACCCTGCACGATTATATTGCGGAAGCAAAGCGTAAAGGGATCAAACTCTTCGCCATCACCGACCATGGCCCGGATATGGCGGATGCCCCGCATTACTGGCACTTCGTTAATATGCGCATCTGGCCCCGCCTGGTAGACGGGGTGGGGATCCTGCGCGGTATTGAGTCGAATATTAAAAATATCGAAGGTGAGATCGACTGCTCCGGGCCGATGTTGACGTCGCTCGATTTGATCATCGCCGGATTCCACGAGCCGGTGTTTCCGCCGCAGGATAGCGCCACCCATACGCAGGCGATGATTGCCGCGATGGCCAGCGGTAAAGTGCATATGATTAGCCATCCCGGTAATCCGAAATTCCCGGTGGATATCCCGGCCATTGCCGAAGCGGCGGCCCGTTACCAGGTGGCGCTGGAGATCAATAACTCCTCTTTCGTTTCATCGCGCGTGGGCAGTGAAGATAACTGCCGTGCTATCGCCGCCGCGGTGCGCGACGCCGGAGGGTGGGTGGCGCTGGGCTCGGACTCTCATACGGCGTTTACCCTCGGAGAGTTTACCGAGTGCCGCAAGATCCTCGATGCTGTCGATTTCCCGGAGGAGAGGATCCTCAACGTTTCTCCGCGTCGCCTGCTCGACTTCCTCGAGTCGCGTGGTATGCCGGCGATCCCGGAATTTGCTGACCTTTAATTTGTATAACTGGAATAACTGAATGAACGAGTTTTCAATCCTCTGCCGCGTGCTGGGTTCGCTGTATTACCGTCAACCGCAGGACCCGCTGCTGGTGCCGTTGTTTACCCTGATCCGCGAGGGCAAACTGGCCGCCAGCTGGCCGCTTGAGCAGGACGAGCTGCTGGCGCGTCTGCAGAAAAGCTGTGAAATGCAGTCCCTGGCGACGGACTATAATGCGCTGTTCGTCGGTGAAGCCTGCAGCGTTCCGCCGTACCGCAGCGCGTGGGTGGAGGGTTCCTCTGAAGCGGAGGTCCGGTCTTTTCTGAGCAATCACGGCATCCCGACAGGAGAAGGTCCGGCGGATCATCTCGGATCGCTGCTGCTGGCCGCCTCCTGGCTGGAGGATCATGCCACAGAAGCGCAGAGCGAGACGCTGGAGCTCCTGTTTGCCGACTATATCCTGCCGTGGTGCGGGACGATGCTGGGGAAAGTCGAAGCGCATGCGCACACACTGTTCTGGCGCACCATGGCGCCGTTAACCCGCGACGCCATCGCCGCGATGTGGGAAGAGCTTCAGGAAGAAGATGAGCAATAAAATGTGATTTAAGTCACTAATTTAATGTAACTGAAATCAGGTTCATTCATTTAGTGTGTTTTAGATCGCATTCTTTCGGTGCGTATCTGCTAGGATACGCGCCATGAACATACTCTTCGCAATCGCATTGACGACGGGCATTCTCTCCGGGATTTGGGGATGGGTGGCCGTCGCCCTCGGCCTGCTGAGCTGGGCCGGTTTCCTCGGCTGTACGGCCTATTTCGCTTGCCCGCAGGGCGGTCTGAAAGGTCTGGCCATCTCCTCCTGCACGGTAATGAGCGGCGTGGTCTGGGCGTTGGTGATTATCCACGGTAGCGCGCTGGCCCCACAGCTGCAGATCCTCAGCTATATGATGACCGGCGTCGTGGCCTTTCTGATGTGCATCCAGGCGCGACAGAGGCTGCTGTCGTTTGTCCCTGGCACCTTTATCGGCGCCTGCGCGACCTTCGCTGCAGATGGCGACTGGCGTCTGGTGATCCCTTCCCTGGCGCTGGGCCTGGTCTTTGGCTATGCCATGAAGAATAGTGGCCTGTGGCTGGCGGCCCGTGCGGAAAAGCAAAAATCGTTCGTCAACGACAACGCCTGAACGGCGGGACGATGATATCAACAGGACCCTCAGGGTCCTGTTTTTTTTACCATCTTGTCGCCGGCGCTGCGGGATAATCTTGCTCCCGGGGGCGGGTATGCCCTAGTATCGGCAGAAAGCCGTACCCACGCGCTATGCCGACAGGAGGAGAAATGGCTGTTCAACCTGAAGTAATTCTCGGCGATATTACGACGCTTGATGTCGATGTGATTGTGAATGCGGCAAACCCCTCGCTGTTGGGCGGCGGCGGGGTGGATGGCGCGATCCACCGGGCGGCCGGTCCCGCGCTGCTGGCGGCCTGCAAGCAGGTGTTGCAGCAGCAGGGCGAATGTCCCCCTGGGCATGCGGTGATCACGATGGCGGGCGATCTTCCCGCCAGCGCGGTGATCCATACCGTGGGTCCGGTCTGGCACGGCGGCGACCGCATGGAGGCGCAAACCCTGGCCGATGCCTACAAAAACAGCCTGCAGCTGGCGGCGGCAAACAACTATCGCTCCATTGCGTTTCCGGCGATCAGCACCGGCGTGTATGGCTATCCGAAAGAGGAAGCGGCGGCGATCGCCGTGCGCACCGTGACCGCGTTTCTCACCCGCTATAACCCGCTTGAACGGGTCCTGTTCGTCTGTTTCGACGAGGAAACGGCAGCTATCTATCGTCGCCTGCTGGCGGCATGCCCCTGATTCAGCAGAATAGGCTATGATAACCGCCGATATTGACAGGAATGATGGATAGCAGGAGGGAGCAGGGTGTCAGAAGGAAAAGTACAGCAGAAGCAGCAGGCGCGCCGCGCGGAGATCGTTGCCGCTGCGCAAAGATGTTTCGCGGCGAAGGGATTGCATGGCGCCTCTGTCGCGGATATCGCCCGCGAGGCGGGTCTGAGCGTCGGTCAGCTGTATCGCATTTTTGCCAGCAAGGAAGCGATCATCGAAGCAATTGTCAGCGAAATCGTCAACGCCAGAGTCGGCGAGATGATCGATGAGAACCACAATCTGGCGCGAAAAGCGGCGGTGCTGGCGGGCAGGATCCCGACTTCGGCAGCCACCAAAAGCGACAATTATCTGTTGATGGAAATTAACGCCGAAGCCTCGCGCAACCCACGCTTGCGCGAGATCCTGGTGCAGGCCGACCGGCGGTTGAAAGAGGAGGGCGGGCGTTTGTCGCAGCGTTATCATCCCGGGCTCAGCGATGCGCGACGCAATGCCGCTTCAGAGCTCATCGCCGTTCTGACGGAGGGGGCAGCCTACCGCTGTGAGCTGAGCGCATCCACCCCGGTCGATAAAGCGGATTTAGAAGCCCTGTATAACATGATCTTCGACCGGCTGTTTGATGAGCAAGCGTAGCGCGGCACGCCAGGCGTGCCGCAAAAGCTAAAGGTTAACTGGCCGAGGCCGGGGTTTTGGCCGGTTTGTTCATCGGTTTACCGGAGAACAGGAAACGCAGCAGCGGAATACGCAGGTGAATTTCATACAGGATCAGGGCAATACCCACCACAAAAACCAACCCGCCAATAAAGCCTAAGGTATTCGACTTGATGGCCGGGGTGATCCACGCCCCGTACAACAGCGTCAGCGGATGGTGCACCAGGTAAATAAACAGCGAAGCATTGACGAAATAGGTCACCCGCGCCGACTGGAAGTTAAGCAGGCGATGGCCGAGCGAAAAGACGACATTGACCATCCACAACCCCAGCACCATGGTGATCACCGATTCCGTTTCATACATCCAGCCGTCGCCGGAGCCGTACTGCTGGTTCAGCCGATAGGCGATAAATCCCAGCAGCGCTGCCGCGCAGCACCATGGCGACGGCGTGGTGAACATCGCCTTTAAGCGCGGATTAATAAAGGTCTGCGCCCCCAGCACAAAGAAGGGCAGATAGAACAGCGTCTGCATGACCACAAAGTTAAACAGACCATTGCTCAGCAGGGGCGGATAGATCACGAACAATGACCGACGGATCAGCGCGTAAAGCACCCCTAGCGCAAGGAAAATCATCGTCAGCTGGCCCATAGTGACAGTGTCACCGAAAGCGTGAGCACCTCCTGCCGGGCGGCGCGTCAGCCATTTAAACAGCACCACGCCCAGCGAAGTCAGCACCACCAGGACCAGCAAAAACCACAGGTGGGAAATGAGCTCCCACGCCAGGGTGTTGAATTTGTCGTACCCGGAAAGGGTGTGCCAGTTTTCCGCCTTGCCGTTGACGTACTGCAGCATAATAAACTGAGGCAGCGTCAGCAGCGGGATGGCGGTCAGCATCGGAATGCCGACCCGTTCGACGCGCACTTTCCACCACTTTTTCAGCGGGTAGCGCAGGAACAGCATATAGGAAAAATAGCCGGAGATGACGAAGAAGACCTGCATGCGGAAGGCATGAATGAAATCATTAAACAGCGTCAGCCACCACGAGGGCTCAGCGCTGTTGACATGCCAGCTGTGGCTGGAATAAATCAGCGAAATGTGAAAAGGGATCCCCAGCAGCATCAGCCAGGCGCGGATGCTGTCGAAAAAATATTCACGCTGTACCGGAGTATTATTCATACGATTCACGACAATCTCAGATAATTCGTCTTATCACTCAAGATGATAACGCTTACATTATCAGCAACCCTACATGAACTCGGGGTACCTGTCTCCAGGATAAGCACGCAAAGTGCAAACGGGACTGCGAACTGTTTATTCCCTGCGCCGCTACGCTGAACAAAGCAGGGATTATGTTGTCGGATTGCCTGAGTTTCCATTAAAATAGATCGGATCGATTTAAGCACACAAAGGGGGAAGTGCTTACTTATATGAAACATAAACCACAGATGATGAAAATGCGTTGGTTAAGCGCAGCCGTAATGTTGTCCCTGTGTACTTCATCTGCATGGGCATTTAGCATTGATGACGTTGCAAAAGAGGCCAAAACGTTAGCCGGGAAAGGCTATGAAGCGCCAAAGAGTAACCTGCCCTCCGCTTTCCGCGATATGAAATACGCGGACTACCAGCAAATTCAGTTTAATCACGATAAAGCTTACTGGAATAACCAGAAAACCCCATTCAAGCTTGAATTTTACCATCAGGGTATGTACTTCGACACGCCGGTCACCATCAATGAAGTGACGGCCACCAGCGTGCGCAAAATTAAATATAGCCCGGACTATTTTAACTTTGGTAACGTTCAGCACGATAAAGACACGGTGAAAGACCTTGGTTTCGCCGGCTTCAAAGTACTGTATCCGATCAACAGCAAAGATAAGAACGATGAAATCGTCAGCATGCTCGGTGCCAGCTACTTCCGCGTGCTGGGTCAGGGTCAGGTATACGGTCTGTCCGCGCGCGGTCTGGCTATCGATACCGCGCTGCCTTCTGGCGAAGAGTTCCCGCGTTTTCGTGAGTTCTGGATCGAGCGTCCAAAAGCTACCGACAAGCGTCTGACTATCTATGCGCTGCTGGATTCACCGCGGGCAACCGGCGCCTATCGCTTTGTGATCATGCCGGGACGCGACACCGTGGTGGATGTCCAGTCCAAAGTTTACCTGCGTGACAAAGTGGGCAAACTGGGCGTGGCGCCGCTGACCAGCATGTTCCTGTTCGGTTCCAACCAGCCTTCTCCGGCGCTCAACTATCGTCCGGCGCTGCACGACTCCAATGGTCTGTCGATCCTGGCGGGCAACGGCGAGTGGATCTGGCGTCCGCTGAACAACCCGAAACACCTGGCCGTTAGCAGCTATGCGATGGAAAACCCGCAAGGGTTCGGCCTGCTGCAGCGCGGCCGTCAGTTCTCGCGCTTCGAGGACCTTGACGATCGTTATGACCTGCGCCCGAGCGCCTGGATCACCCCGAAAGGGGAGTGGGGCAAAGGGAAAATCGAACTGGTCGAAATCCCGACCAACGATGAAACCAACGATAACATCGTGACTTACTGGACGCCTGATCAGCTGCCGGAGCCGGGCAAGGAGATGAACTTCAAGTACACCATCACCTTCAGCCGCGATGAAGACAAGCTGCATGCGCCGGATAACGCGTACGTTATGCAGACCCGCCGCTCTACCGGCGACGTGAAGCAGTCGAACCTGATCCGCCAGCCGGACGGCACCATTGCTTTCATTGTCGACTTCACCGGCGCCGATATGAAAAAACTGCCAGCGGATACCCCGGTCGCCGCCCAGGCGAGCACCGGCGATAACGCTGAAATCGTTGAAAATACCGTGCGTTACAATCCGGTGACCAAAGGCTGGCGTATGATCCTGCGTTTGAAGGTGAAAGATCCGAAGAAAACGACGGAAATGCGCGCCGCACTGGTTAACGGTGATGACACGTTGAGCGAAACCTGGAGCTATCAGCTGCCTGCCAATGAATAAGATAACGAAGTACATTGACGCATTGCCGCTGTCGGACGCCGAGAAATCGGCGCTGCCGGACACCAGCCTGCAGGCCGTTCATCAGGCCCTGGATGACGAACATCAGACCTTCGCCCGCGAAGACGACTCCCCGCTGGGGTCGGTAAAGGCGCGGCTGGCGCACAGCTGGCCGGATTCGCTGTCTGGCGATCAGCTGGTGAAGGATGATGAAGGCCGCACCCAGCTGCATGCGATGCCGAAAGCCAAGCGCTCCTCGATGATCCCGGACCCGTGGCGTACCAACCCGGTTGGCCGCTTCTGGGACCGTCTGCGCGGACGCGATGTCACGCCGCGCTATCTCTCCCGTCTGACGCAAGAAGAGCGCGAGAGTGAGCAAAAATGGCGTACCGTCGGCACCATTCGTCGCTATATCCTGCTGCTGCTGACGCTGTCGCAGACCGTAGTGGCCACCTGGTATATGAAAACCATTCTGCCTTATCAGGGCTGGGCGCTGATCAACCCGGCCGACATGGTGGGGCAGAACCTGTGGATCTCGTTCATGCAGCTGCTGCCGTACGTGTTGCAGAGCGGCATTCTGATCCTCTTCGCGGTGCTGTTCTGCTGGGTTTCCGCCGGCTTCTGGACCGCGTTAATGGGCTTCCTGCAGCTATTGATCGGCCGCGATAAGTACAGTATTTCCGCCTCGACGGTCGGTGACGAACCGTTGAACCCGGCGCACCGTACGGCGCTGATAATGCCGATCTGTAACGAAGACGTTGACCGCGTTTTCGCCGGCCTGCGGGCGACCTGGGAGTCGGTGAAAGCGACCGGTAACGCCGCTCATTTCGACGTCTATATCCTCAGCGATAGCTATAACCCCGATATCTGTGTGGCTGAGCAAAAGGCGTGGATGGAGCTGATTGCCGAAGTGCAGGGCGAAGGGCAGATCTTCTACCGCCGCCGTCGTCGTCGAGTGAAGCGTAAGAGCGGCAACATCGATGACTTCTGCCGCCGCTGGGGCAGCCAGTATAGCTATATGGTGGTGCTGGACGCTGACTCGGTGATGACCGGTGAGTGTCTGAGCAGCCTGGTGCGCCTGATGGAAGCGAACCCGAATGCCGGGATCATTCAGTCTTCCCCGCGCGCCTCGGGCATGGACACGCTGTATGCGCGTTGCCAGCAGTTTGCCACCCGGGTGTACGGTCCGCTGTTTACGGCGGGTCTGCACTTCTGGCAGTTGGGGGAGTCCCACTACTGGGGCCACAACGCCATTATCCGCGTGAAGCCGTTCATTGAGCACTGCGCGCTGGCGCCGCTGCCGGGCGAGGGTAACTTTGCCGGGTCGATCCTGTCGCACGACTTCGTTGAAGCCGCGCTGATGCGCCGTGCCGGCTGGGGGGTGTGGATTGCCTACGATCTGCCGGGCTCTTATGAAGAGCTGCCGCCGAACCTGCTGGACGAGCTGAAACGCGACCGCCGCTGGTGCCAGGGCAACCTGATGAACTTCCGCCTGTTCCTCGTGAGAGGGATGCACCCGGTCCACCGAGCGGTGTTCCTTACCGGCGTGATGTCCTACCTGTCAGCGCCGCTGTGGTTTATGTTCCTTGCCCTGTCGACAGCGCTGCAGGTGGTGCATGCCCTGACCGAGCCGCAGTACTTCCTGCAGCCTCGTCAGCTGTTCCCGGTGTGGCCGCAGTGGCGTCCGGAGCTGGCTATTGCGCTGTTCGCTTCGACCATGGTGCTGCTGTTCCTGCCGAAGCTGCTGAGTATTATCCTGGTGTGGTGTAAGGGGCCGAAGGAGTACGGTGGATTTATCCGCGTGACGCTTTCCCTGCTGCTGGAGGTTCTGTTCTCGGTCCTGCTGGCGCCGGTTCGCATGCTGTTCCACACCGTCTTCGTGGTCAGCGCCTTCCTCGGCTGGGAAGTGGTGTGGAATTCGCCGCAGCGTGATGATGACTCCACGCCGTGGGGAGAAGCCTTTATGCGTCACGGCTCGCAGCTGCTGCTGGGGCTGGTATGGGCGGTCGGAATGGCATGGCTGGATCTGCGCTTCCTGTTCTGGCTGGCGCCGATTGTCGTATCGCTGATTCTGTCGCCGTTCGTGTCGGCTATCTCCAGCCGGGCGACCGTGGGCCTGCGCACCAAGCGCTGGAAGCTGTTCCTGATTCCGGAAGAGTATTCGCCGCCGCAGGTGCTCAAGGATACCGATGCGTACCTGACGCTGAACCGTCAGCGTTCGCTGGACGATGGCTTTATGCACGCGGTGTTTAACCCGTCGTTTAACGCCCTCGCCACCGCGATGGCCACCGCGCGCCACCGTCAGGGTCATATCCTGGAGATCGCCCGCGAGCGTCATGTCGAACAGGCGCTGAATGAAACGCCGGATAAGCTGAACCGCGATCGTCGACTGGTGCTGTTGAGCGACCCGGTAACCATGTCGCGTCTGCACTATCGCGTATGGGCCGCGCCGGAGAAATACTCCTCGTGGGTGAACGCCTATCAGCAGCTGGCGCTTAACCCGCTGGCGCTGAAAACGAAATAAGCCGTACGTTAATGAAAATACCGGCAGCGATGCCGGTATTTTTTTATCTGAAAGACGAGGTTGTGGATGCGAATACTACCGATCATTGCCATGGCGCTGCTGCTCAGCGGCTGCGGCAGCATTATCAGCCGGACGGTGCCCGGGCAGGGGCATGGCAATCAATATTACCCGGGCGTGCAGTGGGACGTTCGCGATTCAGGATGGCGCTATCTCACCATTCTGGACCTGCCGTTCTCGCTGGTATTCGATACGCTTCTGCTGCCGCTGGACGCCAGCCACGGGCCCTATAACTGATTAACGCTCGTCCCACTCGTCGGCCGCCGTCTGTCCCTCTTCGGTGTCCAGAGAGGGCTCGAGCTGGAATTCACCTTCATCCCACTCATGAAGCGTATTTTCCTCCAGCCACTCCTGACGGAGCTCTATCTCATCATAATCCCCATCGAAGACGCTCTGCGCGGCTTCGCCGCTAAGCATCGGTAAGCATTCGCCTTGTTCCTCTTCGTCAGCAAAAAATTCGGCCTGCCAGGCGATATCGCCATCCTGCAGCACATACTTTTGAATATTGAGCTGCTCAACGTTAGCGCTCTCTTCATCGCTGTCAGGGTTGTTGGCGAGAAATTCTTCACGTGCTGCATCAATAGCTTCTTCGAGCGTGGCATAGAACATCGAATCCTTTGGCATAGCGAATCTCCTGAGAAGAATATGAATTGAACACGATTCAATCTATAGAAGGCGCTTGGCAAGGCGTCAAGGGGCTGAGCCCCTCTGGACGTTAATTTACTGAATGGCGGTCGGGCTGCGAGGCGTCCGCGGCTGGTCGGCGCAGGCTAAGGGTCGAATAGATCGCGTTAAACAATACCACTCCTGCGGTGACAAGGAAGACGGCGCGAAAGCCGTAGTTGGCGGAAACCGAGGCGCCGATCAGGGGGCCGGTGACGTTGCCAATATCACGAAATGACTGGTTATAGCTGAAGATCCGCCCGGAGATCTGGCTGGTGGAGTTATACACCAGCAGGGTTTGCACAGCCGGCAACAGCGCGCCGTCCGCGGCGCCGAGCAGGAATCGCAGGATACCTAACTGCAGCGGGGTCTGGACGAACGCCATCGGGATCAGCAACAGCACCGAGATAATCAGCGCCACGATGAGGATTTTTTCCGGTCCGATACGATCCCCCAGTTTGCCCAGACGGGGGGCGCTCATCAGGGCGGCAATGCCCGGCACTGAGGCGATCATCCCGCTGATAAAGGCGATATTGCTGACGTTACCCGCCAGATCGCGCACGTAAAGCGTCAGGATCGGCGCAATGGAGCCGGTGGCGATCTGGATGATCAGCGAGGTGACAAACAGGCTGAGCACCAGTTTCGGATTCTGCAGAGAGGAGAACACCGCCTTCGCGCTGAGCATCTCTTTTTTAGCGATTGGGACAAAATTTTCACGGATTAAAAACAGGGTAAACAGAAAGCAGATAAACAGCACCGCGGCGGTCATAAAGAAGACGGTACGCAGGCCCCAGTGGTCTGCCAGGAAACCACCCGCCAGCGGGCCGAGCAGGGCGCCGCTTACCGCGCCGGTTGACAGCGTGCCCAGCGCCCAGCCGCTTTTATGGCGTGGGATCTGGGTGGCGATCAGGGCGTTGGCGTTGGGAATAAAGCCGCCCAGCAGGCCGAGTAGCGCGCGCAGCAGCAGAAACTGCCAGATATTCTGCGCCATTCCCATCAGCATCATCACGATGGCCATCCCGAGGGCGGAACGCAGCAGCATGATTTTTCTCCCCTTGCGATCAGCAAGCCCCCCCCAGAACGGCGAGGCGATGGCAGAGAAAAGAAAGGTAATACTAAAGACCAGCCCGGACCACATGTTCAGGGCGCTATGCCCGGTGACGCCGAGTTGTTCGACATAAAGCGGCAGAAAGGGCATGACCAGGCTGAAGGCGGCGCCGGTTAAAAAGCAGCCAAGCCAGGTCACGGTCAGGTTTCGTTTCCAGTTAATGGGGGTTTCAGCAGACGACATAGGGTTCCACTGGCCTGCGCGGCAGGTCAAATTAAGAGAAAATATGAGCCTGCTAATTATGCGCCTGAGAAATAGATGCCGCAATGGAGGAGAGCTTTTAAAGCTAAAGGAGAGCCTAAAGCCTGAGCGGCGAAGCTTCCCGGCCGGGATGAGCGCGGCCGGGAAAGGGATCAGTAGCGGGAGGGCATGCCTTCGGGGCGGGTTTTGAAGCGACGATGGAGCCACATATACTGTTCCGGGGCCATCATGATGCACTGCTCAACGATCTTGTTCATCCACGCGGCGGTGGTTTCCGCGTCGTCCAGCGGCGGGGAACACTCTGGCGGCAGGATAATCAGTTCATAACCTTTACCGTCCGGTTTGCGACGCGGGACGAAGGGCACGATGCAGGCTTTGGACATTTTCGCCAGCATCCAGGTGCCGGAGGTGGTCGCCGCCTGGTCGACCGCAAACAGTGGGGCAAAGACGCTGGCGGTCGGGCCGTAATCGTGATCCGGTGCGTACCACACCACTTCGCCTTTTTTCAGTGCCCGGATCATGCCTTTCAGATCCTTACGGTCAATCATATCCTTGTTGGAGCGCAAGCGGCCCCAGGTCTGCAGCCAGTCGATCACCGGGTTGTCGTTGGGGCGATAGACGCCAATCCCCGGCTCGTTCATACCGAACATCCGCGCTCCCATCTCGAGAGTGAGGAAATGAATACCGATCAGCAGAATGCCGCGCTGCTGCGCCTGCACATCGCGAATATGCTCAAAGCCGATGGTGTCGGTCCAGCGGGCGATACGGCGAACCGGCCAGAACCAGGCCATACCGGTCTCCATCAGCCCCATGCCCACCGATTTGAAGTTCATCACCACCATCCGGTGACGTTCCTGCTCGCTTTTCTCGGGGAAGCAGAGCTCAAGGTTGCGATAGGCGATTTTCGCCCGGCGCTTCATAAAGCGCATGGCCAGACGGCCGATGGCGTTCCCGAGGCGGTAGATCAGCGGGTAGGGCAGTTGGACAACCAGCCACAGCAGGCCGATACCCAGCCACAGCAGCCAATAGCGCGGATGCAGCAGCGCCGGAGAAAATTTAGGCAAATGAGTCATTTCATACCCGTATCAGTAAGCAACATCTTATATTATCGCATTTTTTTACCGGCCAGCCAAAGGCGGCGACAGCCACATTGTTTTGTTAAGTGGGGGGGCGACCGGGTGAGAAAAATGTAGCGTAAAATGTAGGGATGTAAATTAATAAGCTTTGCTATATCATGCCCGCCGTTTATTTCCTCATTTCTATGTCGAGCAGGTACACCATGCCAGTGTTACACAACCGCATTTCAAATGAGACGTTAAAGGCGCAAATGCTGGCTGAAACCGAGCCGCGCACGACGATCTCGTTCTATAAATATTTCACCATTGTCGATCCGCAGGCGACCCGCGATGCGCTGTGGGTTGCCTTAACCCAGCTGAAAGTCTTTGGCCGCATCTATCTGGCCCGGGAAGGGATCAACGCGCAAATCAGCGTGCCGCAAAGCAACGTTGAAGCCCTGCGTGAGTTTCTCTATGGCTTCGATCCGGCGCTGGCGGGGCTGCGTTTCAATATCGCTCTCGAGGACGACGGTAAGTCGTTCTGGGTACTACGCCTGAAAGTGCGTGACCGCATCGTTGCCGACGGCATCGACGATCCCTCCTTCGACGCCTCCAACGTCGGAGACTATCTCAAGGCGGCTGAGGTCAACGCGATGCTTGACGATCCAGATGCCGTGTTTATCGATATGCGCAACCACTATGAATATGAGGTGGGCCATTTCGAAAACGCGCTGGAGATCCCGGCGGATACCTTCCGCGACCAGTTGCCGAAAGCCGTGGAAATGATGCAGGACCATAAAGACAAGAAAATTGTCATGTATTGCACCGGCGGTATTCGCTGTGAAAAAGCCAGCGCCTGGATGAAGCATAACGGCTTCAATAAGGTCTGGCACATCGAGGGTGGCATCATCGAGTACGCCCGCCGCGCCCGTGAGCAGGGGCTGCCTGTGCGTTTCATTGGCAAAAACTTTGTCTTTGATGAACGGATGGGCGAGCGGATCTCCAATGACGTTATCGCGCACTGTCATCAGTGCGGCGTGCCGTGCGACACTCATACCAACTGCCTGAACGATGGTTGCCATCTGCTGTTTATCCAGTGCCCGAGCTGCGCCGAGAAGTTTGCCGGCTGCTGTAGCGAAGCCTGCATGGAAGAGCATAAGCTACCGGAAGAGGAGCAGCGTAAGCTGCGCGCCGGGCGTGAAAACGGCAATAAAATCTTTAATAAATCGCGTGGTCGGCTGAACACCAAACTCGGGATCCTCGATCCTGAGCCATCAGAAAAACCATAACCAGACGAGATCGATGATCGCCAGCAGCAGCCAAAGCGCCAGGTAGATCATAAAGTGCTCGCGGACGTTATTGACCAGCAAATTAAACAGGCGACGCATAATCGCTCTCAATGACTAACGGCCTCGACAGAGGCCGTTTTTTTTGCCCGACTGCAAAAGTGCCGCATTCCATTACGCGTTAAAGCGCGCCAGCGAGAAGGGCGCCAGGTTGAAGCTCGATGCTTCGCCCTGAGCAAACTGACTGGCAATTTCCCCCAACACCGGGGCAAACTTAAAGCCATGCCCGCTCAGACCGGTGATTAGCAACGTGTCTGGTCTGCCGGGTAACGTATCGATAATAAAATCTTCATCGACGGTATTGTCATAAGTACAGGAGGCGCCGTGCAAGCAGCCGCCGATCCCTGGCAGGACGTTGCGCAAAAAAGGAAACGATTCGGAGCCATCGCTGGCGACAGCGCCAAATGCCACTCGCTCCTGCGGCATGGAGATCGGTTGACCGCCGTTATGCTTGCCAATCTTCAGCTCGTTATCTTCTGCCGGGAAACCGTAGTATTGATCGCCGTTGGGCAACTCGCCGGTGAAGGCCGGAAAGTGATTCTTGCTGCTGTAACGGCCATCGGCCTGGTACCAGGCAAACACCTTACGTACCGGCTGGATGGGGAGGTCCGGGAGCAGGCGGGTGACCCAGGTCCCGGCGCTGACCAGCAGCTTTTTACCATGATATTCACCGTCGAGGGTATCGATGGTGATCCCGTCAGCATGGTGATGAATAGCCGAGACCGGACAGTTGAATAGCTGCGCGCAGCCTGCTTCCCGCGCCAGACGGATCCAGGTTTCGACGGCCAGCTCGCTGCGCAGTACGCCGGAAGCGGGTTCGAAAATCGCCCGATAGTCCTCGGGGAGGCGTATCTCTGGCCAGCGCTGCATTACGGCCTGGGCATCCAGCTCTTCCACCTCAAGCTTGAACGCACGGGCGCTGGCGGCGACGTTGGCGAGAAAAGCGGAGCTGGCGGGGCCGAGGTTAATGACGCCGGTGCGTTCAAACACGGCTTCGCCACTGATCTCTGCCAGTTCATCCCATAGCTGCTGGGCACGCAGCACCAGCGGAACATATTTCTCACCTTCGCCATAGGCGTGACGGATAAGACGGCTGCTGCCGTGATGGCTGCCTTCCTGGTGGGGAGGTTGATGGGCGTCGGTCATCAGAACATTGAGTCCGGCACGGCGCGCATAATAGCCAGCGGCGGCGCCGACGGAGCCGCTGCCAATAATGATAAGATCGTATTGCATGGTGAGTTCCGGGTAATTGCCTTGTTAGCAGGGTAATTAACTCCCTGTGCTTATACAAGCCCGAAAATAATTCAGGCACCCGCAGGTGCCTGTTAAGTTTAATGTTAAGTCATTCGCAAGCCGCGTTAATGTCGGCGGTACTCGTTTTCCTGGTATTCGCCAGATTCAATCTTCGCAATGCCTGCTTCCAGGATTGAAATAAACTGACGTGCGACGTCCGTCGTTAGCCATAGCGTCTGGCCGATCTCAGCATCATTACTGTTTTCTTGAGTGGGGTTCTGGTAGTGCAGGCGCAACATCAGCGCATCGTAGCTATCAACGGTGCTGATGTCCCATCCAACGAGGGGATGGGTCTGAATGACTTCATTATTTTTTTCCATCATAACCCCTTATTCATATGTTAAAAGACAACAATTCTCGAGGTTTAATGCATATTTTTTGAAGCAAGTTAATTATATCAGGGATCAAGAATAAACTCGAGAAATTAAATGAAAGGCAGCATGATTTTCTTCTTTTGCCGCTTTTTTATTCAAGATAAGCGCGTAAAATGGCCACTTTAGTCGATATTGAGCAGAATAATCAGGACTATTCTGAACAGAAGAGGGGCTAAAAAAAGCCGGGGCGACCCGGCAAAAAAAAGCACAATGAGGGAGCAAACCAGAGTAACTGGATCCCGCCATGCTTCAGGAGAGATCGTGGACAAACCAGTCGTCCGCGCTTTCCCATGTTTCCTGCAGGATTTCGCTTATCCGGTCTTTGTCTTCTTTCAGGGCGCCAAACACCGAGAGCTGATTGCCGGTGGCGTAGCGGACGCTCACCTGGCTGTCGATGGCCGGGAATTGCTCGGCGATACGGCGAGAGAGTTCGTTATTCAGCGCTTCCAGCGCGCCGTTGGGTAAGGTGGTAGTTTTGGCGATAGACACTTCAATGCGCATAATTGCCCCCTGCGTTCGATACTGGTTATTTATACAGTATCCGGTTGGCGTTGACAACAGGGGGCAACGTTTTTATTTCTTCACGGTCCAGCGAACGGTTTCACCTGCCAGGAAGGGCACCAGGGTGTCATTAGGCAGGGAAATGCTGTCCACAACGGTCGTCTCTTCACGCACCAGTTCAACGTAGCTCTCATTGACCGGCAGACCGTAGAAGCGCGGGCCGTTCAGCGAGCAGAAAGCCTCAAAGTGCTGCAGAGCGTTCATTTCTTCAAACACCGTGGCGTAGCTGCCGAGGGCGGTCGGGGCGTTGAAGCAGCCGGCGCAGCCGCAGCTGGCCTCCTTACGGTGGCGGGCATGCGGTGCGGAGTCGGTGCCGAGGAAGGCGCGGCTGAAGCCGCTGGCGACCAGCTCCCGCAGAGCCTGCTGATGAATATTGCGTTTAAGTACCGGCAGGCAGTACAAGTGAGGACGAATACCGCCGACCAGCATATGGTTACGGTTGAACATCAGATGCTGCGGGGTGATAGTGGCCGCCAGCAGTTCATTGCCGTCACGCACATACTCGGCGGCATCTTTAGTGGTGATATGCTCAAAGACCACCTTCAGTCCGGGCAGGCGCTGGCGCAGCGGCTCCATCACGGTTTCAATAAAGCGCGCTTCGCGATCGAATATATCAATCTCGGCGTGGGTGACTTCCCCATGTACCAGCAGCGGCATCCCCAGTTTTTCCATCCGCTCCAGCACCGGCATAATGGCGTCGGTGCTGGTGACGCCGTGGCTGGAGTTGGTGGTGGCGTTGGCCGGGTAGAGCTTGGCGGCGGTGAATACGCCTTCGTTAAAGCCGCGCTCCAGCTCCGCCGGGTCGAGGGAGTCTGTCAGATAGCAGGTCATCAGCGGGGTAAAATCATGCCCGGCCGGGACGGCGTCCATAATGCGCTGGCGATAGGCGATAGCCGCCGCGACGGTGGTGACAGGCGGCACCAGATTCGGCATCACGATCGCCCGGCCATAAAACTCACTGGTATAAGGCACGACGGTTTTCAGCATATCGTCATCACGTAGATGGATATGCCAGTCGTCTGGGCGGCGGATTTTCAATACCTGGGATTGTGCTGTCATGGAAGGCTCCGGCTAATAGGTTCAGTCATCAGGGCTGTTTTTTGCCGGGCACTAAGGATAAGCGTAAACGTTTTCCTTTGCACTCATTTCCGTAAAAAATTGAGGGCGCCGCGGCGCCCTGGAGATTAATTGGTAAAGGGGATGACAATCTCGCCCGGCTTCACCTCGATGCCTTTGGCGTATTTCTTCGCCAGCGCTTCACCGGTGCTGGCGTCCTCACGCAGGACATAGGCCGGCTGCTGGCTGAAGTAACTGCGCAGCGACTGATTCAGGTAGGGGAGCAGGGCCTGAATGACCGACTGCAGCTTCTCGGGCGCCACTTTGGCATCCACCACCTCCATTTCCTGCAGGAAGATGGCGCCTTTCTCTCTGTCAAAGGTTGGCAGCGCTTTGAGCTTCAGATCGATCGTCGCTTTCTGCGTGCCGAACAGGGAGTTCAGGTCAACGTTAGCGATCCCGGTCAGCGTGACTTTGCCCGGCTCCTCGCGCCCGATGGCGCTGGTGAGATTCTGCAGTTCGATATGGGCGTCGGCAACGCCTTTCAGACCAATATCTTTGGCAAAATGGTTTCGCTTCTGCAGGGCCTGGTTAATCTCCTGCTCGCTTACCGTGTATTGGGTCAGCTGATTACAGCCGCTCAGCAGGCCGCTGACAATCAGCGCGGCGGCGATCAAAATCTTTTTCATGGGGTTCCTCTGGCTCATACCTTCATTCATCCTGACACAAAGCATCATGACCTGTCAGCATCCTCGATACCAGCAGAATAGGCTGAAAGCAGGAGAAACCGCCGCCGCGCGCATCAGGTCCGCGGCTCCAGCATGCCGGAGGCAGAGCGTTTCGGACTAAACTGCCACCACAGCGCCAGGAAGGTGATAACCCCGATGACCCCGAGCATCAGCCACGGCAGCTCGGGCTGACCGGCGGCTTTACCAGCATCAAACAGCCAGCCGCCGCCTGCATATCCCAGCGCGCCGCCAAAGGCGAGCCCCAGGCGGCTGAAGCCCATATAGCTGCCGCGCGCCCGGGCGTCCGCCAGCGAGGCGCCCAGCGTCTCCCGGGCAGGTTCAGCAATGATGGAACCGATGTAAAACAGGCAGATCAGGGTAAACAGCTGCTGCAAACTGCTGGTCATGCCGATGGGGAGCATGGCCAGGGTCATCACCAGCAGACCGGCCATCAGCCGGTGCTCAAGGCGAAAACGTTTTTCGCTCCAGCGGGCAATGGGATAGAGCAGGGTCAGCGAAATGGTGGCTTCGATGGCGTACATCCACTTTACGGCGGCCGGCGAGCCGGCGATGTCATTCACCATGATCGGCAGCATCAGCATCACCTGCACCGCCAGCATGTAATAGCCCGTCAGCGTCAGGACATAGGTGACGAAGCGCTTGTCCCGCAGCACCCGGCCCAGCCCCTCGCGGATCGGCGTTTTTACCGTCGAGAGCTTCCATGCCGGCAGATACCAGGCGTTAAACGCCGCGCAGGCGATAAACAGCGCGGCGCCGGCGCTGCACACCAGGCGGAAATCATACTGCAGCAGCCAGCTGCCCAGCAGCGCGCCAATCACCGCGCCGGCGCTATCCTGCATCATCAGGATGGAGAAAAAGCGGCCGCGCTGATGCGGGCGCACCAGCTTAACCACCAGCGCCGCCCGCGGCGGGTCGAACAGCGTGCCGCCGAGCCCGGAAAGTATGCATGAGAACCACAGCACCCACGGCTCATGGGCGACGGCCATCGCCGCGAAGCCGCCGGCGCGCATCAGCATACCGGTGACGATCATCGGTTTGGCGCCAAAGCGGTCGGCGATGGCGCCGCCAAAGATACCTAATCCCTGCTGCACGAGCTGGCGCAGGCCGAGCGCGATGCCGACCATCAGCGCCGCCCAGCCCATCTGATCGACAAAGCGGATGGAAATCAGCGGGAAGACGACAAAAAAGCCCAGCACGACCAGCATGTTATCGACTAACAGGAAATATTTACCCAGGCTCCTTGCCTGCGAGACGCGGGACATTTCCCCTCCAGGGAAAAATAGAGATAAGCGTGGATATTCTGCGGGCAATCTGCTGCTTTTCCCAGCGCCCTTGCGACAATATTTTTTTATCAAAATGCAAGTTCGATTGAGGCTATTCATCGAAAAGAGGAGATGGCGCAGAAAATGGTATGTTGCTGTTTTCACACCGTCGCGCAGGACAGGTATAGTGAAGGCAGCAAGAATGAAGTCAGGGGGACTGAAAAGGAAATGTTTGGCTATCGCAGTAACGTGCCGAAGGTGCGTTTGACGACGGACCGGCTGGTGGTGCGCCTGGTTCACGATCGTGACGCCTGGCGTCTGGCCGATTATTACGCCGAGAATAAGGCGTTCTTAAAACCCTGGGAGCCGGTTCGTGACGACAGCCACTGCTATCCTTCCGGATGGCAGGCGCGTCTGTCGATGATCGCCGAGTTTCATAAGCAGGGGTCTGCTTTTTATTTCGCGCTACTCGATCCGGAGGAAAAGGAGATCGTCGGCGTGGCGAATTTTTCCAACGTGGTGCGCGGGTCATTCCATGCCTGTTATCTCGGCTACTCTATTGGCGAGAAGTGGCAGGGGCAGGGACTGATGTTTGAAGCGCTGACGTCGGCGATTCGCTATATGCAGCGTACGCAGCATATTCATCGCATTATGGCCAACTATATGCCGCATAATCAGCGCAGCGGCGCGCTGCTGGCGCGGTTGGGGTTTGAAAAAGAGGGTTACGCCAAAGATTACCTGCTGATTGACGGGCAGTGGCGTGACCATGTATTGACGGCGCTAACGACGCCGGACTGGTCAGCGGGACGTTAAGGAGAGAGGATGAAATATCAGTTAACCGCGCACGAAGCGCGCGTCATTGGCTGTCTGCTGGAAAAGCAGGTCACCACGCCTGAGCAGTATCCGCTGTCGGTGAACGCCGTAGTGACCGCCTGCAATCAGAAAACCAACCGCGAGCCGGTGATGTCGCTGAGCGAAGGCGAAGTCCAGGCTCTGCTGGATACCCTGGTGAAACGCCATTATCTGCGTACGGTCAGTGGCTTCGGCAATCGGGTCACTAAGTATGAGCAGCGCTTTTGCAACTCCGAATTTGGCGATCTGAAGCTCAGCGCCGGCGAGGTGGCGGTGGTGACGACGCTGCTGCTGCGCGGCGCCCAGACACCGGGTGAATTACGCAGTCGGGCGCAGCGGATGCATGAGTTCAGCGATATGGCGGAAGTGGAAAGCGTGCTGGAAGGGCTGGCGACCCGCGAAGATGGTCCCTTTGTCGCCCGTCTGCCCCGGGAGCCGGGGAAACGGGAAAGCCGCTATATGCATCTGTTTTGCGACGACATGGACACACTGATCACGACAGTGGAAGCACTCTCGCCGCTGGAAGAGGAAGACGATCTGCGTGCCAGGGTTGAAGCGCTGGAAGGCGAGGTGGCGGAGCTGAAAGCGCGCCTCGATTCGCTGTTACACCATCTGGGGGACTAAACGTGGGGACAAGATTGCGCATCGGGGTGGTTGGCCTGGGCGGTATTGCGCAGAAAGCGTGGCTGCCGGTTCTGGGGGCGGCGGAAAGCTGGACGCTGCAGGCGGCCTGGTCGCCGGGAAAAGAGAAGGCGCTGCGGGTTTGCGAAACCTGGCGGATGCCATACGCTGAATCGCTGGATGCCCTGGCGGCGCAGTGCGATGCGGTCTTTGTTCATACGTCGACGGCTTCACATTATGAAGTGGTGAATCATTTGCTGAATGCCGGGGTTCATGTTTGCGTAGATAAACCGCTGGCGGACAAGCTGAGTGAGGCGGAGACGCTGGTCGAGCTGGCGGCGCGGCGTCGTCTGACGCTGATGGTCGGTTTCAATCGTCGCTTCGCACCGCTCTATCGGGAGCTAAAGGGGCGGCTGGGCGAGGCGGCCTCGCTGCGGATGGATAAGCACCGCAGCGATAGCGTGGGCAACGATCTGCGCTTTACCCTGCTTGATGACTATCTGCACGTGGTGGATACCGCGCTATGGCTGGCCGACGGTCAGGCGCGTCTGCGCGGTGGCGCGCTACAGATCACTCCGCAGGGCGAGATGCTGTATGCCGAACACCAGTTCAGTTCGCCCCGGCTGCAGGTCACCACCAGCATGCACCGCCGCGCAGGCAGCCAGCGCGAGTGGGTGCAGGCGGTTACGGATGGCGGGCTATATGCCGTCAGCGAGATGCGCGAATGGCAGGAGGAGTGCGGTCACGGCGTGGTCCAGCGCCCGGTCGCCAGCTGGCAAACCACCCTTGAGCAGCGCGGCTTTGTCGGCTGCGCGCGCCATTTTATCGAATGCGTGCAAAATCAGACGGTTCCTGAAACCGCAGGCGAACAGGCGCTGCTGGCTCAGCGGGTGGTCGACAAACTTTGGCGCGACGCCATCAGCGAATAATCCGTTGTAACAACTGACAGTAGTAATTCATGTTGAACCCGGTAGACTATCGCCACTTTCCAGCGCCCGCATTTGCGGGCGTTTTACTCCAGGGTTTGGAATAACAGCGTAATGAACCTTTTAAAATCACTGGCGGCCGTCAGTTCGATGACCATGTTTTCGCGCGTGCTGGGCTTTGCCCGCGATGCGATTGTGGCGCGCATTTTTGGCGCCGGGATGGCGACCGACGCCTTTTTCGTCGCCTTTAAACTGCCTAATCTGCTGCGGCGTATTTTTGCCGAAGGCGCCTTCTCTCAGGCGTTTGTGCCGATCCTTGCCGAATATAAAAGCAAGCAGGGCGAAGATGCCACCCGGGTGTTTGTCTCGTATGTCTCCGGATTGCTGACCCTGGCCCTGGCGATCGTCACCGTTATCGGGATGCTGGCGGCGCCGTGGGTGATCACCATCACCGCCCCCGGGTTTGCTGATACCGCCGATAAATTTGCGCTGACTACCCAATTGCTGCGCATTACCTTCCCCTATATTTTGCTGATCTCCCTCGCCTCGCTGGTGGGGGCGATCCTTAATACCTGGAACCGCTTCTCGGTGCCGGCCTTTGCGCCGACGTTCCTCAACGTCAGCATGATTGGCTTTGCGCTGTTTGCCGCACCGTACTTTCATCCGCCGGTGCTGGCCCTGGCCTGGGCGGTCACGGTCGGCGGCGTGCTACAGCTGGCCTACCAGCTGCCGCACCTGAAGAAAATTGGCATGCTGGTCCTGCCGCGCATCAATCTGAAAGATGCCGGCGCGATGCGGGTGGTAAAGCAGATGGGGCCGGCGATCCTTGGCGTGTCGGTAAGCCAGATCTCCCTTATTATCAATACTATCTTCGCTTCGTTTCTCGTGTCGGGATCGGTGTCTTGGATGTACTACGCCGACCGTCTGATGGAGTTTCCGTCCGGTGTCCTGGGAGTGGCGCTCGGCACTATCCTGCTGCCATCGCTGTCAAAAAGCTTCGCCAGCGGTAATCATGACGAGTATTGCCGGCTGATGGACTGGGGGCTGCGTCTCTGCTTCCTGCTGGCGCTGCCGAGCGCGGTGGCGCTGGGGATCCTCGCCAAACCGCTGACCGTGGCCCTGTTCCAGTACGGCAAATTTAGCGCTTTTGATGCGGCAATGACCCAGCGCGCGCTGGTGGCCTATTCCGTGGGACTAATGGGGCTTATCGTGGTGAAAGTGCTGGCGCCGGGTTTCTATTCCCGCCAGGACATCAAGACCCCGGTCAAGATTGCCATTGTCACCCTGATTATGACCCAGGTGATGAACCTGGCGTTTATCGGCCCGCTGAAGCATGCGGGTCTGTCGCTGTCCATTGGCCTGGCGGCCTGCCTGAACGCCGCGCTGCTTTACTGGCAGTTGCGTAAACAGAAGATCTTTACCCCGCAACCGGGCTGGCTGGCCTTCCTGCTGCGTCTGATTGCTGCGGTGCTGGTTATGGCTGCGGCGCTGCTGGGCGTCATGCATATCATGCCGGAGTGGTCGCTGGGGACGATGCCGTTCCGTCTGATGCGCCTGCTGGTGGTGGTTGTCGCCGGGGTGGTGGCCTATTTCGCCACACTGCTGCTGTTGGGCTTCCGCGTGAAAGAGTTTGCCCGACGTACAGCCTAAGCGGTTGTGCGGGAATGGATGAACCCGCTTCACCTCAGGCGAAGCGGGTTTTTTTATGATGCGCGGCGTTCGGCAGCGACGATACGGGCATTCTCCAGCAGGCGGATTGCCAGGGCGATCGCCCCGCTGACCACCGCCAGGGTAACCACCCCGTTCCAGCCAGCCAGCACGTACAGCTTGCTGCCCAGCACCGACCCCAGCGACATCCCGATGAAGACCACGGTAAACAGCAGGGCGTTAAGGCGGCCGCGGGCCTGCGGCTCGAGGCCATACACCAGGTTCTGATGCGCCACCAGGCTTGACTGCAGGCCAAGGTCGAAGCCAATCGCCGACAGGGCAATCAGCGCCAGCTGGCCAAGTGGCAGCAGCGGCAGTATAAACATCAGGGCGAAGGAGACGGTGACCAGCGCCGCCCCCATTTGAGTCACTTTACCGGCACCAAATTTATCGGCCAGTCCGCCGGCCAGCGGCGCGGCCAGCGCCCCGGCAGCCCCGGCGATACCAAAGCCGCCCGCTACCGCACTGCCCATGTGATAGTGTTCGGAGAGCATCACCGCCAGCGTCGACCAGAAGGCGCTGAAGGCGACAGAGAGCGCCCCCTGAGCCAGCGCAGCGCGGCGTAGCGCCGGGTAGCGCTGCCACAGATGCGCCATTGAGGCCATCAGCTGCGGATAGCTCAGCGTCGAGTGAATGGCGAAGCGCGGCAGCACCCGCCACATCACCAGGCCAATCAGCGCCACGCTGACCGCCGCCGCCTGATACATCACCCGCCAGCCGAACACTGCGCCCACCACGCCGCTGACCGTCCGGGAAAGCAGGATCCCCAGCAGCAGCCCGGTCATCACCGTGCCCACCATTTTGCCCTGCTTGCCCGCCGGGGCGAGGATCGCCGCCGCAGGGACGATATCCTGCGCCATGGTCGCCGCCATACCGATCAGCAGACTGACCACCAGCAGTGAGCTGAGCTGGCCGGTGAGGCTGCACAGGAGCAGCAGGAGCGCCAGCAGCGCGCTTTTCACCAAAATCAGCCGGCGGCGATCGTGGCGGTCGCCGAGCGGGAGCAGGAACAGAATGCCGAGCGCATAACCCGCCTGCGTCAGAGTAGGGACCAGACCCATACCTTCTACCGTCAGGTGGAGATTGGCGCCCATCAACGGCAGCAGCGGCTGCGCGTAGTAGATAGAGGCGACGCTAAAGCCGGCGCCGAGCGCGAGAATGAAGATAATCCAGCCTGCGTCGCGGGTGGAAAGGGAAGTCGGTGTCATGATCAATACCTCGTGAATGCGATGGGGCTATTTTTCCCTGAATGCGGCTGGCGCGGTAGCCGGGCTGGTGGTAAAACGGTTATACGTAGCACGTATAGGCAAAAGAAAAATGAAAAGACAGGAGCGTATAGATCGCATTGAGCTGATGCGTACCTATATTCGTATTATAGAGGCAGGGTCGCTCTCCGCCGCGGCGGGGCAGATGGAGACCACCCAGGCGACCGTCAGCCGCCGCCTGCAGTCCCTTGAAGGGCTGCTGGGAGTCAAGCTGATCCTGCGTACCACCCATGCGATGAAGCTCACTGACGATGGCGAACGTTGCTACCGTCACGCCCGCCAGCTGGTGGATGCCTGGCTGGCGCTGGAAGACGACCTGCGTATTGCCGACGATCGGCCGGTGGGGGTGCTGCGGGTGAGGGCGCCGCACGCTTTTGGCCAGCAGCAGCTGCTGGGGCCGCTGGTCGCCTTTCTCCAGCGCCACCCGCAACTGTCGGTGGAGTGGATGCTGAATGATAATACTGTCGACTTTCTCAGCGATAATATCGACTGCGCCATCCGCGTGGGGGCGGAGGTGGATCCGGCCACGGTCTCCGTGCTGCTGGCGGAAGTGCCGCGCTGCGTGGTGGCCTCCCCTGAACTGCTGGCGAAGCACCCACCGTTAACCTCGCTGGAGGCGTTATCCGGCCTGCCGTGGATCGCCATTAACACCTTTTATCAGCATGAGGTGCGGTTCCGACATCAGGTCAGCGGGCAGCTCGTCTCCACGGCGATCACCCCCTGTCTGAGCACCGACAGCCTTTACGTCGCGCGTAACACTGCGCTGGCGGGGCTGGGGGTGGCGATGGTGTCCAGCTGGGCCGTGGCGGAGGATCTTGCTGCCGGAAGGTTGACAGAGCTGTTCCCGCAGTGGCGTCCCGCCTCGCTGCCGGTCCACCTGGTCTATCCCTGGTCGCGCTATTATCCGACGCGGCTGCGTAAATTCCTCGACCTGATGCGGGAGATCATGCCGGACCTCGCCGGCATGCAGCCTCCGCAAAGCGCATAAAAAAACCGGCCAGGAGGCCGGTTTTTTATTTAGCACGCTTACTCGACGGGCTGTGGGCGGGTCGGTTCAGCGGTGGCTTTATGGGTGGCGCTATGACCGCCGGCGGCGCCTTTGCCTTCAAAAGCGAATGGCGGGCGCACCCAGGTGCTGTGGCGCGGCGCTTCCGGGACATAATCCGGCGCTGGCGCACGGGTCATTGGCGCGGTGGCATGGCGATGACCCGCCACCACTACCGGCTTGCTCACCGGAGGTTCGACTTTGACCGGCTCGACAGGCGCGGCTTCGACAACCGGTGCTTCAACTGCGGTTTCCGCCGCCGGCGCGATGGTTTCCACTGGCGCTTCAACGACAGGCGCCGTTTCCACCACTTCAGGTTCTACCACAACCGGCTCGGCGTCGAGCGTAGCTGGCGCGATAGCCTGAGGCGCTTCGACAGCCGGCGCTTCGGTGACCAGCTCCTGCGGCGCTGGCTCGACGGCTGCTGGCGCGACACCCTCCGCAGCATCAACCACCACCGGCTCGGCGGCTACGACCGGCTCGACGACCACAGGCTCGGCGGTAACCGGCTCCATGGTAGCCGGCTCGACGGTGACCGGGGCAGCGGTAACGGTTTCAACGATGGCAACCGGGGTCGCGACGGCCGCGACGGTTTCCACGACGTTGTCGTTCTGAACCTGAACCTCTTCCGGCTGCTGCTCCTGCGGACGAACCACCGGGTAGCGGATCCAGACTTTACCGGAAGCCATCTCCGGCGATGCGCAGGCTACGGTCAGCGGCATTGGCGACTGGGTCGGATAGCGTTCGTCACGATAGCGACGACGACGCTGACCGCTGACGCGCAGGTGACGCGGGGAACGACGTGAGCGACGCGGCATACCGTTCGCTTCACGGGATTCGCCATTTTCGTCCTGGTCCGCCACGCTCTCCACTACTGCTGGCAGCTCGGCTTTCACCGGCTCGCTGCGCGGAGCGATAACTTCCGCCACTACGGCTTCTGGCACGATCTCGGCAACCTGCTCAACGACAGCGGACTCAACGCGTACTTTCTGCGCCAGCTGGCGCGGTTTACGACGCGGCAGGGTCTGCACACGCTCTTCCTGCTCCGTCTCCTGCGCTACCGGCTCTTCGCGAGTCTGCGCTTTGGCTTCCTGCTGCGCCTGACGTTTGTCGTCATTGCGGCGGCGGGTGCGTTCGCGGCGCGGCTGCTGCTCGTCACGAGATTTCGCTTTCTCCGCGTCGTCGCCTGAGGTCTGGCGAACATCACGGGCTTCCACATTCTGCGACGGCTTCTCGCGACGGTTGCGACGGTTCTCTTCACGCGATTCGCGCGGTTCACGGCCCTCGGCATTGTCCGCACGAGTGTCACGATTGTCACGGTTATCGCGGTTGTCACGATTGTCGCGGTTTTCACGGCGGTCGTTGCGATCGCGGCGGTTGTTGGCGCGCGGTTTACGGCGCTCCTGCTGACGCTCCGGTTTTTCTTCCGCTTTCTTCTCGACCTTAACCTCAGCCGGTTTGGCCTCTTCGGCGCCAGAGAAGATATTCTTCAGCGCGCTGAAGAAGCGTGAAAGCAGGCCAGGCTGCGCCGGTGCGGTGGCCGCGACCGGTGCCGCTGCGGCGACAGGCGCGGCGACAGGCTCTTCAAGCATCGGGGCTGGCGGCGCGTCAGGCATGACAAAAGCGGCCAGGGCCGGCTGTTCCGGACGTTTCCGTTCTGCCGGCTCATCGTCGCCCGGCAGCGCCATCTCTTCTTCATGCAGCTTCGGCAGCAGGTAGCTCAGCGTTGAGGTCTCTTCACCTTTGCGCACGCGCAGGACGGAGTAGTGCGGCGTCTGCATTTCGTCGTTTGGCACGATAATAACGCGCACATCGCCCTGACGGGATTCGATAGCGCTCACCGCGGCACGTTTTTCGTTCAGCAGATAGGAGGCGATCGGTACCGGAACGATGGCGTGTACTTCTTTGGTGTTCTCTTTCAGCGCTTCTTCTTCAATCAGACGCAGAATAGAGAGCGACAGCGATTCGTTATCACGGACGGTACCGGTGCCGGAGCAGCGCGGGCAGACGTGGTGGCTGGATTCGCCCAGCGACGGGCTCAGGCGCTGGCGGGACATCTCCAGCAGGCCGAAGCGCGAGATATGGCTGATCTGAATGCGCGCCCGGTCCTGACGGACGGCTTCGCGCAGACGGTTCTCCACAGCGCGCTGGTGGCGAACCGGAGTCATATCGATAAAGTCGATAACGATCAGGCCGCCGAGGTCGCGCAGACGCAGCTGGCGGGCAATCTCGTCAGCCGCTTCGAGGTTGGTGTTGAACGCCGTCTCTTCGATATCGCCGCCGCGGGTGGCGCGGGCGGAGTTGATATCGATCGCGGTCAGCGCTTCAGTGCTGTCGATGACGATAGAGCCACCGGACGGCAGACGCACTTCACGCTGGAAGGCGGATTCAATCTGGGATTCGATCTGGTAGTGGCTGAACAGCGGGATTTCACCGGTGTACAGTTTGATTTTGCTGCTGAAATCCGGACGACCCAGCGCGGCGATATGCTGGCGCGCCAGCTCGAGCACTTTCGGATTATCGATCAGGATTTCGCCGATATCCTGGCGCAGATAGTCACGGAAGGCGCGGACAATGACGTTGCTTTCCTGGTGGATAAGGAACGGCGCCGGACGGCTTTCCGCGGCTTTCTGAATCGCTTCCCAGTGTTTCAGACGGAAGCTCAGGTCCCACTGCAAGGCTTCGGCAGATTTGCCGACGCCAGCGGTGCGAACGATAAGGCCCATGCCGTCCGGAAGCTCCAGGCTCGCCAGCGCTTCTTTCAGTTCGGTACGGTCGTCGCCCTCGATACGGCGTGAAATTCCCCCCGCGCGCGGGTTGTTCGGCATCAATACCAGATAGCTGCCCGCCAGGCTGATAAAGGTGGTGAGCGCAGCGCCTTTGTTGCCGCGTTCTTCTTTATCAATCTGCACGATAACTTCCTGACCTTCACGCAGTACGTCTTTGATATTAGGACGGCCGTGCGCATTGTAGTTGGCGGGGAAGTATTCGCGGGCGATTTCTTTGAGGGGGAGGAAACCATGACGCTCGGCGCCGTAATCAACAAACGCGGCTTCAAGGCTGGGTTCAATGCGGGTGATTTTGCCTTTGTAGATGTTCGCTTTTTTCTGTTCGTGCCCGGGGCTTTCGATATCCAGGTCGTACAGGCGCTGCCCATCAACAAGGGCGACGCGCAACTCTTCCTGCTGAGTTGCGTTGATTAACATTCTTTTCATCGTAACTTACTCATTATTCTTACATTGACGACTAAGCTGCGGGCAGAGTAATGCCTTTCCGGGGGAAAACCGATGGCCTCGTGTCTGGTTCACGTCGCCAACCTCACGGTTGTCGCGCGCTTAAGAGGCGCAGAGTGTCGGTCGCCTGTGTTTCAAACGGAAACACAGCGCAATTATTCAGGGGAACAGCCTGGGATGTATCACCAGAGAATATTCCATTTATACTCGTCGTCTTTCGCGTTGCAGGCATGATGGCTTAACCTGCTCACCTCGATCAGCGGATCCAGATGAGCTCCCGGGAGTCCCGGAGTTGACGCCTTCCTGCGACTTGAAATCCATAGAGCCTGTACCGGTAAGGACTGCAACCCGCAGCCCGCTAACTGTCTGAAAGATCACAACGTCTTACGCCATTGCTGCGTGGGCGATCGGTCAGACAAAACTGGTCATTCCGCTAATGTCTTGTTCTAACAAGATGCAATACGGAAAACGGTCTCATTATTCCATTGCTAACCTTGTTATAGCAAGTTGACTTTCACCTTTTATCACCCGGTTACTCACAGTTTTATCACCTGCCCATACAGATTGTTCTAATAACAAACAATATGGCGGTCAGGCAAACCGTGAAAACAGGATAATGATAAATATAAGCATATAAAAATGAGTGGCGCTAATGCGTCCGGCTATTTAGAATCGCGCACCATGAAAACTGAGACCCCAACCGTAAAAATGGTTGCCATTGCTGCTGATGAAGCGGGGCAACGTATCGACAACTTTTTGCGTACCCAATTGAAAGGCGTACCGAAGAGCATGATTTATCGCATCCTGCGTAAAGGCGAGGTGCGGGTGAATAAAAAACGCGTGAAGCCGGAGTATAAGCTGGAAGCGGGCGATGAAGTCCGTATCCCGCCGGTGCGTGTGGCGGAACGTGAAGAAGAGGCGGTATCGCCGCATCTGCAGAAAGTGGCGGCGCTCTCTGAGGTGATCCTCTATGAAGACGATCATATTCTGGTCCTCAATAAGCCATCCGGTACCGCGGTACATGGCGGCAGCGGCCTGAGCTTCGGCGTGATTGAAGGGCTGCGCGCCCTGCGCCCGGAGGCGCGCTTCCTTGAGCTGGTACATCGGCTCGACCGCGATACCTCTGGCGTGCTGCTGGTGGCGAAAAAGCGCTCGGCGCTGCGTTCGTTGCACGAGCAGCTGCGTGATAAAGGCATGCAGAAAGACTATCTGGCGCTGGTGCGCGGCCAGTGGCAGTCGCATACCAAAGTGGTGCAGGCCCCGCTGTTGAAGAACATTCTGCAGAGCGGCGAGAGAATCGTCCGCGTGAGTCAGGAAGGCAAGCCGTCAGAGACGCGCTTCAAAGTGGAAGAGCGTTATGAATTCGCCACTCTGGTGCGCTGCAGTCCGGTCACCGGACGCACGCATCAGATTCGCGTTCATACCCAGTATGCCGGCCATCCTATCGCCTTTGACGACCGCTATGGCGACCGCGAATTTGACAAGCAACTCTCTGGTACCGGTTTAAACCGCCTGTTCCTCCACGCTGCTGCGCTGAAGTTTACCCACCCGGGGAGCGGGGAGGTGATGCGCGTTGAGGCGCCGCTGGATAACCAGCTGAAGCACTGTCTACAGGTGCTACGGAAGAGCAAATAAGTGCAACGGCGGAATCAGTTCCGCCGTTTTTTTTACCTCAGCCTAACAGCGGGTTGTAATTTTCGCGGCGCAGCATCTGACAGAGCGCGATCAAGGGTAAACCGACCAGCGTATTCGGATCGCGGCCTTCCAGCCGTTCGAACAGCGTAATACCTAACCCCTCGCTCTTAAAACTCCCGGCGCACTGCAGCGGGTTCTCTTTACGCACATAGCCTTCGATCTCTTTATCGCTGAGATGCCGGAAGTGGACGTCAAAGGGCTCGCATTCGGTTTGCAGATGACCGCTGGCGGAGTTGTACAGCGCGAGGCCAGTATAAAAGGTAATGATCGACCCGCTCGCCTTTCTCAACTGCCTGCGGGCATTTTCCTCGGTGTGCGGTTTGCCGGTGATCTCACCGTCCAATACGCAAACCTGATCGGAGCCTATAATAAGGTGATTGGGGTAGCGCGAAGCCAGGCTCTGCGCTTTGGCCTGCGCCAGCCGGGTGACAAGCTGACGCGCGGATTCTTCAGGGCGGGGCGTTTCGTCGACGTCAGGCGCCGCACATTCAAATGGTAACCCCAGTTTTTCCAGCAGCATGCGCCGCCAGGGAGAGGTTGACGCCAGGATAAGTTGAGACATATTTTTTCATCCACATATAGCGCTTCGCAGAGCATCATCTTAAACTATGCGCCGCAATGTGTGCGAATAAATGGCAAAAGGCAACCTGAGGCTGCCTTTTTCTTTGACTCTATGACATTACAAAGTTAATATGCGCGCCCTATGCAAAAGGTAAAATTACCCCTGACTCTTGATCCGGTACGCACGGCTCAAAAACGCCTTGATTACGAAGGCATCTATGCCCGCGATCAGGTTGAACGTGTAGCCGATTCTGTAGTCAGCGTGGACAGCGATGTGGAATGCAGCATGTCGTTCGCTATCGATAACCAGCGTCTCGCCGTTATTACAGGCGATGCGAAGGTGACGGTAACCCTCGAATGCCAGCGTTGCGGGAAACCGTTTTCCCATCACGTCCACACCACGTATTGTTTTAGCCCCGTCAGAAATGACGAACAGGCCGAAGCACTACCGGAAGCGTATGAGCCGATTGAGGTTAACGAATTCGGTGAAATCGACCTGCAGGCAATGGTCGAGGATGAAATTATCCTCTCCCTGCCCGTAGTTCCGGTGCATGATTCTGAACACTGTGAAGTGTCCGACGCGGACATGGTCTTTGGCGAACTGCCTGAAGAGGCACAAAAACCAAACCCATTTGCCGTATTAGCCAGCTTAAAGCGTAAGTAATTGAGGAGTAAGGTCCATGGCCGTACAACAGAATAAACCAACCCGTTCCAAACGTGGCATGCGTCGTTCCCATGACGCGCTGACCGCAGTCACCAGCCTGTCTGTAGACAAAACTTCTGGTGAGAAACACCTGCGTCACCACATCACTGCCGACGGTTTCTACCGCGGTCGCAAGGTTATCGCTAAGTAATCACGCGATACTCGCAGGATTTCCCGTTGCAGGCCATGGCGGGTTTGTACGTACCTGGGCACTCGGTTAACCCGATAACCAGAGGCGTCAATGCCCGGATTGTTGCGTCTGCAGCGTGAAAATTCGCGGGTGCCAGCGTGATGAAGCTTAGTGAGGACTCCCCGGGCAACTGGGGAATCACCGAACCGGGCAGCGACGATACCTTGACACGTCTAACCCTGGCGTTAGATGTCATGGGGGGCGATTTCGGCCCATCCGTGACAGTGCCTGCAGCACTGCAGGCACTGAACTCTAATTCGCAACTCACACTTCTTTTAGTCGGCGATCCCGACGCCATCACGCCATTACTCGCCAAAGCTGACTTCGAACAACGTTCGCGTCTGCAGATTATTCCTGCGCAGACAGTTATTGCCAGTGATGCGCGACCCGCACAGGCTATCCGCAGCAGTCGCGGAAGCTCAATGCGCGTGGCGCTGGAGCTTGTGAAAGAAGGGCGGGCGGAAGCCTGCGTCAGCGCCGGCAACACCGGCGCGCTGATGGGCCTGGCGAAACTGCTGCTCAAACCGATTGAAGGTATTGAGCGGCCGGCGCTGGTGACGGTGCTGCCGCACCAGCAGAAGGGCAAAACCGTGGTGCTGGATCTCGGCGCCAACGTCGATTGCGACAGCACGATGCTGGTGCAGTTCGCGGTGATGGGGTCAGTGCTGGCGGAAGAGGTGGTTGGCATTGCCAATCCTCGCGTCGCCTTGCTGAACATCGGCGAAGAAGAGATGAAAGGCCTCAGCAGCATCCGCGATGCTGCCGCAGTGCTCAAAACGCTGCCTTCCCTCAACTACATCGGCTATCTTGAAGCCAATGAACTGTTGACCGGAAAAACCGATGTGCTGGTTTGTGATGGATTCACGGGCAACGTCACATTAAAAACCATGGAAGGTGTTGTCAGAATGTTCCTTTCACTGCTGAAATCTCAGGGAGAGGGCAAAAAACGGTCGTGGTGGCTGCTGTTACTAAAACGTTGGTTACAAAAAAGCCTGGCGAGGCGATTCAGTCACCTCAACCCCGACCAGTATAATGGCGCCTGTCTGTTAGGATTGCGCGGTTCCGTGATCAAGAGTCATGGTGCTGCCAATCAACGCGCCTTTAGCGTCGCGATAGAGCAGGCAGTGCAGGCGGTGCAGCGGCAAATTCCCCAACGGATCGCCGCGCGCCTGGAATCTTTATACCCAGCTGGTTTCGAGCTGCCGGAAAGCGACAGTGACGTGAACGCCCGACAGCAAAGCGGGACGAATGGACACCACTGACGCCGCGGCGGTTGAACGAGGCGGGTATATTACCCAAGAGTGACTGAGCGTACATGTATACGAAGATTATTGGTACCGGCAGCTATCTGCCCGAGCAAGTGCGTACAAACGCCGACCTGGAAAAAATGGTAGAGACCTCTGACGAGTGGATTGTCACCCGCACAGGTATCCGTGAGCGTCGTATTGCCGCAGCGCATGAAACAGTTGCTACGATGGGCTTTGAAGCCGCAAAGCAGGCGCTGGCGATGGCGGGCGTGTCCGCGGAGCAAATTGGTCTGATCATCGTTGCGACCACCTCCGGCACGCACGCGTTTCCGAGTTCGGCATGCCAGATTCAGTCTATGCTGGGCGTCAAGGGCTGCCCGGCGTTTGACGTCGCGGCCGCCTGCGCCGGTTTCACCTATGCGCTGAGCGTCGCCGATCAGTATGTCAAGAACGGCGCGGTGGACTATGCGCTGGTCGTCGGCGCCGATGTGCTGGCGCGCACCTGCGATCCGGCCGATCGCGGGACGATTATTATTTTCGGCGATGGCGCCGGGGCGGTGGTGCTGGGCGCCTCCGAAGAGCCTGGCATTATCTCGACGCATCTGCATGCTGACGGTAGCTATGGCGAACTGCTGACCCTGCCGAACGCCGATCGCGTCGATCCGGAAAATCCGATCTATCTGACGATGGCCGGCAATGAAGTCTTCAAAGTGGCGGTCACTGAGTTAGCGCACATCGTTGATGAGACGCTGGCCGCGAATAATCTTGAACGTTCTGCGCTGGACTGGCTGGTACCGCATCAGGCAAACCTGCGGATCATCAGCGCGACGGCGAAGAAACTGGGCATGTCGATGGATAACGTCGTAGTGACCCTCGACCGCCATGGCAACACCTCCGCGGCGTCAGTCCCTTGCGCGCTGGATGAGGCCGTCCGCGATGGCCGCATTCAACGTGGGCAGCTGATTTTGCTGGAAGCCTTTGGTGGCGGTTTCACCTGGGGTTCCGCGCTGGTTCGTTTTTAGTATAAGGATTTAAACATGACGCAATTTGCTTTTGTGTTCCCGGGACAGGGCTCGCAAGCCGTAGGCATGCTGGCCGATATGGCGGCGACCTGGCCGGTCATTGAAGAGACCTTCGGTGAAGCTTCCGCAGCGTTGGGTTACGATCTGTGGGCGCTGACGCAACAGGGCCCGGCAGAAGAACTGAATAAGACCTGGCAGACCCAGCCAGCGCTGCTGACCGCCTCCGTGGCGCTGTACCGCGTCTGGCAGCAGCAGGGCGGCAAAGCGCCGGCGCTGCTGGCTGGCCACAGCCTCGGCGAATACTCCGCGCTGGTTTGCGCGGGCGTTATCGCTTTCGCTGATGCCGTTCGCCTGGTTGAACTGCGCGGCAAATTCATGCAGGAAGCTGTACCGGAAGGTACTGGCGCCATGTCAGCGATTATCGGTCTGGACGACGCGGCTATTGCCAAAGCCTGTGAAGAATCGGCCGAAGGGCAGGTCGTCTCTCCGGTGAACTACAATTCCCCGGGCCAGGTGGTTATCGCCGGTCACAAAGAGGCCGTTGAACGCGCAGGCGCCGCCTGTAAGGCCGCGGGCGCTAAACGGGCGCTGCCGTTGCCGGTGAGCGTGCCGTCTCACTGTGCGCTGATGAAGCCAGCTGCGGAGAAACTGGCGCTTGAGCTGCAGAAAATCACTTTCAACGCGCCGACGATCCCGGTGGTAAATAACGTCGACGTGAAGTGCGAAACCGCGCCGGACGCCATTCGCGACGCGCTGGTACGCCAGCTGTATAGTCCGGTTCAGTGGACTAAAACCGTTGAGTTTATGGCTGCTCAGGGCGTAACGCATCTGTATGAGGTGGGCCCGGGTAAAGTCCTCACCGGCCTGACCAAACGTATTGTTGACACCCTGACCGCTTCCGCGCTTAACGAGCCGGCGGCGATGTCTGCGGCGCTTGAGCAATAAAAGAGGAAAACCATGAGTTTTGAAGGAAAAATCGCGCTGGTTACCGGTGCAAGCCGCGGTATTGGCCGCGCCATCGCTGAAACGCTCGTCGCCCGCGGTGCGAAAGTTATCGGTACTGCGACCAGCGAAAGCGGCGCGCAGGCGATCAGCGACTATTTAGGCGCCAACGGTAAAGGTCTGATGTTGAATGTGACCGACCCGGCATCTATTGAATCTGTTCTGGAAAATGTGCGCGCAGAGTTTGGCGAAGTGGATATCCTGGTGAATAATGCCGGGATCACTCGCGACAACCTGTTAATGCGCATGAAAGATGACGAGTGGAACGATATCATCGAAACCAACCTGTCATCGGTTTTCCGTCTGTCAAAAGCGGTAATGCGCGCTATGATGAAAAAGCGTCATGGACGTATTATCACTATCGGTTCTGTGGTTGGTACCATGGGAAATGCGGGTCAGGCCAACTACGCTGCGGCGAAAGCGGGTCTGATCGGCTTCAGTAAATCACTGGCGCGTGAAGTTGCGTCCCGCGGTATTACTGTAAACGTTGTTGCTCCGGGCTTTATTGAAACGGACATGACGCGTGCGCTGACCGATGAGCAGCGTGCGGGTACGCTGGCGGCAGTTCCTGCGGGGCGCCTTGGCACCCCAAATGAAATCGCCAGCGCGGTTGCATTTTTAGCCTCTGACGAAGCAAGTTACATCACTGGTGAAACCCTGCACGTCAACGGCGGAATGTACATGGTCTGACCGAGATTTGTGCAAAACGTTCAGGAACCGCGCACTTCGCACGGTTCTCTGTGCGGTTTTGTGCGAAAAGATTTGCGTTCTTAGGGCAAACGGCCTCAAAATAGCGCAAAATCGTGGTAAGACCTGCCGGGATTTAGTTGCAAATTTTTCAACATTTTATACACTACGAAAACCATCGCGAAAGCGAGTTTTGATAGGAAATTTAAGAGTATGAGCACTATCGAAGAACGCGTTAAGAAAATTATCGGCGAGCAGCTGGGCGTTAAGCAGGAAGAAGTTACCAACAATGCTTCCTTCGTTGAAGACCTGGGCGCTGATTCTCTTGACACCGTTGAGCTGGTAATGGCTCTGGAAGAAGAGTTTGATACTGAGATTCCGGACGAAGAAGCTGAGAAAATCACCACCGTTCAGGCTGCCATTGATTACATCAACGGCCACCAGGCGTAAGTGAACATCTCCAGGCGGTCATTCGACCGCCTGAGTTTTATCTTTATTTGTCCCACAAGAATCTATTTTCCCTCCCTGGAGGACAAACGTGTCTAAGCGTCGTGTAGTTGTGACCGGACTGGGCATGTTGTCTCCTGTCGGCAATACCGTAGAGTCTACCTGGAAAGCTCTCCTTGCCGGTCAGAGTGGCATCAGCCTGATCGACCATTTCGATACTAGCGCCTATGCAACGAAATTTGCTGGCTTAGTAAAGGATTTTAACTGTGATGACATCATCTCGCGCAAAGAGCAGCGCAAGATGGATGCCTTCATTCAATATGGAATTGTCGCTGGCGTTCAGGCCATGCAGGATTCTGGCCTTGAAGTGACGGAAGAGAATGCTACCCGTATTGGTGCCGCAATCGGCTCTGGTATTGGCGGTCTCGGCTTGATCGAAGAAAACCACAGTTCGCTGGTCAACGGCGGACCGCGTAAGATCAGCCCATTCTTCGTTCCCTCCACAATTGTTAACATGGTGGCCGGCCATCTGACCATCATGTTTGGTCTGCGTGGACCAAGTATCTCCATCGCGACCGCCTGTACTTCAGGCGTGCACAACATCGGTCAGGCTGCGCGCATTATCGCCTATGGCGATGCCGATGCGATGGTGGCAGGCGGTGCGGAAAAAGCCAGTACCCCGCTTGGCGTGGGCGGCTTTGGCGCAGCGCGGGCGCTCTCCACGCGCAATGACAACCCGCAGGCGGCAAGCCGTCCGTGGGATAAAGATCGCGACGGCTTCGTGCTGGGCGACGGCGCGGGCATGGTGGTGCTGGAAGAGTACGAGCACGCAAAAAAACGCGGCGCGAAAATCTACGCCGAGATCGTCGGCTTCGGCATGAGCAGCGATGCTTACCATATGACATCACCGCCGGAAGATGGCGCGGGCGCCGCGCTGGCGATGGTGAATGCCATTCGCGATGCGGGCATCGAACCGGGCCAGATCGGCTACGTCAACGCCCACGGCACCTCGACGCCGGCTGGCGATAAAGCGGAAGCGCAGGCGGTTAAGTCTGTCTTCGGCGATGCGGCGAGCCGCGTACTGGTGAGCTCCACCAAATCCATGACCGGGCATCTGCTGGGCGCGGCAGGGGCGGTAGAGTCGATTTACTCTATCCTGGCGCTGCGCGATCAGGCGGTTCCGCCGACGATCAACCTCGACAACCCGGATGAGGGCTGCGACCTCGACTTCGTTCCGCACGAAGCGCGTCAGGTTTCCGGTATGGAGTACACCCTGTGCAACTCCTTCGGCTTTGGCGGCACTAACGGTTCGCTGATCTTCAAAAAAGTGTGACAGGGCATGCCCCGATACTGCTTTAACAAAAGGCCCGATTGTCGGGCCTTTTTTATTCGGCTTTCTCCGCTTGTCCTCTGCTCCGTGTCCTGAGACACTCACCGACCAGTGAAAAGGAGTCCTTTATGTTCTTGATAAATGGCGTTGAACAGGACACGCTGGCGGCGAACGATCGCGCCGTCCAGTTTGGCGACGGTTGTTTTACCACTGCCCGTATACAGCATGGACAGGTTGCGTTACTGGACACCCATCTGCAGCGTTTGCAGACAACCTGCGAAAAATTACGCATCCCGTTTGACGACTGGCTGACGCTAAGCGACGAGATGCAGCGTCTGGCTCGACCGCACGCGCAGGGCGTGCTTAAGGTGACCCTTACCCGCGGCGTTGGGGGAAGGGGATACAGCACGGCGGGCTGTGCGTCGCCCACCCGTATTCTGAGCGTCTCTCCGCTTCCGGCGCACTACACGCGCTGGCGGGAGGAGGGCATTACCCTGACCCGGAGCCCGGTGACCCTGGGGCGCAACCCCTGGCTGGCTGGCCTGAAGCATCTTAATCGTCTGGAGCAGGTGCTGATTCGCTCTCATCTTGAACAGACGGACGCCGATGAGGCGCTGGTCCTTGACAGTGACGGGTGGCTTACGGAATGCTGTGCCGCGAATTTATTCTGGCGTCAGGGACGGGATGTATTTACTCCGCGACTCGATTATGCCGGGGTCAACGGCATAATGCGGCAGCGCTGTATCGCGCAGCTGGCACCATCGACGTTTCGCGTTGTCGAAGTGACAGCGCGTCCCGAGGCGTTGCGGGAGGCCGATGAAGTGCTGATCTGCAATGCGCTGATGCCGCTGGTGCCGGTTCGTCGCTGGGATGAGACCGTCTGGTCCTCGCGCGAGCTTTACCATTTTTTAGCCCCTTTGTGTGAGCTGTCTGGTTAGTATGAAGAAAATGTTACGTTTTATCCTGTTGCTGGTGGTGCTGTTGGGCATCGCCGCGGCGGCAGGAATGTGGAAGGTACGCCAGCTGGCGGACAGCAAGCTGCTGATTAAAGAAGAGACCATCTTTACCCTCGAAGCCGGCACCGGCCGGCTGGCGCTGGGGCAGGATCTCTATCGCGAGAAGGTGATCAATCGCCCGCGCGTGTTCCAGTGGCTGCTGCGGATGGAGCCTGAGCTGTCTCACTTCAAGGCCGGGACCTATCGCCTCACGCCGCAAATGACGGTGCGCGAGATGCTGCAGCTGCTGGCCAGCGGCAAAGAGGCGCAGTTTCCGCTGCGCTTTGTCGAAGGCATGCGCGTCAGCGACTACCTTCGTCAGCTGCGCGATGCTCCCTACGTGAAGCACACGCTTGAAGACGATAGCTACGCGACGGTGGCTAAGGCGTTAGGTCTTGACCATGCCGACTGGGTGGAAGGCTGGTTCTGGCCGGACACCTGGATGTACACCGCCAATACTAGCGACATCGCCATCCTCAAGCGCGCGCATCAGAAAATGGTCACTGAAGTGGCGAAGATTTGGGAAGGACGGATGGATAATCTGCCCTATGCCGATCAGAATCAGCTGTTGACCATGGCCTCGATTATTGAGAAAGAGACCGCGGTGGCGGAAGAGCGCGATCGCGTCGCGTCGGTATTTATCAACCGCCTGCGCATCGGCATGCGCTTACAGACCGACCCAACGGTGATCTACGGGATGGGCGAAGGGTATAATGGAAAGTTAACGCGTAAGGATCTGGAGACGCCGACCGCGTACAATACCTATACCATCAGCGGCCTGCCGCCAGGCCCTATCGCGGTGCCGGGCGAAGCGTCGCTGAAGGCGGCCGCCCATCCGGCGAAAACACCATACCTCTATTTTGTCGCCGACGGGAAAGGGGGCCATACGTTTACCACAAACCTGGTCAGCCATAACCGCGCGGTGCAGGACTATCTGAAAGTACTTAAGGAAAAAAATGCGCAGTAACTATATCGTCATCGAGGGGCTGGAGGGCGCCGGGAAGACCACCGCACGTCAACTGGTGGTGGAGACGCTGCAGTCGGCAGGTATTCACGATATGGTGTTTACCCGTGAGCCGGGGGGCACAATCCTTGCTGAAAAACTGCGTAGCCTGGTGCTGGATATCCAGTCCACGGGCGATGAAGTGATTAACGATAAAGCGGAAGTGCTGATGTTTTACGCGGCGCGCGTCCAGCTGGTGGAGACGGTAATTAAGCCTGCTCTGGCTCGCGGCCAGTGGGTGATCGGCGATCGTCACGATCTCTCCACCCAGGCCTATCAGGGCGGCGGCAGGGGCATTGACCGCACGATGCTGGCGACGCTGCGCGACGCCGTTCTCGGCGATTTTCGTCCCGATTTGACGCTGTACCTCGACGTTACGCCGGAAGTGGGGCTGCAGCGCGCCCGCGCCCGCGGCGAACTGGATCGCATTGAGCAGGAGTCGATGAACTTCTTCAATCGTACCCGCGCGCGCTACCTTGAGCTGGCTGCGGCAGATCCTTCTATCCGCACGGTGGACGCGACGCAGCCGCTGGATGCCGTCGCACGCGATATTCGCGCCACGATCGCCCAGTGGATGGCGGAGCAACCGGCATGAAATGGTATCCGTGGCTGCGCCCCTCGTTCGAGCAACTGGTCGGTAGCTATCAGGCCGGACGTGGCCACCACGCCTTACTGTTACAGTCTCTGAGCGGGATGGGCGGCGAGGCGTTGATTTATGCGCTGTGCCGCTTCCTGATGTGCCGCCAGCCTGAAGGGCATAAAAGCTGCGGTCACTGCCACAGCTGCCAGCTGATGCAGGCCGGTACGCACCCCGATTACTATCCGCTGAGCCCTGAGAAAGGCAAGAGCGCGCTGGGTATTGACGCGGTGCGCGATGTCAACGACAAGCTCTATGAGCGCGCGCGCCTCGGTGGGGCGAAGGTGGTATGGATTAGCGATGCCGCCTTGCTGACCGATGCTGCCGCCAACGCGTTGCTGAAAACGCTGGAGGAGCCGCCGGAAAATACCTGGTTCTTCCTCGCCTGCGAGGAGCCGGCGCGTCTGCTGACCACCCTGCGCAGTCGCTGCCGCCTGCACCACCTGTCGCCGCCGACGGAATCTTATGCCCTGGCCTGGCTGGAGCGTGAGGTGAACCTGCCGCAGGAGGCGCTGCTGGCCGCGTTACGTCTGTGCGCCAGCGCGCCGGCCGCCGCGCTCGAACTGCTTAAAGAGCCGCAGTGGACGGCGCGACAGCAGCTGTGTCAGGCGCTGGCGACCACACTGGCGAGCGGTGACTGGCTGGCGCTGCTGCCGATACTCAATCATGAACAGGCGGCGGTTCGCCTGCACTGGCTGGCATCGCTGCTGGTCGATGCGCAAAAACGACAGCAGGGAATTGCCCTGGTGAGTAACCCGGATGTCTGGCCGCTGCTGGAGCAGCTGGCGCACAGTCTGCCCGCCGCCCGGCTGCAGGCGATTGCCCATGACGTCTGTACCTGCCGCGAGCAATTGCTGAACGTCGTCGGCGTCAACCGCGAACTGCTGCTCACCGAGCGCCTGCTGCGCTGGGAACATTACCTGCAACCCGGGACGGTTTTACCCGTCTCCCACCTCTGAGTGAGACATTATGTTTTTAGTCGACTCCCACTGCCATCTTGATGGTCTGGATTATCAAACCCTGCACAAAAACGTCGATGACGTACTGGCAAAAGCGGCCGCACGCGATGTGAAATTTTGCCTGGCGGTCGCCACGACGCTGCCTGGCTACCGCAGTATGCGCGAGCTGGTAGGAAGGCGTGACAACGTCGTCTTCTCCTGCGGCGTGCACCCGTTAAACCAGGATGAGCCCTACGAGGTGGAGACGCTGCGCACGCTGGCGGCGGAAGAGGGCGTCGTCGCGATGGGAGAGACCGGACTGGACTATTTTTATACCCCGGAAACCAAAGTCCAGCAGCAAACTTCGTTCCGTGACCATATCCGCATCGGCCGGGAGCTGAACAAGCCCGTGATCGTGCATACCCGTGACGCTCGCGCCGATACCCTGGCCATTTTACGCGAAGAAAAGGTGACGGATTGCGGAGGCGTACTACACTGTTTCACTGAGGACAGGGAGACGGCGGGTAAGCTGCTCGACATGGGGTTCTATATCTCGTTTTCCGGTATCGTCACTTTCCGTAACGCCGAGCAGCTGCGCGATGCGGCGCGCTATGTTCCGCTGGATCGTCTGCTGGTGGAGACCGATTCGCCATACCTGGCGCCGGTACCCCATCGCGGCAAAGAGAACCAGCCGGCGCTGGTGCGTGACGTTGCTGAATACATGGCGGTACTGAAGGGTGTGTCGCTGGAGCAACTGGCTCAGCAGACCACCGACAATTTTGCCACGCTGTTCCACATTGACCCCGCCCGCTTGCAACCTGCTTGATCTGCTTATTATTTTAAGGCTCGTAATTAATAGCCAAAGCGAGTAAAGTTCACCGCCACAAAAGTGGCGGTGAAGGTTTTTTGGCAACATCTGGATACAACTTATGTAAGCTGATGTAAATTTTTACCGGAAGGCTGATTGAAACGTGATAGCCGTCAAACAATCATCCCGTTAATTATTTTACTCTGTGTAATAAATAAAGGGCGCTTAGATGTCCTGTCCACGGCGCGGTTCTCCCCCCGGGCCAATGCGTGAAAACGTAAAAAAGTACCAAATACTCAGGAGCACTCTCAATTATGTTTAAGAATGCATTTGCTAACCTGCAGAAGGTCGGTAAATCGCTGATGCTGCCGGTATCCGTACTGCCTATCGCAGGTATCCTGCTGGGCGTCGGTTCCGCAAACTTCAGCTGGCTGCCAGGCGTGGTCTCCCACGTTATGGCAGAAGCAGGCGGTTCAGTTTTCGCCAACATGCCGCTGATCTTCGCTATCGGTGTGGCCCTCGGCTTCACCAATAACGACGGTGTATCCGCACTGGCTGCAGTGGTAGCTTACGGCATCATGGTGAAAACCATGGCGGTGGTTGCGCCGTTGGTGCTGCATTTACCTGCTGACGAGATTGCGGCAAAACACCTGGCTGATACCGGCGTGCTTGGCGGTATTATCTCCGGTGCTATCGCCGCGTACATGTTTAACCGCTTCTATCGCATTAAGCTGCCAGAATATCTCGGCTTCTTTGCGGGCAAGCGCTTTGTACCGATTATCTCTGGTCTGGCCGCTATCTTCACCGGCGTGATCCTCTCCTTCATTTGGCCGCCGATCGGTTCCGCGATCCAGACCTTCTCCCAGTGGGCTGCTTATCAGAACCCGGTGGTGGCGTTTGGTATCTACGGTTTCATCGAGCGTTGCCTGGTGCCGTTTGGTCTGCACCACATCTGGAACGTTCCTTTCCAGATGCAGATCGGCGAATACACCAACGCGGCTGGTCAGGTATTCCACGGCGATATCCCGCGCTACATGGCAGGCGACCCGACCGCGGGCAAACTGTCTGGCGGCTTCCTGTTCAAAATGTACGGTCTGCCGGCAGCGGCTATCGCGATTTGGCACTCTGCTAAACCGGAAAACCGCGCCAAAGTGGGCGGTATCATGATCTCCGCCGCGCTGACCTCGTTCCTGACCGGTATCACCGAGCCGATCGAGTTCTCGTTCATGTTCGTGGCGCCGATCCTGTACGTTATCCATGCCATCCTGGCGGGTCTGGCGTTCCCGATCTGTATCCTGCTGGGTATGCGTGACGGTACTTCATTCTCTCACGGCCTGATCGACTTTATCGTGCTGTCCGGTAACAGCAGCAAGCTGTGGCTGTTCCCGATCGTCGGTATCTGCTATGCGATCGTGTACTACGTCATTTTCCGCGTGCTGATTAAAGCCCTGGATCTGAAAACACCGGGTCGTGAAGATACCACCGAAGAGAGCAAAGCTGGCGCAACCAGCGAGATGGCTCCGGCTCTGATCGCCGCTTTCGGCGGTAAAGAGAACATCACCAACCTCGACGCATGTATTACTCGTCTGCGTGTTAGCGTGGCGGATGTAGCGAAAGTTGACCAGGCTGGCCTGAAAAAACTGGGCGCCGCTGGCGTGGTAGTGGCAGGTTCTGGCGTACAGGCCATCTTCGGTACCAAGTCCGATAACCTGAAAACTGAAATGGATGAGTACATCCGTAACAGTTAAGACGTAGTATCGGGGAGACTAAGGCAGCCAACTGGCTGCCTTTTTTACGTGACAAGATAGGCCTTCCAGAGGCGATAACCCTGCTAACTGTCCGCCAAATGCTTATTCCCTCAGCAGCTAAGTCTATAGTTGAATAAGAAAAAGAGCTTTCAGGTTGAAAGAGAGGGAGGATGTCGCTCATACTCTTACCGGAACCTGTGCGTCTGCGTTTATCTGCAGAAGCAGGCCAGCGTACGGGATAAAACTAATAAGGAATCAGTCATGGCAGAAGAAACGATTTTCAGCAAAATCATTCGCCGGGAGATCCCGTCGGATATTGTTTATCAGGATGAGCTTGTGACCGCTTTTCGCGACATCTCCCCGCAGGCGCCCACCCACATTCTGATTGTCCCGAACGTTCTGATTCCTACCGTAAATGACGTCACCACCGAACATGAGCTGGCCCTGGGCCGGATGATGACCGTCGCGGCGAAGATTGCCCGCGATGAAGGCCTCGCCGACGATGGCTACCGGTTGATCGTCAACTGCAACCGCCACGGCGGCCAGGAAGTTTACCATATCCATATGCATCTGCTGGGCGGTCGTCCGCTGGGTCCGATGCTGGCGCACAAAGGCTAACGCCATGCTAAGGACCCTTTTGGGCGCGTGTCTGGCGGCGGGGCTGCTGGCCGGATGTAGTTCACACCCGGAGATCCCGGTTTCTGACCAGCAGGCGCTGGTGATGGAGTCGAGCGTGCTGGCCGCCGGGATCAGCGCCAGCGAGCCTGTCGTCGTGGCGACGGAGATACAGGCTACCGCCTCCTCTACGCTGTATAACGAGCGCCAACAGCCGGTCACCGTGCATTATCGTTTTTTCTGGTATGACGCCCGAGGGCTGGAGATGCACCCGCTGGAGGCACCGCGCACCATCGTGGTCCCGGCTCGCTCCTCGGTGACGTTGTATGGCAGCGCCAATATCCTGGGGGCGCATAAGGCCCGCCTTTATCTTTATCTGTAAGGGGTAATTATAATGATGAAAATGTGTCGCTATGCGTTAATCACAGCACTGGCGATATTCCTCGCAGGCTGTGCGGGGCTGCGTGAGCAGCCCGCGCCGGTAGAAGAGGCCAAACCGCAGCCGCAGCAGCCTGCGCAGCCACAGCCCACGGTGCCGACGGTACCGGCGGTGCCCTCCGTCCCGTCGCAGCCAGGACCGATTGAGCATCAGGATCAGCAGTCGGGTCAGCCGGCGCCGCGCGTGCGTCATTATGACTGGAACGGCGCGGTGCAGCCGATGGTGGGACAGATGCTGCAGGCGGGCGGGGTCAATGCCGGCAGTATTCTGCTGGTTGACAGCGTGAACAACCGCACCAACGGTTCGCTGAATGCCGGAGAAGCCACCACCGCGTTACGTAACGCGCTGGCGGGCAACGGCAAATTTACCCTTGTTTCACCGCAGCAGCTGGCGGTCGCCAAGCAGCAGCTGGGCCTGTCGCCGCAGGACAGCCTCGGCAGCCGCAGCAAAGCCATGGGCATCGCCCGCAACGTGGGCGCGCAGTATGTGCTTTATTCCAATGCCACTGGCAATGTCAACGCGCCCGAGCTAAAGATGCAGTTGATGCTGGTGCAAACCGGCGAGATTATCTGGTCAGGTAAAGGTGCGGTTCAGCAACAATAAGCTAACGCGCGACGAGCTCTTGTCGCGCTTCTTTCCCCACTATCATCCTGTCGCCTCGCTGAGCCAGACCGGCCTCAGCGGCGGCAGTGTGATTATCAGCGATGGCGACCAGCGACGAGTGCTGCGTCAGCCGCACGACCCGTCTGCCGCTGCCTGTTATTTTCGCCGTCAGTATCGTGCGCTGCGCCGGCTGCCTGCCAGGCTGGCGCCCAATCCTCTGTTTTACTCGCCCTGCTGGATGGTGGTGGAGTATTGCGCGGGTGAGGTGAAAAGCGAGTTACCTGACTGCCCGCAGCTGTCTGGCTTATTGTATGATTTGCATCAGCAACCGCGGTTCGGCTGGCGTGTTAGTCTCGGGCCGCTGCTGGCGCAGTACTGGCAGAGGAGCGATCCGGCCCGGCGCACGCCGCGCTGGCTACGTTGGCATCAGCGGCTGTGCCGCCGGGGAGAGCCTCGTCCTCTGCGGCTGGCGCCGCTGCATATGGATGTCCATGCCGGCAATATTATCCACAGTGACGCCGGTCTGAAGCTGATCGACTGGGAATATGCCGGCGATGGCGATATCGCGCTGGAGCTGGCCGCCGTGTGGATCGCCCCGGACGAGCGCCGCCAGCTGGTGGCGGCATATGCCCGACGGGCGGCTATCGACGCGCAGCAGCTATGGCGGCAGGTGGCGCGCTGGCGTCCGTGGGTACTGCTGCTCATGGTGGGCTGGTATGAAATGCGCTGGCGGCAGAGCGGGGATCGGCAATTTATCATGCTGGCAGATGAAACATGGTGTCAGTTAGACAACGAACGCAAAGGATAAGAGAGGTCAGTGTGGGCCCAGTGATGTTGGATGTTGAAGGGTATGAACTGGATGCGGAAGAGCGAGAGATTCTGGCGCATCCATTGGTGGGAGGGTTGATCCTCTTCACCCGAAATTATCACGATCCGGCGCAGCTGCGGGAGCTGGTGCGCCAGATCCGCGAAGCCTCCCGTAACCATCTGGTGGTGGCGGTCGATCAGGAAGGGGGACGCGTTCAGCGTTTCCGCGAAGGCTTTACCCGTTTACCGGCGGCCCAGTCTTTCGCTGCGCTGCTGGGGATGGAAGAGGGGGGCAAACTGGCCGCCGAGGCTGGCTGGCTGATGGCCAGCGAAATGATCGCCATGGACATCGATATCAGCTTTGCGCCGGTGCTGGACGTCGGTCACATCAGCGCCGCAATCGGCGAACGTTCTTATCATGAAGATCCGCAGAAAGCGCTGACGATGGCGCGTCACGTCATTGACGGCATGCACGCCGCGGGCATGAAAACCACCGGCAAACACTTCCCGGGACACGGGGCGGTGACTGCCGATTCGCACAAAGAAACCCCCTTCGATCCGCGTCCGGCATCGGTTATCCGCGACCACGATATGGCGGTATTCAAAAGCCTTATCGCCGAGCAGCGTCTGGATGCCATTATGCCGGCGCATGTGATTTACCCGGAGCTCGACCCGCGTCCGGCGAGCGGTTCGGCCTATTGGCTGAAAACGGTGCTGCGCGGCGAGCTGGGCTTCGATGGGGTGATTTTCTCCGACGATCTGTCGATGGAAGGGGCGGCGATCATGGGCAGCTATGCCGAACGCGGCCAGGCATCGCTCGACGCCGGTTGCGATATGATACTCGTCTGCAATAATCGTAAGGGCGCGGTCAGTGTGCTGGATAACCTGTCGCCGATCAAAGCAGAGCGTGTTACGAAATTGTATCATAAAGGTTCCTTTTCCCGTCAGGAGTTAAGGGATTCAGCCCGTTGGAAAACGGTGAGTGCCCAGCTGGAGCAGCTTCATGCGCGCTGGCAAGAGGCGAAGTCCGCGTAACGCTCTGCGGGGCGTTGTTGTCTGGTGAGGATGCGATGATTATCTATTTACACGGTTTTGACTCGAACAGCCCCGGTAACCACGAGAAGGTGATGCAGTTGCAGTTTATTGACCCTGACGTGCGGTTGATAAGCTACAGCACGCGCCATCCTAAGCACGACATGCAGCATCTGCTGAAAGAGGTTGATAAAATGCTGCAGCTTACCGCCGATGACCGGCCGCTGATCTGCGGCGTTGGACTCGGCGGTTACTGGGCGGAGCGGATTGGTTTCCTGTGCGATATCCGTCAGGCGGTGTTCAATCCGAACCTGTTTCCGCATGAGAATATGGAAGGCAAAATCGACCGACCGGAAGAGTATGCTGACATCGCCACCAAATGCGTGACCAACTTCCGCGAAAAGAACCGCGATCGCTGTCTGGTGGTGCTTTCCCGACAGGACGAAGCGTTGGACAGCCAGCGTTCCGCCGACCTTCTGCACCACTATTATGAAATTATCTGGGATGAAGAGCAGACCCATAAGTTTAAAAACATTTCGCCGCACCTGCAGCGGCTGAAAGCGTTTAAAACCCTCGGTTAAGCCTTTCCCCTGTCTCCAAACCCGCGCCGGGTTCGCCGCGCGGGTTTTTTCATGTCTACACTTATTGGTTTCGCTGAAAAAATACGCGACAAAACTTGATGCACATCAATTTTGGTATGACCAATGCACCGTTCATGGTATTCTCGACAGTGCTGAATGGTTTCATTGACGTAACTTGTTGTTAAATAAAGGCTATTTTAATAACTTTTATTTAACAATTGGTTAATAATTTTAGGGGTACACATGACTACGCCATTGAAAAAAATCGTAATTGTGGGTGGCGGCGCAGGCGGACTGGAACTGGCAACTCAGCTGGGGAAAAAGTTAGGGCGCCATAAGAAAGCGAAAATCACCCTGGTGGACCGTAACCACAGCCATCTGTGGAAGCCGCTGCTGCACGAAGTGGCCACCGGTTCTCTGGATGAAGGTGTCGATGCGCTGAGCTATCTGGCCCATGCCCGCAACCACGGCTTCCAGTTCCAGCTGGGGTCGGTGGTCGATATCAATCGCGAAGGGAAGACCATCACCCTCGGCGAGCTGCGCAATGAAAAAGGCGAGCTGCTGGTGGCTGAGCGTAAACTGCCGTACGACACGCTGGTGATGGCGCTGGGCAGTACCTCGAATGACTTCAACACCCCTGGCGTTAAAGAGAATTGCATTTTCCTCGACAACCCGCACCAGGCGCGTCGTTTCCATCAGGAAATGCTCAACCTGTTCCTTAAATACTCCGCGAACCTCGGCGCTAACGGTAAAGTAAACATTGCCATCGTCGGCGGCGGCGCCACCGGCGTGGAACTCTCCGCTGAGTTGCATAATGCCGTGAAACAGCTGCACAGCTACGGCTACAAAGGGCTGACCAACGAAGCGCTGAACGTCACGCTGGTCGAAGCGGGCGAACGCATTCTGCCGGCGCTGCCGCCGCGCATTTCCGGGGCGGCGCATAATGAGCTGACCAAGCTGGGTGTACGGGTGCTGACGCAGACCATGGTCACCAGCGCCGATGCGGGCGGCCTGCACACCAAAGATGGCGAATATATTGAAGCGGATCTAATGGTCTGGGCGGCCGGGATCAAAGCGCCAGATTTCATGAAAGAGATCGGCGGCCTGGAAACCAACCGTATCAATCAGCTGGTGGTTGAGCCGACGTTGCAGACCACCCGCGACGCGGATATTTTCGCCATTGGCGACTGCGCCTCCTGCGCCCGTCCGGAGGGCGGCTTTGTGCCACCGCGTGCCCAGGCGGCGCACCAGATGGCTACCTGCGCGCTGAATAACATCCTCGCGCAGATGAAAGGTAAACCGCTGAAGGCGTATACCTATAAAGACCATGGCTCACTGGTGTCGCTATCCAACTACTCCACCGTCGGCAGCCTGATGGGCAATCTGATGCGCGGCTCGATGATGGTGGAAGGGCGCATTGCGCGCTTTGTGTACATCTCCCTGTACCGTATGCACCAGATCGCCCTGCACGGCTATTTCAAAACCGGCCTGATGATGCTGGTTGGGCGCATCAACCGCATCATTCGCCCGCGCCTCAAGCTGCATTAATCGCTGTTGCGACCCGGAGCGCGCCCTGGCTGCGCCTCCGGGCTCTTCTGCTGAACCGGCGGCGATCCCGCTCGGAATCCTCTGAATCCCTTTGATTTGCAGCGAATTCTCGCACTTTTCATCCGCTATCTGATTTGCGCCTTCCCGGGTCCGGTTGCAAAATTGTATCAACAGCAACAAAGGAGGATCTCCCGTGAATAAATCTATGTTGGCGGGTATAGGGATAGGCGTGGCTGCCGCGCTGGGCGTTGCAGCTGTCGCTGGTCTCAACGTGTTAGATCGCGGCCCGCAGTATGCGCAAGTGGTCTCCAGTACACCGATTAAAGAAACCGTGAAAACCCCGCGCCAGGAATGCCGCAATGTCACCGTGACCCATCGTCGTCCGGTACAGGATGAAAACCGCATCGCCGGTTCCGTGCTGGGCGCGGTGGCGGGCGGGGTGATTGGCCACCAGTTCGGCGGCGGTCACGGACGCAGCGTGGCGACGGTGGTGGGCGCGCTGGGCGGCGGCTATGCCGGTAACCAGATCCAGGGCGCGATGCAGGACAACGACACCTACACCACCACGCAGCAGCGCTGCAAAACGGTGTATGACAAATCCGACAAAATGCTGGGTTACGATGTGACCTATAAGATAGGCGATCAGCAGGGGAAAATCCGGATGGATCACGATCCTGGCAGCCAGATCCCGCTGGACAACAACGGCCAGCTGGTCCTGAACAACAAAATCTAAAAACAGATTTGTGTATTGATTAGCCCCTCAATCGCTCAGGCTGAGGGGCTTTTTTTATCAGAAGGTTAACGCGTAATTCAGACCGAAGGTGCGGCCGCGGCCCTTGTATTCATACAGCGACGAGCTGCCGTAGGTTGGGCTGTAGAGCAGCGGCGCGCGCTGGCCCCAGATGGTGATATAGTCTTCGTTAAGCAGGTTTTCGATACTGAAGGTCAGTTTCCCCACCGGCAGCGCGTAACTGCCGATAAAATCGACGGTGTTATAGCCTTCCAGCTTGTTGCCGGCGGCGTCGCTGAGGTCAAACACCTGCTGGCTCTGCACGCGCAGGCTCCACGGATCCGGCGCCCAGCCCACCCAGGCGGTGGCTTTGGACGGCGAGGCGAGGGTGACGTCCCACTTCTGCCAGCGGCCATCGGTCTGCACCTGTGATTTCAGCACGTTGAAGTTGCCGCCGACGCTCCAGTCGCTGTCCGGAATAAAGTAATCGACCGCACCCTCAACGCCGTAAATACGCCGTTTGTCGGACTGAACATCGATGGTCATATCGGTACGGTTGACGACGATGGTCTTATCCGAAGTCGAGTAATACGCCGCCAGCTGGGTGCGCAGGTTATCGCCGGTATAGCGCCAGCCCAGCTCATACGAGTTAACTTTGATCCCCTGCAGCGGCGAGTCATCGACGTTGACGCTGGAGAGCAGCGGCAGATGACCATTGACCGCCGCGCCGTATTTCCCGATGCCATAGTATTTACCCGGATCCGGCAGCTCAACGCCCTGCGAGAAGTTAAACCAGGTCTGCTGACGCTCGGTCAGATGGGCCACGATCCCGGCGTTAAACAGGAAGTTGTCATAATCGGTTTTGCCGCCTTTGATGGCGTCGGCGGAGCGCGCTTTGCCGTTGGCGATATCCTGTTGCTGGGCGTAGCCGACAAAGTCGTCAACCCGGTTTTCGGTCCACTGGTAGCGAACTCCGCCGCTGAGGGTAAAGATATCGTTCAGATCATAGCTCGACTGCAGGAACGGCGCGACGTTGGAGATACTGTATCCCGGATAGCGGCCGGTGGTGTAGATCGATTCGTTGTGCAGCCCGCCGGACGCCAGCGATTGTTGCAGATCGAAGAACATCTGGTTGGCATTGAAGGTCTCATGATCGGCGTCGAGACCCCAGGTGAGATCCCATCCCGCCAGCGGCTGGCTGTTGAGGGTCAGCTTTGCCCCGTACTGATCGGTATCCTGCTGCGACGAGGAGAAGCTGCTGACCTGACCTTTGCTGAGCGTCGGGAATGGATAGAAGGTGAGGGACTCATCGCGATAGTACACCTGGCTCACCAGATTCTGGCCGAAGAAATCGGCATCGGAGTACTGGAGGCTGATCAGATGGCGCTCGGTGCCGGGGATACGATCGGAATTGAGCCCATCGGTGGTGTACGCTTTGCCGCCGCTGGTGACCGCGGACATATTTTTCCCGAGCCACAGGCCATAGTCATCATCGCCCTGGCTTTTATAGTACTGGGTGACCAGCTGCAGCTGGCGGTTGTCGTCGATCTCGATCGTTCCCGTCCCCATGACGTCCAGACGATCAGAGTGCTGGAGCCCCGTTTGGGTGTTATCGAGGATCAGCGCATCGTTATTGCCGTCGTACCAACCGCCGAAACGCTGATAGGCTACCGATAAACGCCCGGACGCGTGGTCTGTCCCGCCGCTGACCGCCGCCGCGACACGCTCATCATGATCGTTGCTGTTTGCAAACCCGCTCTTGCTGCCCACCTCAAGATCGACCTGGCGATCCTGCTGCCCTTTTTTGGTGACGATGTTGATAAGTCCGCCGGTACTGCCGCCGCCGTACAGCGAGGTTGCCCCGGAGATCACTTCGACATGCTCGATGTTGAACGGGTCGATGGCGTCGAGCTGGCGGCTGTCGGTGCGGGAAGAGTTGAGCCGGACGCCGTCAATCAGCACGACGATGGCGCGCCCGCGCATGTTCATCCCATAGTTGGTGCGCCCCTGGCTGCTGACGTCGATGCCCGGGATCAGCTGCGCCAGCACGTCTTTGAACTCTTTTCCGCCCTGGACCTGCTGCTCAATTTCCTGGCCCTCAATGACCCAGGTGGTTTGGGCCATTTCGGCTACGGTGCGATGGGTGCGGTTCGCGCTAACGATGATGCTGTCTTCTTCAGACTGAGCCGCCAGCGCAGGCAGCGCGCTGGCCAGCAGCAGAGGGTGGAGCACCCAGAGGCGCTTTTTCATATCCATTCCTTTTATGAGCAAGTTGCTTTGTCGTTGTTATGGGCCGGCGTCGGGCCGGTATTCGTTACAATGCGAAACATCTGGAAAAACTCAAAAAAGGATTTTGCACATAATGAATATCGCAATCAATATCATTTGCGTTTATCTTGCGCGAGAAAAGGTAATAAAAATCAATCTATTTTGTGGGGATAAAGCGAAACGGCTGGCGGTTCCGGCGGTTGAACACCGCCGGAAGCGGGGCGCATCAGGACTCGAGGACCAGCGGCCAGAGACGGAGGGTGGTGTCAGTGATTTGCATCAGTTTGTCAAAATCGGCGCCTTCCCGTGCGCTGATGGACATCCCCTGCAGGACACAGTTGAGAAACTGCGCCAGCTGCCCCACGTCGCGGCCCGCGGGCAGTTCGCCCTGTGCTTGCCGCTGCTGCAGAAACTGGGTTAGCGCCTGCTCCTGCATCGCATGGCGGGATTTGATGGTATTGGCGATATCCGTCGAGGAGGCGGCCAGCGCGGCGGAGGTATTAATGATAAAGCAGCCGGCCGGTGTCTCTTTGCTGGTAAAACAGGTGGCGACCGCGGTGAAGTAGTCGCGCAACGCCCGATCGACGGATTTTCCCTCAGCAAACAGCACGGCTTCGTGCTTCGCGGCAAAGCGCGAAATGTAACGGTCCAATACTGCGCGGAACAGTCCTTCTTTATTCACAAATTCCGCATACAGGGTGGGGGCTTTTGCTCCTGTCGCCTCGACCAGATCGGCGAGCGAGGTCGCCTCATAGCCGTGCTGCCAGAAGAGTGTCATGGCTTTGTCCAGCGCCGCATCCCTGTCGAACACCTTCGGTCGGCCACGGCTTTTTTTGGCGCAACTTTGAACGTCAGTTGTCATGATGCCGTTGTACCTATGTTGGTTTGGTGAATCGTCATTATAAAAATAAACGATCGCCGGGGCCAGCGCTGTTGGTTCAAAAATAAATAATTCATATGCGTATGAAAATTAAGCATTTTATAAATAGTTAAACGATCGTTATAAAAATGCGTTGACGTGTGACTTAGATCACATTAATATTTACCTATCGATCGTTAAGTTAATGCTTACGACCCTACTATAAAATTCATCTGCATAGGTATAATAATCATGAAAACCGTTAATACTCTGGCTATTGCCGCCGTTCTTAGCTCCCTCTCTTTCGCCAGCTTTGCCGCTGTTGAGGTGCAGTCCACCCCAGCCGGCCAGCATAAAGTGGGTACTATCTCAGCTTCCGCAGGGACTAACCTGGGTTCGCTGGAAGACCAGCTGGCGCAGAAAGCGGATGAGATGGGCGCCACCTCATACCGTATTACTTCGGTAACCGGTCCGAATACCCTTCACGGTACCGCGGTTATCTACAAGTAAACCCGATGCGTCGCTGCCCGGCCCCCTTCACCGGTCAGCGATGAGTAAAACCCTGTTGTACCCCTGTTTGACCCTTGCCAACAAAAAACCCGCCTTCAGGCGGGTTTTTTGTTTTCTGCGGTGTGAGGTTACAGCGACTGCGGGCCGGGGTCCGCATGACGGGTGACGTCAATGGGCATGCCCGAGCGGTAATTCATCGCGCGCTCCATCACTGTTCCGTCGGTCTGCGGCGCCTGTTTGAACGCCTTAATGGCCGCGTTAAGCGTAATAGGCAGGGTCTGCGGGTCGTCATCGATATGCTCAGACAGCGGCTGATGGACCTCAACCAGACGGCGACCGTCCGGCTCTACCGACGCCTTGATCGGCGTGTTGATAATATTCACCTTCGTGCCCGGCGAGATGGCGTTGTACAGCGCCTTGATATCGTTGTCGCGCAGACGAATACAGCCGGAGCTGACGCGCATACCAATGCCGAAATCGGCATTGGTGCCGTGCAGGAGATAGACTCCGCCATAGGCGGCGAGGCGGATGGCGTGATGTCCCATCGGGTTGTCAGGACCGGCAGGCACCACCGCCGGCAGCTCAATCCCCATCGCTTTGTAGCGCGCGCGAATGTTGGCGGTTGGCGTCCAGGTCGGATTGGCCCGCTTGTCGGACACGGTGGTAACCATTGTCGGTGTGATGGTGGTTCCGCCCAGCTGGCCGATGCCTATCGGGTAGACGGTCACTTCATTCTTGCCCGGCGGGTAATAGTAGAGGCGCAGTTCGGCAAGGTTAATCACCAGCCCTTCGCGCGGCGTATCGGGCAGCAGCGTCTGCAGGGGGATGGTCAGCACGCTGCCGGCGCGCGGAACGTAGGGGTCCACCCCGGGATTGGCCTGCAGCAGGGCCAGGAAGCCGACATTGTACTTTTTGGCAATCGCCTCCAGCGAACCGCCGTTATCCTGCACCACATGAAACTGATTCTGCCCCACCAGTCGGCTGCCCGGCGGGGGAAGGGGCCAGGTGTTAGCGCGCGCGGGCAGCGCCAGCGCAGCAACCAGCGCGACCAGCGCCAGCATCAAGGGGAAACGGATTCTCATTACCATAACTCCAAAATATATAAGTGGTTATTTTTATATGAAAAAGGAGATGAGATTATGGCGTGAGTCTGTGTGGGGAAATCCAGGCGGATTGCAAAATGTTTGTAAAGATTGCCAGATATGTGGAAAGGGGGATACGGCGTAAAGGCCATATCCCCCCGCGATCAGGCGACGGCGTTCTCTTCCAGCTGGCGGATGAACTGGCGAACCCAGTCCATCCGCGTCTTACGCTCCTCGAGATCCTGCATGAACTTCAGGCGCGTCGGCCCGTCCAGGCGGAAGTGCTGCGGCTGCTTCTGCAGCAGGCCAATTAACCACACCGGATTGACGTTGTTTTTCTCGTTAAATTCGATCACGCCGCCTTTTTCGTTACTTTCCAGTTTACGGATCCCCAGCTTCTGCGCCTGCTGACGCAGACGGGCGATATCCAGCAGGTTGCGGGCGGCGTCGGGCAGGCGGCCAAAACGATCGATCAGCTCGACTTTGATCTCCTCCAGATCCTGTTCGTTTTTGGCGCTGGCAATGCGCTTATAGAACGACAGGCGGGTATTGACGTCGGGGATGAAATCGTCAGGCAGCAGGGAAGGCATGCGCAGTTCGACTTCCGTCTGCTGGCTGGTGAGATCCTCCAGCGACGGCTCGCGCCCGGCTTTCAGCGCATCCACCGCATTCTCCAGCAACTCCATATACAGGGAGAAGCCGATGGTCTCCATCTGACCGCTCTGATCTTCGCCCAGCAGTTCCCCGGCGCCGCGGATCTCCAGATCGTGGGTGGCTAGCGCAAAGCCGGCGCCGAGATCTTCCAGCGAGGCAATGGCTTCGAGGCGCTTTTGCGCATCGGTGGTCATCGCCTTTGGATGCGGCGTCAGCAGCCAGGCATAGGCCTGGTGATGGGAGCGGCCAACGCGGCCGCGCAGCTGGTGCAGCTGGGCGAGGCCAAAATGGTCGGCGCGTTCGATGATGATGGTGTTGGCGGTGGGAATGTCGATCCCGGTTTCGATGATGGTGGTGCACACCAGCACATTGAAGCGCTGGTGATGGAAGTCATTCATCACCCGCTCCAGCTCACGCTCCCGCATCTGACCGTGGCCGATGGCGATCCGCGCCTCAGGCACCAGCTCCGCCAGTTTGTCGGCGGCTTTCTGGATGTTCTCGACGTCATTAAACAGGTAGTAAACCTGGCCGCCGCGCAGCGTTTCACGCAGGATCGCCTCGCGCACCACCAGCGCATCGTATTCGCGAACGAAGGTCTTTACCGCCAGGCGGCGCGCCGGCGGCGTGGCGATGATCGACAGATCCCGCATCCCGCTCATCGCCATGTTCAGCGTTCGCGGGATCGGCGTGGCGGTGAGGGTCAGGATATCGACATCGGCGCGCATCGCTTTGATACGCTCTTTATGCCGCACGCCAAACCGGTGCTCTTCGTCGACGATCAGCAGCCCCAGATCGCGGAGCTTCACCTCGCTCTGCAGCAGCTTGTGGGTGCCGATCAAGATATCGATTTTGCCTTCCGCGGCCTGCTCGAGGATCTGCGCCTGCTCCTTAGCGCTGCGGAAACGGGAGAGCATTTCGATGCGTACCGGCCAGTTGGCGAAACGATCGCGGAAGTTGTCATAGTGCTGCTGAGCCAGCAGGGTGGTCGGCACCAGTACCGCCACCTGTTTGTGGTTCTCCACGGCGAGGAAGGCGGCGCGCATGGCCACTTCAGTTTTGCCGAAGCCCACATCGCCACACACCAGGCGGTCCATGGCCAGCGGCTGGCACATATCGCTGAGGACGGCGTTGATCGCCTGCGCCTGATCCGGCGTGGTTTCAAATGGGAAACCGTCGCAGAACAGCTGATACTGTTCGCGGTCGTGTTTAAAGGCAAACCCGGCTTTCGCTGCGCGCTGGGCGTAGATATCCAGCAATTCGGCCGCGACGTCGCGTACCTTCTCGGCCGCTTTTTGCCGCGCCCGGGTCCAGGCATCGCCGCCCAGCTTGTGCAGGGGCGCGTTCTCTTCCGCTCCGCCGGCGTAGCGGCTAATAAGATGCAGGGAGGAGACCGGAACGTATAATTTGGCATCGTTGGCGTACGTCAGCATCAGGTATTCGCCGGTGATGCCGCCCGCCTCCAGGGTGGTCATGCCTGCGTAGCGGCCCACGCCGTGTTCCAGGTGAACGACCGGCTGGCCGATATGCAGTTCGGCAAGGTTGCGAATGAGTGTGTCAGGGTTAATGGTGCGACGGGAATCCTGACGACGGCGCGCGACGCGCTCGCCGAGCAGGTCGCTCTCGCAAATCAGCGCCAGGCCGCGCTGGCTGTCGATAAACCCGTGTTCGGCGGCGCCAATCATCAGATAGCGGCCGTTGCCGGTGGCTTCCTCCAGACGCAGCACGTGTTTTGGCGCAACTTTAATCCGCGCCAGCATTTCGCTCAGCGCTTCACGGCGACCCTCGCTTTCCACCGAGAAGATAACCGGGCCGGTAAACGCTTCGAGGAAGCGGCGCAGATTATCCAGCGGCGCTTTGTTTTGCGCCTGGACGGCGATGTCCGGCAGCGTCTGGTAGCCCAGATTGGTATTTGCCGCTTTGTCCGCCAGGCGCTCGGTTTTCAGCTGTACGCGCGGCCACTTTTTCAGTTCGCTAAACAGCTCATCGCTGCGCAGCCACAGCAGTTCCGGCGGCAGGAGCGGGCGCATCGGATCGACGCCGCGGTTTTCAAAACGGGCGCGGGCTTCATTCTGGAAACGCTCCGCGCTGGCCTCGAGATCGCCGGTGTTGACGATCAGCGTGCTGGACGGGAAATAGCTGAATAACGGCGGCAGCGGCTCGCTGAAGAACAGCGGCTGCCAGTATTCGATACCGGCAGGCAGCGTCCCTTTACTGACCTGCTGATAGATATGCTCGGCATCGCGTTTCACTTCAAAGCGGTCGCGCCACTGGCTGCGGAACAGCTCGATGGCGGTCTGGTCGGTGGGGAATTCGTGCGCCGGGAGCAGGTTAATGGCCGCCACTTCCTCCAGCGTGCGCTGGCTGTCGACGTCGAACAGGCGCAGGCTGTCGATTTCATCGTCAAAGAAATCGAGGCGGTAGGGCTGGTCGCTGCCCATCGGGAACAGATCGAGCAGCGCGCCGCGGGTAGCATATTCGCCATGCTCCATCACCTGATCGACATGGCGGTAGCCGGCCCCCTCGAGCTGATCGCGCAGCGCATCGCGCGACAGGCGCTGACCCTTTTTCATCACCAGCGCGTGGCCGTGAAGGAAGCTGTGCGGACAGACGCGCTGCATCAGCGTGCTGACCGGGACGATCAGCACCCCGCGCTGCATGGTGGGTAACTGGTAAAGGGTGGCAAGACGGGAGGAGATGATGTCCTGATGCGGTGAGAAGCTGTCATAAGGGAGCGTCTCCCAGTCCGCCAGCCCCATCACCATGCTGTCGGTGAACTGCCTGATCTCGTCGTTCAGACGCAGCGCGTTTTGCATGTCAGGCGCCACCAGCACCACCGGGCCCTTGTGGCGTTCGGCCATCTCCGCCACCAGGGTGGCGCAGGCTGCGCCGGTCAACTCGCCAAGCTGGCGCTGGTCACCGGCTTTCACCGGCAATGAGTATCGATATTGTTCAGGCATAGACGGTTTCATGGTCTCTTAGGGATTCGCTCTGCCGATATGGAGGGCAACTCGCTGATATTCAATAGTGAGATTATCCGCGATTGGTCTGGATTCGCCAACCCGAATTGCCATCGCGTGTTGGGTGAAGAAAGGTCAGTGCTGTCGATAAGCGTAAAGATAAATAAGTAAGTACTTATCTATCCGTTTGTATTTGCTTGGGTTTTAGGATTTTTGCTAATAAAGTCGTCAGGTATCAGTCATTTACGCTGCCCCTAATCGCTTATATACTCGGGAATCGGCTATCAGCAACCAGATGGATGACATGTATCAACCTGCCGCACTCTTTATCGGCCTGCGCTATATGCGTGGGCGAGCAGCCGACCGCTTCGGTCGCTTCGTCTCCTGGCTTTCCACCATCGGTATTACCCTCGGCGTCATGGCGCTGGTGACGGTCCTGTCGGTGATGAACGGCTTTGAACGCGAGCTGCAAAACAACATCCTGGGGCTGATGCCCCAGGCCATACTTAGCGCCAAACAGGGTTCGGTGAATCCCCAACAGCTGCCGGAGCGCGAGGCGAAACTCCAGGGCGTAACCCGGGTGGCGCCGATCACCACCGGCGACGTGGTGCTGCAGAGCGCGCGCAGCGTGGCGGTTGGGGTCATGCTGGGCATCGACCCGGCGCAGAACGATCCCCTGACCCCGTATCTGGTGAACGTCAAACAGAGCGATCTGCAGGCGGGTAAATATAACGTTATTCTCGGCGAGCAGCTGGCGGGTCAGCTGGGGGTTAATCGCGGCGATAAAATTCGCCTGATGGTTCCTTCCGCCAGCCAGTTTACGCCGATGGGCCGCGTGCCGAGCCAGCGCCTGTTTACGGTCATCGGCACCTTCGCTGCCAACAGCGAAGTCGATGGTTATCAGATGCTGACCAACATCGACGACGCTTCCCGTTTGATGCGCTATCCGCTGGGGAATATCACCGGCTGGCGCCTGTGGCTGGATAAACCGCTGCAAGTGGATACCCTCAGCCAGCAGACGCTGCCGCCGGGCACCCAGTGGCAGGACTGGCGCGAGCGCAAGGGTGAACTGTTCCAGGCGGTGCGCATGGAGAAAAATATGATGGGCCTGCTGCTCAGCCTGATCGTCGCCGTCGCGGCCTTCAACATTATTACCTCGCTGGGGATGATGGTGATGGAGAAGCAGGGCGAAGTGGCGATCCTGCAGACCCAGGGGCTGACGCCGCGGCAGATTATGGCCGTCTTCATGGTGCAGGGCGCCAGCGCAGGGATCGTCGGCGCGCTGCTGGGAGCGGTGCTTGGTGCGCTGCTGGCCAGCCAGTTGAATAATTTAATGCCGATCATCGGCGCCTTCCTTGACGGCGCGGCGCTGCCGGTGGCGATTGAGCCGCTGCAGGTCGTCGTTATCGCCCTGGTGGCGATGGCGCTGGCATTGTTGTCTACGTTGTACCCTTCCTGGCGCGCTGCCGCCACTCAACCCGCTGAGGCTTTACGTTATGAATAAGATCCTGCTGCAATGCGACAACCTGTGCAAACGCTATCAGGAAGGCAATGTGCAAACCGATGTCCTGCACAATGTCAGCTTCAGCATTGATGAAGGCGAGATGATGGCCATCGTCGGTACCTCCGGCTCCGGCAAAAGTACCCTGCTGCATCTGCTGGGCGGCCTCGATACCCCCACCTCTGGCGACGTGATTTTCTCCGGCCAGCCGATGAGCAAGCTCTCCACCGCCGCGCGCGCCGACCTGCGTAACCGCGAGCTGGGCTTTATCTATCAGTTCCACCATCTGCTGCCGGACTTTAGCGCACTGGAAAACGTGGCGATGCCGCTGCTGATTGGCAAAAAGAAGCCGGCGGACATTGAACGCCAGGCGAAAGCGATGCTGCAGGCGGTCGGGCTTGAACACCGCAGCCATCACCGTCCGTCGGAACTCTCCGGTGGCGAACGCCAGCGGGTGGCGATTGCCCGCGCGCTGGTGAACAAACCGCGACTGGTATTGGCGGATGAGCCGACCGGTAACCTCGACGCTCGCAACGCCGACAGCATCTTCCAGCTGCTGGGCGAACTGAACCTCGCGCAGCGCACCGCGTTTCTGGTGGTGACCCACGACCTGCAGCTGGCGAAGCGGATGAGCCGCCAGCTGGAGATGCGCGATGGCCGCCTGACCGCCGACCTGACCCTGATGGGGGCCGAGTAATGGCCTCTCCGTTATCGTTACTGATTGCATTGCGTTTCAGCCGCGGCCGGCGGCGCGGCGGCATGGTGTCGCTGATCTCGGTGATCTCCACCATCGGTATTGCGCTGGGGGTGGCAGTGCTGATCGTCGGCCTCAGCGCGATGAACGGCTTTGAGCGCGAGCTGAATAACCGCGTGTTGGCGGTGGTGCCGCACGGTGAAATCGAACCCGTGAACCAGCCGTGGAATAACTGGCAGGAGGCGCTGGCTAAGGTGCAGAAAGTGAAGGGGATAGTCGCCGCGGCGCCCTATATTAACTTCACCGGCCTGGTGGAAAGCGGCAGCAATATGCGCGCCATCCAGGTGAAAGGGGTCGACCCGCAGCAGGAAACCCGGCTCAGCGCGCTGCCCACCTTTGTGCAGAATAACGCGTGGGCCGGCTTCAAGGCCGGTGAACAGCAGGTGATTCTGGGTAAAGGCGTCGCTGATGCGCTGCACGTGAAGCAGGGAGACTGGGTGTCGATCATGATCCCTAACGCCGACGCCGACCATCAGCTGCTGCAGCCGAAACGCGTCAGGCTGCATGTGACAGGTATTTTGCAGCTGAGCGGCCAGCTCGATCATAGTTTTGCCATGATCCCGATGCAGGATGCGCAGCAGTACCTGGAGATGGGCGGCAGCGTGACCGGCATCGCCATCAAGGTCACCGACGTTTTCCATGCTAACAAGCTGGTGCGCGACGCCGGCGAGGTGACCAACAGCTACGTCTATATCAAGAGCTGGATCGGCACCTACGGCTATATGTATCGCGATATCCAGATGATCCGCGCCATTATGTACCTGGCGATGGTGCTGGTGATCGGCGTGGCCTGCTTCAATATCGTCTCGACGCTGGTGATGGCGGTCAAAGACAAAAGCGGCGATATTGCGGTGCTGCGCACGCTTGGCGCAAAAGACGGCTTAATTCGCGCGATTTTCGTGTGGTATGGTTTATTAGCCGGATCGGTAGGCAGCCTGTTTGGGGTGGTGATCGGCGTGATCTGCGCGTTGAACCTGACGTCAATCATCAACGGCATCGAATACCTGATTGGGCATAAATTCCTCTCCGGCGACATCTATTTTATTGACTTCCTGCCGTCAGAACTGCACTGGCTGGACGTCTTTTATGTGCTGGTGACAGCACTGTTGCTGAGTTTGCTGGCCAGCTGGTATCCCGCCCGCCGCGCCAGCCGTATCGACCCGGCGAGGGTGCTGAGTGGCCAGTAATTTATCGTCATCGTCGGCCTGGCTGACGACACAAGAGGAATTGCTGAAATGTACTATGGATTTGACATTGGCGGCAGCAAGATAGCGCTGGGCGTATTTAATCAGGAGCGGCGACTGCAGTGGGAAAAACGCGTCGCCACGCCGAAAAGCAGTTATGAGGATTTTCTTCAGGCGGTAGAGGCGCTGGTCCGCGAGGCCGATGAGCGCTTCGACCAGCAGGGGTCGGTTGGGATCGGTATCCCGGGGATGCCGGAAACGGCGGACGGCACGCTGTATGCCGCTAACGTGCCTGCCGCCAGCGGCCGGCCGCTGCGCGCCGACCTCAGCGCGCGGCTGGGGCGCGATGTGCGCCTCGATAATGACGCCAACTGCTTCGCGCTGTCGGAAGCGTGGGACGATGAGTTTACGCAATACCCGCTGGTGATGGGGCTGATCCTCGGCACCGGCGTGGGCGGCGGCCTGGTGTTGAACGGTAAATCGATTACCGGACATAGCTATATCACCGGCGAGTTTGGTCATATTCGTCTGCCGGTGGATGCCCTGGAGGTGGTCGGGCGTGATTTTCCGCTGCTTCGCTGCGGCTGCGGCCAGCTGGGCTGCATTGAAAATTATCTCTCCGGCCGCGGTTTTGCCTGGCTGTATGAACATTTTTATCAGCAACCGCTCACCTCGCCGGAGATTGTGGCGCAGTGGCAGCAGCACGATCCGCGCGCCCAGGCGCACGTAGAGCGCTATCTCGATCTGCTGGCGGTGTGTCTGGGGAATATACTGACCATTGTCGACCCGGATTTGCTGGTGCTCGGCGGTGGATTATCTAACTTTACGGCCATTAGCGAAGGGCTGGCGCAGCGATTACCGCGCCATCTTCTGCCGGTCGCCAGGGTACCGCGCATTGAGCGCGCGCGCCACGGCGATGCCGGGGGAATGCGCGGTGCGGCCTTCCTTCATCTGACTCATTAATCACAGAGGTAGCTATGCAGTCGCGCCGTTTACATCGATTGAGCCGTTTTCGTCGCAATAAACGTCAGTTGCGTGACCGTCTGCGTCAGCGGATTTTCTTTAGGGAGGACAGGATGAAGCCTGAAGCGATGGCCAAACCGAGAGTGGTGGTGTTAACCGGCGCGGGGATATCGGCGGAGTCGGGGATCAAAACTTTCCGCGCGGCCGATGGCCTGTGGGAAGAGCATCGGGTGGAAGATGTGGCGACGCCGGAAGGTTTTGCCCGCGACCCGGCGCTGGTGCAGGCGTTCTACAACGCCCGCCGTCGTCAGCTGCAGAGTCCGGAGATCGCGCCGAACGCGGCGCATCTGGCGCTGGCGCGTCTGGAGGATCTGCTGGGCGACCATTTTCTGCTGGTCACCCAGAATATCGATAATCTGCACGAACGCGCCGGCAACCGCCGGGTGATCCATATGCACGGCGAGCTGCTGAAGGTGCGCTGTTCGTGGAGTGGCCAGGTACTGGAGTGGACCGGCGACGTCACCGCAGAGGACAAGTGCCACTGCTGCCAGTTCCCGGCGGCGCTGCGTCCCCACGTGGTCTGGTTTGGCGAAATGCCGCTGGGGATGGACGAGATCTACAGCGCGCTGGCCGAAGCGGATATCTTTATCGCCATCGGCACCTCCGGCCACGTTTATCCGGCGGCCGGCTTTGTGCACGAGGCGCGGCTGCACGGCGCCCACACCGTTGAACTGAACCTGGAGCCCAGCCAGGTGGGCAGCGAGTTTGCCGAAAAGCACTACGGACTGGCGAGCGAAGTGGTGCCCGCCTTTATCGATAAGCTGCTACAGGAAAACGCGCTGTAAACTGAAGCAGCCTGCCGGGGACGAGGGCGACGCCCGCCGCCTCCGGCAGCGCTGCTGACAAGGATGTCACGTCATGACAGGAGTCAGACCATGCATAATCCGCTGGTTATCGAAGCGATCATGTTGTTCGCGGCCATTCTCGTTGGCGTCTGGAGCCAGCGTGCTTTACCGCTACACGCCGACAGCCGACCGATCCTCTTCCTGCTGTGTCTGTTCGTCGGCACCGGCAGCGCATTGTGCCTGCTGCTGGATGGTTTAGCCCTGCTGTTCACCGGTCAGGCCGCGAAGGGTGGTGTGCGAATATACGGCCCGTTGCTGCTGCTGGTGGCGCTGTGGAAACCCCTCAACGGCGTTGTCGGCATCATGGAGCGTGTTTTGCAGCGGCGAGCCGCAAAAGGGAAGGGCAAAGACCAGCGCGACGGCGGACGATGCTGATCCGCTTCCCCCTGAGACGCGCATAACTTTCTCCTGGCTACCGTCAGCCCCCGGCGGTCGCTCTGACGATATCGCCCGGACCGGCGCCGGGCAATGACCTCCATCCTGCCATTCTCGGCTTCTCCTTTCTGAGCGATTCCCTACTCTATTTTGTGCGTGACCGCTGATTTCTGTACGTTTTTTTGTGCATACCGGCAAATGTAGACCAGATTCAATAGGCGTCCGCACGTTCGCGCCGCGACCCTGTTCCCCCGCCCGGAAGTCTGCAAAGGAGACCCCGCCATGCCGTCACCGATGATTTATCAGGATCTTACCACCACCGCGCTGCTCAGCCATGCGGCGCAATACCACAGCGAGACCGAGATCGTCTCGGTGAGCGCTGGCGGTGAGAAGGAGCGCAGCAGCTGGGGGGAGGTGGCCTGCCGCGCTCAGCGGCTGGCGTCGGCGCTGGCATCATTGGGGCTGCCACCGGGCGCCCGCTGCGCCACCCTCGCATGGAACAACCGTCGCCACCTGGAGATCTATTTTGCCGTCGCCTCCGGCGGCTGGGTAACGCATACCGTCAATCCGCGGCTGTCGGTTGACCATCTACTGTATATCCTCAACGACGCTGCCGACGAAGTGCTGTTCTTTGATCAGACCTTTTTGCCGCTGGTAGCGCAGCTGCAGGCGCAGCTGCCGACGGTGAAACACCTCGTGCTGATGGAGCCGCGCAGCGAAGCGGCGCTCAGCCAGCTGCCCTCATTGCTGTTTTATGACGATCTGTTGCAGCAGGGAATGGCAAACTATCGCTGGCCGCAGTTGAATGAACTGACGCCGGCCTCGCTCTGCTATACCTCGGGAACCACTGGCCGGCCGAAAGGGGTGTTGAATACCCATCGTTCGCTGGTCCTGCACGCTTTGAGCGGCAATCAGCCGGACGCCGCCGGGATATCGGCCAGGGACAGTCTGTTGCCGGTGGTGCCGATGTTCCATGTCAACGCGTGGGGGACGCCGTTTATCGCCGCCATGGTCGGGGCGCGGCTGGTGCTGCCGGGGCCGCACCTCGATGGCGACAGCCTGCTGCAGCTGCTGGCTGCCGAGAAAGTAACCGTGGGGTTTGGCGTACCGGTGATCTGGGCCGGCTTGCTGGCGGCGATGCGTCGGACAGACGTGAGAATGCCTGAATTCAAACGTGCGCTGGTTGGTGGCTCCGCGCTGCCGCCGTCGATGGCCGAGGCCTTTCAGCGCGATTACGGCATTGCGCTGACCCACGCCTGGGGAATGACCGAAACATCGCCTATCGGCACCATCAACACGCTGTTGAGCAAACATGACGCCCTCCCGGCACAGGAGCAGCAAAAGCAGCGTACCGGTCAGGGGCGGCCTATTTTTGGCATCGAGCTGCAGGTGGTCGACGTGGATGGCGAACCGTTGCCCCGGGATGGTCAAAGTCAGGGGTATCTGCAGGTGAGGGGGCACTGGGTGGTAGAGCAATACTATGGTCAGGACGAAAGCGCCCTGACCGCGGCAGGCTGGTTTGATACCGGCGATATCGGTACGCTCGACGCCAATGGTTATCTGGTGATCAGCGATCGGGCAAAGGATATTATCAAGTCCGGTGGCGAGTGGATCTCCACCGTTGAGCTGGAGAATATTGCCATCGCGCATCCGGCGGTACGCAGCGCGGCGGCCATCGCCGCCCGCCACCCGCGCTGGGACGAACGGCCGGTGCTGCTGTGCGTCCGTGCGGAAGGGGGGGAAGTGGAGGAGAGCGATCTGCTGGCCTGGTTTGAGAAACGGGTGCCCAAGTGGCAGATCCCGGATCGGGTGATATTTGTCGATGCGCTACCGGTCAGCGCCACGGGTAAGGTGCTTAAAAACCAGCTGCGCCAGGCCTACGGGGAAATTTTAATGAGTGAGGGACAATGAGCCACGCGCGACCCGGTCTGACGACCTGCTCTCAGTATGACGCAGCGCTGCACGCCTTGTCGGCGGCGCGCCAGCGCTGGGCGGAAACCTCAGTGAACCGTCGTCTGGCGCTCCTGCGCCAGATCAAGGATGCCCTGGCCAGCATAGCGCCGGCGTGGGTGGAGGCGGCGGCGAGGGCTAAAGGGCTGCCGCCGGGGGATCCGCTGACGGGCGAAGAATGGCTGGCGGGCCCCTGCGCGCTAATGGTCGGCTGCAACGGGCTTATCACCACCCTGGAGCAACTGGAGGAGAAAACCTTTCTGCGGCGGATCCCGCTGAGGACGCTGGCGGACGGCCGGCTGGCGCTGCGGGTGGTGCCCGGCACGCTCTGGGATCGGTTGCTGCTCTCCGGTATTCGCGCTGAAATTTGGATGCAGCCGGGAGTCACCCGGGCCAATCTCGATCGCTGCGCGGCAGCCGCATACGACATCCCGCCGGCCGCGCGGCAGGGCAAGCTGGCGCTGGTGCTCGGCGCCGGAAATGTGGCCTCTATCGCGCCGCTGGACGTGTTACACAAGCTGTTTATTGAAAATCAGGTCTGCCTGCTGAAGCTCAACCCGGTGAATGATTATCTGCACGATCTGCTGGCTCAGGCTCTGGCGCCGCTGATCGCCATGGATGCGCTCCGCATCGTCACCGGCGACGCCCGGGCGGGGGCGTGGCTGACCACCCATCCCGCTGTCGATGAGATCCATATCACCGGATCGCGGGAGAGCCATGACGCCATCGTCTGGGGCGACGGTGAGGCCGCTCGCCAGCGTCGGGCCGCCGGGATGCCGCTGAACCCGCGCCGGGTGACCTCAGAGCTGGGCGGGGTCAGCCCCACCATTATCGTCCCCGGGCCATGGAGCGAGGCGGATATCGCTTTTCAGGCGCAGCAGCTGGCGACGCAGAAAATGAACAACGGCGGGTTTAACTGCGTGGCCAGCCAGGTGCTGATCCTGCAGCAGGGCTGGGAGCCGGCGTCGGCCCTGCTTAACCAGCTGTACCGGCTGATCGCCGCCAATACCCGCCAGGACTATTACCCCGGTGCGGAAAACCGGTTGACTAACTTTCGCCTGCGCGCCCGCCAGCCGCTGGAGATAGCGCGCGGCGATGCGCTGCCGTTGATTGTGGCGAACACCGAGGATGACCCCGACTTCTGCCAGCAGGAGGTCTTTGGTCCGGGGCTGTCGATCACCCGCCTTGAGGCCGACAGCGCGGAAAGCTTTCTGCGTCAGGCGATCGGCTATGCCAATCAGCGGCTGCAGGGCACGCTGGGAGCCAATATTGTGATCCACCCGCGCACCCGTAAAGCGATAGGGCGTAAGCGTTTTAACGCGCTGATCGCCGAGCTGCGCTACGGCACGGTGGCGATCAACTGCTGGAGCGGGGTGGCCTTCCTGTTAGCCCCTTGCCCGTGGGGGGCGTTTCCTGGCCATACGCTCGACGATATTCAGAGCGGGCGGGGCAAGGTGCATAACAGCTTTATGCTGGAGAAAGCCGAGCGCACGGTGATTGAGGCGCCGTTTCGGCCGTTTCCGCGCAGTCTGTTGCATGGCGAACTGACGCTGATGCCTTTGCCGCCCTGGTTTATTACCCACCGGGGGCAGGAAGCGGTGGCGCAGCGGCTGGTGGATTTTTACCATCGGCCGCGCTGGCGCAAGCTGCCGGCGATCCTCTGGCGCGCGCTGAGAGGCTAAACTGAGGGGAAAAAAGGGCGGAACCGTGGTTCCGCCCTGCGGGATTAGCGGCCCGCTTTCAGCTTCTGGTAATACTCTTCATAAATGGCGCTGGCGCTGCCGACGTCATTCTGCCATTCGCCTTTTTCGATGGTGGCGGCGTCCGGATAGAGCGATTTATCGTTGGCCACTGCCGGGCTGAGCATTTTGCGCGCCGCCAGGTTTGGCGTGGGGTAGCCGATGGTTTCCGCGACCTGTTTGGCAACATCCGGGCGCAGCAGGAAGTTAATCAGCTTCAGCGCGCCGTCGACGTTCTTAGCATTTGCCGGAATCGACAGGCTGTCCATCCAGAAGATGCCGCCTTCTTTCGGCCAGATCACTTCCAGCGGAGTACCGGCCTGGCGTGCGACGTAAGCCGAGCCGTTCCATACCATCCCGAGGTTCACTTCGCCTTCCATATACGGGTTCGCCGGGTTATCGGAGTTAAACGCCGCGACGTTGGGCATCAGTTTTTTCAGCTCGTTATAGGCGGCTTCAATCTCTTTCGGGTCGGTCGTGTTGCCGGAATAACCCAGCTTACGCAGCGCCATCTGGAACACTTCGCGCGCGTCGTCGGTTAGCAGCAGGCTACTTTTGTATTCCGGTTTCCACAGGTCGGCCCAGCTGGTGACGGTTTTCGGATCGATAGCGTCGCTGTTGACGCCGATAGCCGTCGCCCCCCAGATGTAGGGGATGGAGTAGTCGTTATTCGGGTCGAACGGTTTGTTCAGCATCTGCGGATCGAGGTTGCTGAAGTTAGTCAGCTTGCTCTTATCGATCTTCTGCAGCATACCTTCTTTGCGCATCTTGTCGACGAAGTAGGTCGACGGGACGACCAGATCGTACGCTCCGTCTTTATAGGTCTTGAGCTTGGCGTACATGGTTTCGTTCGACTCGTAGGTCGAGTAAATAACCTTGATGCCGGTCTCTTTGGTGAACTGCTCCAGCAGGCCCGGCGGCACATATTCGGTCCAGTTGTAGAAGTAGAGCGTTTTGCTGTCGTCCGCGTGGGCAGCGCTCATGCCGATTGCCAGAGCGCCCGCCGCGAGCAGGTGGCGTGACCATTTTTTCATTTTAACGTCCCCTGAGTTTTATCACGTGCAATTAACTGACTGGCGATGACCATCACCAGCGACAGAACCAACAGTATCGTTGCCAGGGCGTTCACCTCTGGCGAAACGCCGACCTTCACCATCGAATAGATCTTCAGCGGCAGGATTTCATACCCCGGACCGGTGACGAACGAGGAGACCACCACGTCATCCATCGACAGCGTGAAGCTCAGCAGCCACCCGGCGGCCACCGCCGGCAGGGCCAGCGGTAGGATGATTTTACGCAGGATGGTCATCTCGCTGGCGCCCAGATCTTTCGCCGCCTCCAGCATCCGCACGTCAAAGCCTTTCAGCCGGGAGTATACGGTGACCACCACAAACGGCAGGCAAAAGGTGATATGCGAAAACAGCAGCGACCAGAAGCCAAGCTGGACGCCAATCAGCATAAACAGCACCAGCAGGGAGATAGCCATGACAATATCTGGCGACATCATCACTACAAACAGCATACCGCTAACGAACGGTTTGCCGCGAAAGCGATAGCGATACAGCGCCACGGCGGTCAGCGAGCCGATAAGGGTGGCGAAGGTCGCCGAAAGCACCGCCATGGTCAGCGAGTGCTGGGCGGCCTGCAGCAGGCTATCGTTGTTCATCAGCAGGCTATACCAGTCGGTGGTGAACCCCTGCCAGTTGATGCCGAAGCGCGACCGGTTAAATGAGTTAACGATCAGGATAATAATAGGGATGTAGAGATACGCGTAGATAGCGGTCATAAAGCCGCCGCGCAGCAGTCGACCGATCATTCCAGCTCCACCTTTTTATTCAGCAGGCGCGCCGCGCGCCAGTAAATCAACAGCATCAGGCCCATCACCAGGGTTAAGGTAATGCTGGTTGCCGCGCCGAACGGCCAGTCGCGAATATTGAGGAACTGGCTCTTGATCACGTTGCCGATCAGCAGGTTCTTGGCGCCGCCCATCAGGTCGGAAACGTAGAATAGCCCCATCGCCGGCAACATCACCAGCAGGCAGCCGGCGATGATCCCCGGCATGGTTAGCGGAATGATGATGCGGATAAACGTCTGCAGCTTGCTGGCGCCGAGATCTTTCGCCGCTTCCAGCAGCGGACGGTCCAGTTTCTCAATGCTGGAGTAGAGCGGCATCACCATAAACGGCAGCAGGATGTATACCAGGCCGATAATCACCGCCGACGGGGTGAACATAATGCGTATCGGCGTGTCGATCACTCCCAGCCACAGGAGAAACTCGTTAAGGTAGCCTTTGGTGCTGAGGAAAATCTTCAGCCCGTAGATGCGGATCAACGAGTTGGTCCAGAAGGGAACGATCAGCAGGAACAGCAGCAGGGGGCGCACCTTCTGCGGCAGCCGGGCAAGGAACCACGCAAACGGGTAGCCCAGCGCCAGGCAGGCGAGGGTCGCCAGCAGCGCCATGTTCAGCGAATGCAGCAGCACGTCGTAATAGAGCGGATCCAGCAGCCGCGAGTAGTTGTCCAGCGTGAAGACCAGCTTGACGAAGTTAGCGTCGTCGCGGGTCAGGAAGCTGGTGGCGATGATCATCAGGTTGGGCAGAAAGACAAACAGCACCAGCCAACCAACGATGGTGGCGATCACCACATTCTGGAATTTACTGGTGTTCTTCATCGGCCAGCACCACCTCCCAGCTCTCTACCCAATTGATAGACATTTTCTGATCAAGAGAGTGGTCGAAATCCGGGTCGTCTTCGTTAAAGAATTCGCTGACCATCACCATTTTGCCGTTTTCCAGCTCCACCACCGACTCGAGGGTCATGCCCTTATAGTTGCGCTCGCGGACATAGCCTATCAGGCCGTCGGCGTCGCTGTTGTGGTGGATCTCATCGACGCGCAGATCTTCCGGGCGCAGCAGGACATGCAGGCGCTGGCCGGCCTCCACCGCAAAATTGACGGTGATGTTGCATTCACGCCCTTCCACGCTGGCCCGCACGCGCTGTTCGTCGAGGCGTTCAATGACCGTGGCGTCGAAGATATTGATCTCGCCGATAAAGCTGGCGACGAACAGGTTTTTTGGCTCTTCGTAGATCTCGCGCGGGGTGCCGTCCTGCTCAATTTTGCCATCACGCATCACCACGATGCGATCGGACATGGTCAGGGCCTCTTCCTGGTCGTGAGTGACGAAGACGAAGGTGATGCCGAGCTTACGCTGCAGCGCTTTCAGTTCGTTCTGCATCTGCTTGCGCAGCTTGTAATCCAGCGCCGAAAGGGACTCATCGAGCAGCAGCAGGCGCGGTTTGTTGACCACCGCGCGGGCGATGGCCACGCGCTGCTGCTGGCCGCCGGAGAGCTGGTGCGGTTTGCGCTGGGCAAAGGCCTCCAGCTGCACCATCTTTAAGGCATCCATCACCCGCGGTGTGATTTCCGCCGCCGGGGTTTTCTGCATCCGCAGGCCAAAGGCGACGTTCTCGAACACCGTCATATGCGGAAACAGGGCGTAGCTTTGGAATACGGTATTAACGTGGCGGTTTTCCGCCGGAACATGAGTGATATCGTGATCTTCGAGATGGATCCGTCCGCTGTCGACGTTTTCCAGGCCGGCAATAAGGCGCAGAACGGTGGTTTTACCGCAGCCAGAGGGGCCAAGCAGGGTGAGAAACTCACCATTGTTGATGGTCAGGTTAAGGTTATCGATGACCGTTTTACCATCAAAGCTCTTGCGAATTCCCGCCAGATGCACCAGCGGCGAACGCGAACGCGGTTGTATATTCAATTTTTGACTCTGTCCCATGTAGACGCAACGGAAATTTCCGGCCGCTGCGGGGTTTGTGATTAACCACCTTTGGGGTTGCACGTTTTTAATAAGGGCCAGCATTCTACGGCAAACGAGGGTAATCGCCAATCCTTGATACGCCCGCATAGTCTACCTTTACACCATAACGTCGGTTCCGTTATTAAATTTCGCTTTACGGGCTAAAAATGACCTGACGCAATATTTGTCTTTTCTGGCTTATCAATAATGTTGTCACAAAAGAAGAGGGTGGCTACATGGATAAATTGCTTGAGCGTTTTTTGCAGTACGTTTCTTTGGACACGCAGTCGAAGCCTGGCGTTCGTCAGGTCCCCAGCACGGAAGGGCAGTGGAAGCTGTTACGCCTGTTGCAGGCGCAGCTGGAAGAAATGGGACTGGTCAAGGTAACGCTGAGTGAAAAAGGGACGGTAATGGGAACCCTGCCCGCCAACGTTGAGGGCGATATCCCGGCCATCGGCTTTATCTCTCACGTCGACACCTCCCCGGATTTCAGCGGCAAAAACGTTAACCCGCAGATTGTCGAAAACTATCGCGGCGGCGATATCGCGCTCGGCATTGGCGATGAGGTGCTCTCTCCGGTGATGTTCCCGGTTTTGCATCAGCTTTTGGGGCAGACGCTGATCACCACCGACGGGAAGACGCTGCTGGGGGCGGACGACAAGGCCGGCATCGCCGAAATCATGACCGCGCTGGCGACCCTGCAGGCGAAAAACATCCCCCACGGCGATATCCGCGTGGCCTTCACCCCCGATGAAGAGGTGGGAAAAGGGGCGAAGCATTTCGACGTCGAGGCCTTTGACGCCCGCTGGGCCTACACCGTAGATGGCGGCGGGGTCGGCGAACTGGAGTTTGAAAATTTCAATGCCGCCTCGGTGACCATTAAGATCGTCGGCAACAACGTGCACCCCGGCACCGCGAAAGGGGTGATGGTCAACGCGCTGTCGCTGGCCGCGCGCATTCATGCCGAAGTGCCGGCCGACGAGGCGCCGGAGACCACAGAAGGCTATGAAGGCTTTTATCACCTCACCAGCATCAAAGGCAGCGTCGATCGGGCCGAGATGCACTACATCATCCGCGATTTTGACCGCAAGCACTTTGAGGCGCGCAAGCGCAAGATGATGGAGATCGCCAAAAAGGTGGGCAAGGGGCTGCACCCGGACTGCTATATCGAGCTGGTGATCGAGGACAGTTATTACAACATGCATGAGCAGGTGATTGCCCACCCGCACGTGGTCGATATTGCCCGCCAGGCGATGGTGGACTGCGATATCGAACCGCAGATGAAACCGATCCGCGGCGGTACCGACGGCGCGCAGCTCTCGTTTATGGGACTGCCGTGCCCGAACCTGTTTACCGGCGGCTACAACTATCACGGCAAACATGAGTTTGTCACCCTGGAAGGGATGGAGAAAGCGGTGCAGGTGATCGTGCGTATCGCCGAGCTGACGGCGGCACGAACAGGGAAATAACCTTCGCAACCAGGCCGGTCATTCTGCTTGTCGCATAAGATGCCGGATGGCGGCTTCGCCTTATCCGGCCTACGGTCCAGCCGGTGACTACAGAACCCGTAGGCCCGGCAAGCGCAGCGCCGCCGGGCAGGATGGAGACTCAGTCGCCAAAGAACCAGTAGCCGCTGTTGACCAGCGCCGCCAGCATGGCGAGGAAGGAAGGATCTTCCAGCGCATCGCCAAAATGGTCGGCGCGCAGCGTCAGGTGGGTAGCTAAGGCGTCCAGCGCCGGACGGTGCGGGGAGTTGATCTTCTCGCCATTGACGAACACCTCGCCGTCAATGCGCAGCACCCGCAGGCCGCCAAGGCGTTCCAGGGTATCGCCCTGCTGCAGGGCATCATAAATCTCGTCAGGCTGATAAGGCGGCTCCGGCGGCGCGACGTCAAGTTCATGACGCGACTGGGTGATAAACTCGCCGAACCACTGCTTAAAGTGCTCCGGTTGGTTAATCAGCCCCAGCATCATCTCGCGCAGGCGGTCGAGTTCGGCCGGTAAAATATCCGCCGGATGGTCGCGCGACGGCACGTCCGGATCGGCGTAGCGCTGGCTGCCCAGTTCGCGCTGGAGAACGTAGTCGGCAAATCCGCTGAACAACTCGCGGGCATTCGGCGCGCGATAGCCGACCGAATAGTTGAGCGAGTTTTCCAGCGAATACCCCTCATGCGGGAATCCTGGCGGAATATAGAGAATATCCCCCGGCTCCATCTCTTCATCGATGATCGCCTCGAAGGGGTCAACCTGCAGCAGGTCCGGATGCGGGCAGTGCTGTTTCATCGGCACTTTTTCCCCGACGCGCCAGCGTCGACGGCCTGTGCCCTGAATGATAAACACATCATACTGATCCAGATGCGGGCCGACGCCGCCGCCCGGTACTGAGAAGGAGATCATCAGGTCGTCGATACGCCAGTCCGGCAGGGCGCGGAACGGGTGCATTAGCGCCGCAGACGGCTCATGCCAGTGGTTAACCGCCTGCACCAGCAGGGACCAGTTGTTTTCGCTCAGGTGATCGTAGCTTTCGAAGGGACCGTGACTGACCTGCCATTTTCCATCCTGATGGCTGACAAGGCGGCTATCGACCTCGCTCTCCATGGCCAGTCCAGCCAGTTCGTCCGGGCTCAGCGGGTCGATAAAATTGGCGAAGCCGCGCTTCAATACCACCGGCCGTTTTTGCCAGTAGCGTTCGATAAAGTCGGGCCAGTTAAGCGTTAATTGATAATCCATATTGATATTCCACTGCAGGTGTCTGACAGGGATTATAACGGATGCGGCGCCCCGGCGATGCAGGCGCCGTGAAAAAACTCAACGATTAACTCTCTTTATCTTCCATCAGCTGGCGGCCAAACACCACCTCCATGCAGGCGCCGCCGAGCAGGCTCTCGCCGGCGATGATCTCCCCGTCATATTGTTCGACGATTTCCCGGGCGACGGAGAGCCCCACCCCCTGGCCGGGACGCAGAGTATCCGCCCGCTGGCCGCGGTCGAAGACGGCGCGGCGCTGGCTCGGTGGGATCCCCGGCCCATCGTCTTCCACCAGGATGTGCAGATGACTGTCGGTGGTCTGGCGCACGGAAACCTCCACGAACTCCAGACAGTACTTACAGGCGTTATCGAGAACGTTGCCCATCACTTCCATAAAATCGTTCTGCTCGCCGACAAAACTGATCTCCGGCGAGATGTCGAGCGAGATATTGACCCCCTTGCGCTGATAGACCTTATTGAGGGCGGAGGTCAGGCTGTCGAGCAGCGGGGCGATCGGGTGTAGTTCCCGGCTCAGCAGGGTACCGCCGCTGCGCATGCTGGCGCGATGCAAATAGTAACCAATCTGCTGCGAAATGCGGCTGATCTGCTCCAGCATCACTGGCTCCGCCTCGTCGACGCTGATCTTCTCGCCGCGCAGCGAGCGCAACGTGCTCTGCATCACCGCCAGCGGCGTTTTCAGGCTGTGGGTGAGATCGGTGAGGGTGGTGCGGTATTTGTCATAGCGTTCACGCTCGCTGCGAACCAGCCGGTTAAGGTTGCTCACCAGTCGGGTCAGCTCGCGGGTGGTGTTGGGATTGAGCTTCTCGCGGTGATGTTCCTCCAGCTCGCGCACCTCTTTGGCCAGCGACTCGATGGGGCGCAGGCTCCACCAGGCGGCGACCCACAGCAGGGGGATCACCAGCAACAGGTTGGCGGCCAGCACGTAGATAAACCAGCTCCACACCATATAGCTGCGCTTGAGCTCCACCGGGATGGTGTCGACCACCACGATACTGAGCTGGGGCATTTTGCTGGTGGCTGGGTAGAAGTTGATCGCCACCGAGTGGGTCATCTCCGAATCGTCGCCCTGTTCGCGGATGGCGTCCAGCTGTTCCTGAACCTCATGGTTATTGCGCAACAGCATACTGCTGCTGTCGACATCGGCTTCAATTTCATGGAAGCCATTGCGTTTCAACCAATCCGGTTGAATGCGCTTCGTCAGCCAGGGGACATCGCGCTGCGCCCACAGTAGTTTGCCCTTCTCATCGTAAATAAGGGTCACCGTCGGGCTTTCCATATTCAGATTTTCCGGGATATCGACATCAATGGCGCCGTTCTCCCATTTGGCCAGCATATAAAAGAGATTGCTCTCGCCGCGCAGCAGACGGAAGGTGGTTTTATCGAAGCTGACGCTGTAGCCCACCAGCGCCACCATGCCATAGGCCAGGGAGAGCACCAGCACCACCCCGGCGGTCGCCAGCAGGAAGCGAACCCGTAATGACAGCGGGAAAATATGCCGCAACAGTCCCTTCATCAGCGCAGTTCGAACAGATAGCCCTGGCCGCGCACCGTGGTGATGACGTCCTGCGGGTATTCAGCCTGAATTTTCTTACGCAGCCGGCCCATCAGCACGTCGATGGTATGGCTTTCACGCAGTTCGGCATCCGGGTAAAGCTGGAGCATCAGGGAATCTTTACTGACCACTTTGCCGCGGTTGCGGATCAGGGTTTCCATAATCGTGTACTCAAAGGCCGTCAGCTTGATCGGCTGATCGTTCACCGACAGCTCGCGGCGGGAGAGGTCGACCTGAAACGGCGGCAGAGAGATCACCTGCGAGGCCAGGCCGCTGTTGCGGCGCAGCAGCGCCTGCATGCGGGCGGCAACCTCTTCAATATGGAAAGGCTTGGTGACGTAATCATCCGCCCCGGCGCTGAGCACTTCGACTTTATCCTGCCATCCTTCGCGGGCGGTCAGCACCAGCACCGGCAGCGACACGTCATGGCTGCGCCAGCGACGGATCAACGATAATCCATCTTCGTCCGGCAGGCCGAGATCGACGATGGCGATATCCGGGAGATGTTCGCCCAGATAGTAATCCGCTTCCTTGGCATCCTCTGCGGCATCGACCTGATGGCCCAGCTCCTGGAGCTGAACTTTGAGGTGGTGACGCAGCAGGGCATTATCCTCAACCACGAGTACGCGCATGGCTGTTCTCCCTTGCAATTTCGAAAGTAGTCTGACGTTTATTATATACGCAAAATATAAACAGCTGTTAAATAAAGCTTTTTATACAAACGGCGTGGAGCATCGCCGGGCAGGCCGGCGTTGAGCGGCGCCTTTTGCGCAGCGGGTATGGAACTCCTTCATTCTATGCGTAATTTCAGCAAACGCCCAGCGGCTGGGCGCGGCAGTGAGCGGGTTGGTGATGTTAATTTTTTGTGTAATAGTGCTCGAATCCTCCCTCAAGAACGCCGCAGGTTATTCATTATGTCTCAGCAGCAGAGCGCGGATTGGGTCAGGCTGGCGCAATCGCCCAGCCGCACGGAGCGCATCGAAGCCTTCTTCGGCGGCCACGGCTACGAGCCGCACCGGCATGATACCTACGCCATCGGCCAGACGATCGCCGGCGTGCAGAGCTTTCACTATCGCGGCGGGCTACAGCACAGTCTGCCCGGCGGGACGATGGTCCTTCACCCGGACGAAATACACGATGGCGAGGCGGGCACCGAGGCGGGGTTTCACTACCGCATGGTCTACATTGAGCCAGCGCTGATCCAGAAGATACTCGGCGGCAGGCCATTGCCGTTTATCCCCGGCGGCCTGTCGGCGGATCCACGGCTAGGTCGCGCCGTGCAGCCGCTGTTGAAAGCGGTCACGGATACCTTCGAGCCGCTGGAGGAAGAAGACGCCCTGTACGACCTGGCGCAGACCCTGGCCGTGGTCGGCGGGCAGCGTTCCCGTCGCCAGGCGTTTGATTATCAGGCGGCGGAGAGGGCTCGGGAGTATATCCATGCCTGTTTTATGCAGGATATGACCCTCGACACCTTGTCGCAGGTCAGCGGCCGGGACCGCTGGAGCCTGAGCCGTGATTTCAGAACGCTGTACGGCACCAGCCCGTGGCGCTACGTCATGATGCGCCGGCTCGATTTTTGTCGCCAGCGGATGCGCGCCGGGGAGCGTCTGGTGGATATTGCCGCTGACGCGGGGTTTGCCGACCAGAGCCACATGACGCGCCAGTTTATCAGCCGCTTTGGCCTCTCTCCGGGGCGCTGGCTGCGGGCGATCCGCGGCTAAGGCGGCGCAGGTTGCACAATCGTTCAAGCGTGAACGCGGCGAGGCGAACTATGCTGACTGCCTTTATCACAAGGAGACAGCCTATGTATCAACTCGCTAATCTTGCTCAGAAATTTTCCCTGTTCAGCGAACAATGGCAGCCCAAAGTGGTGGCCGAAATGAATGACTATCAGTTCAAGATCGTGCGCATCGCCGGCGACTTTATCTGGCACAGCCACCCGGAAACCGATGAGACGCTGATGGTGGTGGAGGGGGTATTGCGCGTGGACTTCCGCGACGGACATGTGCTGGTGAAGGCCGGGGAGATGATCGTCGTGCCGCGAGGGGTGGAACATAAGACCTCGGCGGAGACGGAAGCGAAGCTGATGCTGATTGAACCGCGCGGGGTGTTAAATACCGGCCACGAGGGCGGCGAGCGGACGGCAGTGAACGACGTTTGGATCTGATCGCTTTCCGGCGATAAAACACCCCTCTTTCCGGCGGAAAGAGGGGCAGGGCGATTACTTCAGCTCGTCAACCATGGTGGTTGCCCGACCGATATAGTTGGCCGGGGTCATCGCTTTGAGACGCACTTTTTCCTCTTCCGGCAGGGCGAGGCTGTCAATAAACTGCTTCATCCCTTCCGCGTCCACGCGTTTGCCGCGGGTCAGCTCTTTCAGCTTCTCGTACGGTTTTTCGATACCGTAACGACGCATCACGGTCTGGATCGGCTCAGCCAGTACTTCCCAGTTGTGATCCAGTTCGTCCAGCAGGCGATCCTGGTTCAGCTCCAGCTTGCTGATCCCTTTGAGGGTGGACTGATAGGCGATCAGCGCATAGCCGATGCCCACGCCGAGGTTACGCAGGACGGTGGAGTCGGTCAGGTCGCGCTGCCAGCGGGAAACCGGCAGTTTGCTGGCCAGGTGCTGCATGACCGCATTGGCCAGGCCGAGGTTGCCTTCGGAGTTTTCGAAGTCAATCGGGTTCACCTTGTGCGGCATGGTGGAGGAGCCGATTTCCCCGGCGATGGTCTTCTGTTTGAAGTGGTTGAGCGCGATGTAGCCCCACACGTCGCGATCGAAGTCGATCAGAATGGTGTTAAAGCGCGCGATGCAGTCAAACAGCTCAGCGATATAGTCATGCGGCTCGATCTGCGTGGTGTACGGGTTCCACTGAATGCCCAGCGAAGTAACAAACTCTTCGCTGAACTGATGCCAGTCGACTTCCGGGTAAGCGGCGATGTGGGCGTTGTAGTTACCCACCGCGCCGTTGATTTTACCAAGGATTTCCACCTGGTTCAGCTGACGGTACTGGCGCTCCATACGGTAGGCGACGTTGGCCATCTCTTTACCCATGGTGGACGGTGTCGCTGGCTGGCCGTGGGTACGGGAGAGCAGCGGCACATCGCGGTACTGGGTCGCCAGATCTTTTACCGCGTCAATCAGTTTGCGCCAGTAAGGCAGAACCACTTCGTCGCGGGCGGTTTTCAGCATCAGCGCGTGGGAGAGGTTATTGATGTCTTCGGACGTACAGGCGAAGTGAATAAACTCCGACACGGCGTGCAGTTCGGCGATGTCAGCGACTTTCTCTTTCAGAAAGTACTCTACCGCTTTCACATCGTGATTAGTGGTGCGCTCGATGGTTTTGATGCGCTCGGCGTCTTCGACGCTGAAATCGGCGACGATTTTGTCAAGGAAACCGTTTGCGTCGGCAGCAAAAGCAGGAACTTCCTTGATCGCTGCGTGGGCGGCCAGTTTTTGCAGCCAACGTACTTCCACCTGAACGCGGAATTTCAGCAAACCGAATTCGCTGAAGATACCGCGCAGCGCGCTGACTTTATCGCCGTAGCGGCCGTCTACAGGGGAAACGGCGGTCAGTGAGGATAATTCCATAGATCACAACTCCGGGGTTAAATGAGCAAGAATTTGCTTTGCCTGGTTAACCAGACGATTACGGGAAAACATAAGCTGGAGACGTCCGCCGCCCACCTGATGCCAGAGCACCGCGGCGCGAATACCCGCCAGCAGCGCTGAGCGAACTTTCGCCTGCACCTGCGGGCTTTGCAGCACGGCAGGGGAGCCGGTCACCTGAATACGCGGGCCCAGCGGGCTTATCACGTCGACATAGATGCCCGCCATGGCGCTGAGCAGCGTTTCGGACTGCAGGTCAAAGTGCTCCAGCTGACGATGCAGGCCGGCGATGCGGTTGCCGAGCGTGTCCATCGCCCCTTTACTGGCGGCGAGCTTGCGCTCCAGCACCATCAGGCTCAGGGTATAGCGGGTGAGTTCCGCATTGAGGCCCTGGCGACTGCTGGTATTGAGCACCCCGAGCAGCGTTTCAAGGCCGAGGCGAAGATTGGCTTCACTGCCACCGAACACCGCCAGCGTCGACTCGGGATCGAGGTCGATGATGCTGTTCAGCGACACATGCAGGGCATCGCTGTCGCAATGTCCCTGATGCGCCAGTTGCTGAACCAGTCGCGCCGCCTGGCAAACGCCAGCCAGCGCCAGGGTGATGTCATAGTAATTCTTCGCCACACATACTCCTTGTCAGCCGCCGGGGCGGTTCGTCCCGGCGGAAATAACGCGCGTTCAGGACTGCAGAGGCAGTCGTTGTTCAATAATTCCGCCGCCGAGACACACTTCACCCAAATAGAATACCGCGGACTGGCCCGGTGTCACCGCCGCGACCGGCTCATCGAAGCGGACTTCGATACGGTCTTCATCCAGCGCGGTAACGGTGCAGGGGATATCGGTCTGGCGATAGCGGGTTTTCACCGTGCAGCGCAGGGTGCCCTGCAGCGGTTCACGGTTTACCCAGTGCAGCTGTTGGGCAATCAGACCGACGGACATCAGGCGCGGGTGGTCATGGCCCTGGGCGACGATAAGAATATTATTCTCAACGTCTTTATCGACCACGTACCATGGATCTTCGCTACCCTCTTTGGTGCCGCCGATACCTAGCCCTTTACGCTGGCCCAGGGTGTGGTACATCAGCCCCTGATGGGTACCGATCTCCTCGCCGTCGACGGTGAGGATTTTGCCCGGCTGCGCCGGCAGGTAACGGCCAAGGAAATCGCGGAATTTACGCTCGCCGATAAAGCAGATGCCGGTGGAATCTTTTTTCTTCGCGGTGACCAGATCCAGCTCTTCGGCGATCTTACGCACCTGCGGTTTTTCCAGTTCACCCACCGGGAACAGGCTCTGGGCAATCTGCTCGTGGCTGAGGGTATAAAGGAAGTAGCTCTGATCTTTATTGCCGTCGAGGCCGCGCAGCAGCTGGCTTTTACCGTCGACATCGGCGCGGCGCACATAGTGCCCGGTGGCGATGTAGTCGGCGCCGAGGTCTTCGGCAGCAAACTCGAGGAAGGCTTTAAATTTGATCTCTTTATTGCACAGAATATCCGGGTTCGGCGTGCGGCCGGCTTTGTACTCTTCCAGGAAGAGCTCAAAGACGTTATCCCAATATTCGGCGGCAAAGTTAACGGTGTGCAGTTCAATGCCCAGCTTATCGCAGACCGCTTGCGCATCGGCAAGGTCGGCGGCGGCGGTGCAGTATTCCTCGCCGTCGTCTTCCTCCCAGTTCTTCATGAACAGGCCTTCCACCTTATACCCTTGCTGCAGCAACAGGTACGCGGAGACCGAGGAGTCGACGCCGCCGGACATGCCGACGATCACTTTTTTCTGGCTTTCTGACATGGAAATACTCGCTACATTGAACTTCGAGGCGGCGTATTCTAGCACGCGCTCACCGTTCATTCACCCCCTGTGAACGGCCAGTTAAAGGCGCCAATCAGCGACAGCGGCTGCCGCGGGTCCTGCAGGTAGCAGCGAATGCTTTCGGCAACCAGCGGCGAGCGCAGGTTTGGCGCGTTAAGAATTTCCTCAGCACTGAGCCACAGGCAGCGATCGATATCGCTGTCGTGCGGTTCAGTGGCGCACGGATCGCTAAGTTCGATAGCGAACAGGAAGCGCAGAAACGGGGTGTTATCGGGAGCCAGCCACTGATGCATACGGATGAAGTGCTGCGGCGTGGCGCGAATGCCGGTCTCTTCCCACAGTTCACGTTCAGCGGCCTGCAGCAGCGTTTCATTGGCCTCGAGATGGCCCGCCGGCTGGTTCCACAGCGCTTTGCCGTTAATGGTTTCTTCGACGATGAGAAATTTATCCTGGGCGTGAACCACGCAGGCAACGGTGACATGAGGTTTAAACATCGCTTTTCCTTTTCAGTTATTCGGCTTTGCGCCAGTCGCCGTTGGCCAGTCCGTCGAGTGTATAGCCGCCCATGGCGTAGCGGATCAGACGCAGGGTGGGGAAGCCGACGTGGGCGGTCATCCGGCGCACCTGGCGGTTGCGTCCCTCGTAGAGCGTAATTTTCAGCCAGCGGGTGGGAATCGATTTGCGCTCACGAATCGGCGGGTTGCGCGGCCACAGCCAGACGGGTTCCTCCACAAGTTCTACGTCGGCAGGCAGGGTGGGGCCGTCGTTGAGGGTGACGCCGTCGCGCAAGGCGGTCAGCGCCTCGGGCGTGGGTTCGCCTTCCACCTGAACATAGTAGATCTTGCCGGTGCGCTTACCCGGCTGGGTCAGCTTCGCCTGCAGCGCGCCGTCGTTGGTCAGCACCAGCAGGCCTTCGCTGTCGCGATCGAGCCGACCGGCAGCATAGACGCCCGCCACCGGAATAAAATCTTTCAGCGTGCTGCGCCCGGCCTCGTCGGTAAATTGCGGCAACACATCATAGGGTTTATTGAACAAGATCACAGTTTTTGGCTGGCGTTCTTTACGTTGTCTGGTGACTTGTTGTGTGCTGAATCGCTCAACGCGATGTTTTCTAAATGAAGTTTTCTGCATGGTATTTTCAGGCTCTATCAATTGCCGCATTATAGCCTAATTACGAATGCCTTTCATGGACGCAAACATTCAGGTAGTATTGACATGCTCATTACAAATTATTAACAAAAAATTGCTCAAACCGATTCGCACTACAGGCAGGAAGGCGACACGGACGCGATAGCTCCGGTTAGCGGGAAGACCCGGTACTCCGAAGCTGGCCGACTCAGCCAACACCAGGCTCGCGTGAAGAGGGAAGAGCAGAACCAGAAGCGCTCGAAGGAGAGGTTAATGGAAAGCAAAGTAGTAGTTCCGGCGGAAGGTCAAAAAATCACCCTGCAAAACGGCAAACTGAACGTCCCTCACAATCCGATTATCCCGTTCATTGAAGGTGACGGTATCGGCGTTGACGTTACCCCAGCGATGCTGAAAGTGGTTGATGCCGCCGTTGAGAAAGCCTATAAGGGCGAGCGTAAAATTTCCTGGATGGAAGTTTACACCGGTGAGAAATCGACACACGTCTATGGCCAGGATGTCTGGCTGCCAGCTGAAACCCTCGATCTGATTCGTGACTACCGCGTTGCTATCAAAGGTCCTCTGACTACCCCAGTCGGCGGCGGCATTCGTTCCCTGAACGTGGCGCTGCGCCAGGAGCTGGATCTCTACGTCTGCCTGCGTCCGGTACGTTACTACCAGGGCACCCCGAGCCCGGTTAAGCACCCGGAACTGACCGACATGGTTATCTTCCGTGAAAACTCCGAAGATATCTATGCAGGCATCGAGTGGAAAGCCGACTCTGCTGAAGCAGACAAAGTGATCAAATTCCTGCGCGATGAGATGGGCGTGAAGAAAATTCGCTTCCCGGAACATTGCGGCATCGGCATCAAGCCGTGCTCTGAAGAAGGCACCAAACGTCTGGTTCGTGCAGCCATTGAGTATGCGATCACCAACGATCGTGATTCCGTCACTCTGGTGCACAAAGGCAACATTATGAAGTTCACCGAAGGCGCGTTCAAAGACTGGGGCTACCAGCTGGCTCGCGAAGAGTTCGGCGGCGAGCTGATCGACGGCGGCCCGTGGGTGAAAATCAAGAACCCGAACACCGGCAAAGAGATCGTGGTAAAAGACGTGATCGCCGACGCCTTCCTGCAGCAGATCCTGCTGCGTCCGGCGGAATACGACGTTATCGCCTGTATGAACCTCAACGGCGACTATATCTCTGACGCGCTGGCGGCACAGGTTGGCGGTATCGGTATCGCCCCGGGCGCCAATATCGGCGACGAGTGCGCGCTGTTCGAAGCGACTCACGGTACTGCGCCGAAGTATGCTGGCCAGGACAAAGTGAACCCGGGCTCCATCATCCTGTCCGCAGAGATGATGCTGCGCCACATGCAGTGGTTCGAAGCCGCAGACCTGATCGTTAAAGGCATGGAAGGCGCTATCGCTGCCAAGACCGTGACCTATGACTTCGAACGTCTGATGGAAGGCGCTAAACTACTGAAATGTAGCGAGTTTGGTGACGCGATCATCGCGAACATGTAATCCCGTTAGTGGATTAAGTTAAAGCGGGAGCCGATGGGCTCCCGTTTTTTTATCGCATTCAGGCCGTTATTTTGCCGGACGCTCGCTGCGCGGTACCATGGTCGATTTCCCGCAACACAATGTCCATCAAAGCCATGCGCTTACAACAGGGCTAGCTCAGTTTACCGCGAGATCGCAAGTGGGTATGGATTGAACGCCAGGGGTCTTACTGATGGCCCGACCGGCTTAAACCGGTGCCGTTCGGCGAAAATGTGATGTAGCCTAAACTCAGGCTATCCACCCACCTTCAGATTAAACAGCCGGGACAGCGCCGCTCTGCCGCTATCCGTCACTTGCACTTCCCGATATCCCGGCGCGCGGGTTATCCATCCTTTCTGCTCAAACAGCGCCATCAGCGCCGAACCGGCGTCGCCTCCCAGATGAAAACGTCTTTCGCTCCAGTCAAGACAGGGGCAACAAGGCTTACGTCGCGGGCGAGCGTTAAGTACCGCGCCCAGGCTTTCAAGCTGGGTTTTACCGGCTGACGTCAGGGACTGCCCATCGGCCGCCAGCCATTTTTCCCGCAGCATACACTCATAAATCTTCACCGCCAGCTCGCCCGCCAGATGATCGTAGCAGGTGCGGGCGTAGCGAAGCGTCACCGGCGTGCTGGTGGCCAGCGCCTTATGCGCCTGCATTGAGACGCCCATCAGGTTTTCCAGCAGCCCGGCGATATGCGGGCCCGCCAGGCGGTAATAGCGGTGGCGCCCCTGCGCGAGACACACCACCAGCCCGTTGCTGAGCAGCCGGGCAAGATGTCCGCTGGTGGTGGAGGCGGAGACCTCGGCGACCGTGCTGAGCTCGGTCGCCGTCCATGCGCGCCCGTCCATCAGCGCGCAGAGAATACTGACCCTTGACGGGTCAGAGAGGGCAGAGGCCACCATCGCCATCGCGGTTTCCAGTGCCGCCTCTGGCTCACTGTCTTGCTGCGTTTTCAGGAGATTCATTCAGAAAGTATGGCCCATTTTTTGGTCACTTCCGCTGCCCGGGTGTCATCATCGGTAAGAAGAATGAGCCGGTTACGGTGGTCGCTGTACTGTACCAGAATATTAATACCGTTGCGGGCAAGGGTGTCGGCAATGTCTCCCAGTTCCCCGGGGCGTTCCTGGGGTAACTTACGTATCAGAGGACGGCATACATCGCTGACCGTAAAGCCGGCCTCGGTCAGCACCCTGCGGGCTGTCTCACCGTCCTCCACCAGAAAATGCGCATGTCCGGCATCAGGCGTGGTGAATACCCCACCACCTTCGAGGCCCACACCGTTGTTGCCCAGCGCTATACCCATTGCGCCAAGCGAGCCCGGCGTGTTGCTGAGAATGATGTGAATATCATACATCTGGCTGTGCTCCCCGATCCGATGAGTAATCCCGGAACACGCGGGCAACGCGTATTCTGTAGTATGAAAAAATCGATGCTTTGCCTTCGCGCTGGGCAGCCAGATGCCGCTCATTTTGCTGCCAGTTGGCCACCGATGCTTCATCTTCCCACCAGGATAGCGAAAGGATTTTGCCGGGCGAATTCAGGCTCTGAAAACGCTCGATGGCAATAAACCCCGGCGTGTCTGAAAGCAAAGGCGTCAGCCCGGCCGCCAGCTGAAGATATCTTTCCTGTGCTTCCGGTAAGGCGTCGGCCTCAAAAAGTACTGCAATCATAAGTCTGCTCCGTGGTGAATTTCCCTGCAGTCTAATGACGACCAGAGCAGGATGCTTCGGTCTGTAGCGAAATATGCCTGTTAGGAAAAAAAACGGTCTGACGGTGGGTACCACTACCCGATACGCCTTTTTCAACATCAGACCGGCCTCTGGCGCAGGGCTAACGAGCGTCAGGCTGCAGTAAGCTACGGCAGGGCGGACGATGGCGACAGGCGGGAAGCAGGACAGGAGGGCCATCACCACCCGGCGTTATCTCACACTGGCTTATCGCCACAGTGGCTGGTATAGACGCTCACGCCATGGCCATCAGGATCCAGCATTGAGAAGTAATCATGCCCATACAGCGGTGCTTCGGCAATATCCGCAGGGGAGTAGCCGTTAGCCATTAATTCGGCACGATATTTTTCGAGATCGGCTCTGGTGTGTCCGGCGATCATCAGATCAATCTTTTCGCTAATAAAATCAGGACGCTGGCCAACGCGGCTGGCGTGAAGCGCACCCGCCATGGGATCGTCTTTCGCGGCTAACAGGAGATGGGTGCCGCCGCGAAGCTCAATGATTGCCATTTCCGGAAATTTGTCGATACCGCGTAGTCCCAGGCCCTGGTAGAAGGCATAACTCGACTCAACGTCTTTCACCTTCATGACAAAATGTGCGATGGCTGCAGATGGTACAAATTCTTCCATTTCATTGCCTTATAAATATGTTGTTGTGGAAAAATGCAGTAGCAATCTTGTTGCTACCGGGTCGCAGTGCTAATCTGACTGGCTAGTCGAAAATATTATGCGACTGATCAGTCGAAAAAGACAAGGGGAAGTTGTGACGCGTAAAAAAGAGATCGATAAAGAAAAGGTGTTGGATGCCGCGGAAAGCCTGATTCTTGAGTCGGGTGGCCGATTATTCACCCTGGATGCCGTCGCCGAGCGTGCCGGCATAAGCAAGGGTGGCCTGGTATATACCTTTTCTTCCAAGGACGGTCTGATTCACGCTGTCCTGGAGCGTGAAGTGGCCCGTTTTCAGGAGGCAGTCCGGCAGCGTCTTCCTGCCGCTCCGGTGGGACCGATCGAACTCGTACTCGCGCATATCGAAGAGGCTTTGGCGGAAGAGGACGTCTCCACCCAAATGGCGGCGTTTCTTATCACCGCGCTCGTTCATGCTCCCGGCATGCTGGAACCCGTCCGAAGTCTTTACCGATCACTCCTCGATCCGCTTCGTTCGGTGAGCGGGGAGTACGTTGCCGTGCGCCACGCGTTTCTTGCCGTGGAAGGCGCTTTTTTGCTCCGTGGGTTTGGCCTGGCAGATATCTCTGCCGACGAGATAAAATCAGTATTACGCTATGCCCATACCCAGGTTTTGTCAGCCTTAGCGGCATCCACCGGCAAGGCCTCGCATGCTTCCTGATTAACCCGGGCGCTGACAGACCGATGGATGGCACTACGTGGCTGTTGCCGCGCGGAGCCATCTGATCTGTCCGTGCGGCACAGCGCCTGCGCGCCGAATTACCGTCCCAGAAACGCGTTACTCTGCGTTAAAAATAATAAATTCAGGCTGGTAACTGACCGGGAAATTGACCGATCGGGCGATAAAACAGACGTGATGGATCTGCTGATGAATGGCCGTGGCGGCGTCGAGATCGGTTCCTGGTAATACGGTGATTTTCGGCCTGAGGGTGGCAGAAATAAAGCGACCCGCGCCCCCTTTAAATACTTCACCCGTTGCCACCGGCGAGTCCTGATATTCCATGACCGTAATGCCGGCATCTGAGGCCAGATGTAAGTACCACAGCATGTGACAGGCAGAGAGAGAAGAGAGCAGGAGATCTTCCGGGTTCATTTTGCCGGGATCGCCGCCCAGTAATGGATCATTTGAACAATGAATGGGTTCTTTTCCCTTTACCGCGATATCCCAGGTCCGGGCATAAGCCTTGTAACCCGAGGTACCCGTGCCCTGATTGCCGGTCCATGTGATATTGCTGGTATAAGCATGTTGCATAGATTTGCCTTTTCTCTGTGGAGGGGGGATTTATGTGCTGGCGGCTGCGTTGATCGCGCATAAATTGCCATCCGTCTCAGCTCAATGCTATAAGAAAAGAGCCGTTTTAATGGCGCTTATGTTTTATCTGTAAGGAATAAGTGAAGGTCAGATAATGATTACGTCAGTGCAGCCAACCACCACCGTCACCACCACGACCGTAACCTGCGGTGGTGTGGGCGTATCTGTGACCGGCTCCTGACAAACAGATCCTCACTCCCCGCCAATGTGGACGGGGAGAGACCTCTCCGTTCGTGACAGACTGAATGGAGGCCCATCATGATTTCATCTGAGCATGCCCTGTTAATTATCGATATGCAGCAGGGGCTTTTCCGTGGCCCGGTTTCCCCGTATCAGGCCGATGCGCTTCTGGCGAACGTTTGCCTGCTGATTGAAAAAGCGAGACAGGCTGAGGTGCCCGTCTTCTTTGCCCGCCATACCGGAGCTGACGACTCTCCGTTCTCCGCGCAAAGTCCATTAACTCAACTGCTGCCTGAGATGGGTGTTAACGGCGAGCGGGATATCGTCTTTATTAAAAAGTACCCTTCCTGTTTCCAGCAAACTGACCTTGCGCATCAGCTCGCTCAGGCCGGCGTAAAACAGCTGGTTATTGCCGGGATGAAAACCGAATTCTGCGTGGACACGACCTGCCGAGCGGCATCGGCGCTGGGATTACGGACGGTGCTGATCTCAGATGCGCACTCAACCATGGATAACGAACGTTTATCAGCGCCTGACATCATTGGCCATCACAATGTCACCCTTGCCGGGCCATTTGTGACGCTGTCGACCGCCGCAGAGTGGCGCTTTTCGGCAGCGAAATAAGGATGAAGAAAGGGAGCCCGAGGGCTCCCTTTCGCTACGCCTGCTCATCCGGTTTTACTGCCCATGGCGGCGCAGGGTGGAGGCGGGGTGGCGCCGGAGCGCCTCTTCGGGACGCACAGGGCGCCGCACCAGTTCGCCGCCGCAGTTCGGGCAATGGCCGTTAAGCCGCGCCGTCATGCAGTCCTGGCAAAAGGTGCACTCGAACGAACAGATAAACGCTTCGCGTGAGTCTGGCGGCAGATCTTTATCACAGCATTCGCAATTCGGGCGTAACTCGAGCATTTCCTTCCCCTGTGGTTAACGGCTGTATCAGCGACGGCCGGCCAGCGCATGCTGTTTTTATAGCACGGCGCAGACTGGCCTCCGAGGGATTTCGCTGCGTTAATCTCCGCCTCAAAGCGTTGCCTTTCCGGGCTGCATCCCCGGCACGAGGATCACTTTGCGGCATGCCTCTTCACGTTTCTCAAAGATCTGATAGCCGCGCGCGGCCTCCTCCAGAGGCATATGGTGAGTGACAATCTCCTCCGGGGTGAGCAACCCTTGCTCAATAAGCGCCAGTAGATCCGGCAACCAGGCATGGACGTGGGTTTGACCCATTCTGAAGGTCAGCCCCTTATCAAAGGCATCGCCAAACATAAATCCGTGAATGAAACCGGCGTAAACCCCGGGCACGCTGACGATGCCGCCGCGGCGCACGGCAGCGATGCACTGGCGCAGCGCTTTCCCGCTGCTGCCCTCGATTTTCAGGGTGCTGAGGACGGTTTCCGTAAGGCTGCCTTTCGCCTCGAAGCCGACGGCGTCAATCACCGCATCGACGCCGCGATGGCCGGCGGTGTTGTCGATAATCCACTGCGCCGGATCGTCATGGTGGTCGAAGTTTATCGGGATCGCGCCATAGCGCCGCTGCGCGAAGTCGAGTCGGTAATCGTTATGATCGATGATAAATATCTGCTCTGCGCCATTGAGCCTGGCGCAGGAGGCACACAGCAGGCCAACCGGGCCGGCGCCAAAAATAGCCACGCTGCTGCCGGGTTTGACCTCGGCGTTTTTTACCGCCTGCCAGGCGGTAGGCAGAATATCTGACAGAAACAGCACCTTTTCATCGGGTAAGGTGTCCGGCACTTTAAACGGTCCGGTATTGGCTTTGGGAACGCGCACATATTCCGCCTGGCCGCCTGGGATCCCGCCGTACAAATCGCTGTAGCCGAACAGGGCCGCCGGTGGCGAAATGCCTTTTCGGTTGAGCGTCGCCCCCTGGCCGCTATTGGTGCTTTCGCAGGCGGCATATTGCTGCAGGCGACAAAAGAAGCAGTCTCCGCAGGCGATGACAAACGGGATAACCACCCGATCACCTTTACGAACCGCGGTGACCTCGGAACCGGCTTCCACCACTTCCCCCATAAATTCATGGCCGAAAATATCACCATGGTGCGTGCCGGGGATCTTACCGCGGTAAAGGTGCAGATCGGAACCGCAGATCGCCGTCGCCGTGACGCGCAGAATAATATCGTCCGGCGCCTCAAGGGCCGGGTCGGGCATGGTGTCGACGCTGACATGATGGGGGCCATGATAAGTGAGTGCTTTCATAAAGTCTTCTCCTGGAGAGAATGGCTGATAGCAGCAGGCGAAAAGGCATTGTGACCTAACGTTATTGCCGCCGATAAACCACAGTAAAAATAAAGCGTAGAGTACTTATAATGGAACTGCGTGATATTCCACTCAGTGAATGTATTCCACGCTTCGCTTATTTAGCGGCTGGTTTGTTGAGGTTATTTTAGGTTATTTGCCTATTCCCCTTATGTATGCCAGGCTTAATAGGGCATGATATTCGCTCCGTTTTATTTTCCAGCCGCTTCCCCAGCGGCTTTTTTTTTGGCCTTAAAAAAAGAAAAAATCTGAATTTCAACCAGACTAAGGGAATTACTGCCGCTTCGTTATATAACCCAACAGGAGTACTCCGCCGGTATAAATAATTCTTTGCCACAATGGTGCTCTGTGTGCATTATTTCCCTGAACACAGTAAGTTAGCGGTAATGTACCGTCTGGTTATTTTTGATGTGTTTTGTAGAATTATTCCGAATTACTCCTAAAAGGCATCAAAAACACGGGATAATAATTTGACTAACCAGCATTACCCGCTAGATTTAAATATCGAACGACGAGTGATACGGAATATTTTCGTATCTTACTGACATAACCGATATACATGAGGTGAAATATGGCAGAGCATCGTGGTGGTTCCGGAAATTTTGCTGAAGACCGTGAAAAAGCTTCTGAAGCAGGTCGTAAAGGTGGTCAGCACAGCGGCGGGAACTTTAAAAACGATCCGCAGCGTGCGTCTGAAGCGGGTAAAAAAGGCGGACAAAACAGCCACGGTGGTGGCCGCAAGTCCGATAATTCCTGATTATCCTTTTCCTTGCACCCTGAAGTGAAAGTATCTCCTGCGAGTCTGTCACAGACTCGCAGTTATTTTCTGACTCCAGAAGGTATTTCTATGAATATGAAAAGCATTGAAGATGTATTTATTCACCTGCTCTCAGATACCTACAGCGCAGAGAAACAATTAACCCGCGGGCTGGCAAAACTGGCCAGAGCGGCGTCCAGTGAAAAACTCAGCGCGGCGTTCAATGCTCATCTTGAAGAAACCCAGGGCCAGATTGAACGTATCGACCAGATTATTGAGCAGGAATCTGGTCTGAAAATCAAACGCATGAAATGCGTGGCCATGGAAGGATTGATCGAAGAGGCCAATGAAGTCGTTGAGAGCACGGAAAAAAATGAGGTACGCGATGCCGCGTTAATTGCCGCTGCGCAAAAGGTCGAGCATTACGAAATTGCCAGTTACGGTACCCTGGTTACCCTGGCGGAACAGTTGGGTTATAAAAAAGCGGTCAAACTGCTGGCCGAAACCCTGGAAGAAGAAAAGCAAACCGATGTTAAATTAACCGACCTGGCGGTAGGTAATATTAATAAAAAAGCGGAAAAATAAACGCTCCCTGACACGAGGAAATCACGATGAATCACATTGAACATTATCATGACTGGCTACGAGATGCGCATGCCATGGAAAAACAGGCAGAATCCATGCTGGAATCAATGGCTGGCCGTATCGATAATTATCCGGATCTCCGTGCCAGAATCGAACAGCATATTAATGAGACCAAACGGCAAATTACCGTGCTGGAAGAGATCCTCGACCGCAACGACATTTCGCGCTCGGTGATTAAAGATTCGATGAGTAAAATGGCGGCTCTTGGCCAGTCCATTGGCGGAATGTTTCCTTCCGATGAAATCGTCAAAGGCTCGATCAGCGGGTACGTTTTCGAGCAGTTTGAGATCGCCTGCTATACCTCTCTGCTGGCGGCCGCTGAAAAAGCGGGCGATACCGCCTCCATCCCAGCCATTGAGGCCATCCTGGCGGAAGAGCGGGAAATGGCCGACTGGCTGATCAAACATATTCCTCAGACCACGGAGCAGTTTCTCCTGCGTTCAGATGCTGACGGCGTAGAAGCGAAAAAATAACCCAGGAGGCAGGCCTATGTTTCGTCATGTGAAACAACTGCAGTATACCGTGCGCGTTGCTGAACCCAACCCGGGGCTCGCGAATTTACTGCTCGAACAGTTTGGCGGCCCTCAGGGCGAGCTGGCCGCCGCGTGTCGTTATTTCACTCAGGGATTAAGCGATGACGATCCCGGCCGTAAAGACATGCTGATGGATATCGCGACAGAGGAGCTAAGCCATCTGGAGATCATTGGCACCCTGGTCGGCATGCTAAATAAAGGCGCCAAAGGGGCGCTGGCGGAGGGCACCGAGAGCGAGGCGGAACTCTATCGTTCGCTCACCGCCAACGGCAACGACAGCCATATTACGTCGCTGCTCTACGGCGGCGGTACTCCGCTGACCAACTCGGCGGGCGTGCCGTGGACAGCGGCCTACATTGATACTATCGGCGAACCCACCGCAGACCTGCGATCGAACGTCGCGGCGGAGGCGAGGGCGAAGATCGTCTATGAACGGCTGATCAACGTGACCGACGATCCCGGCGTGAAGGACGCGCTGGCGTTCCTGATGACTCGCGAAGCGGCGCATCAGCTCTCTTTTGAGAAAGCGCTGCAGTCGATTCGTAATAACTATCCACCGGGCAAACTGCCGCCCATTAGCGAGTACGCGAACACCTACTACAATATGTCTGAGGGTGGAGAAGTACGCGGCAGCTGGAACAGTGACAAACACTTCGATTATGTCAAGGATCCGCAGCCGGCCGTGGATGGCGGAGATGGCAGCGCCTCTGTCGGCCTGACGCCGGAGCAGGAAGCGCTGTGCAAAGCGATGCTGAAGCGAACACAGTCTGACCCGCAGGGTGATCCTTTGACCGGCGCCGAACTCGGCGCCGGTAAGCAAAACACGTCATCATCGGCTAAGTGATGTTCGCATAAGCCCCGGCTGCGGCCGGGGCGTTTCACAATGATGGTGCGGATTATGTTTGAATTTGACGCGTTTCATCTGGCCCGACTGCAATTTGCCTTTACCGTTTCCTTCCATATTCTGTTTCCGGCCATCACCATCGGCCTTGCCAGCTACCTTGTGGTGCTGGAGGGGATGTGGCTGAGAACCCGGGATAACGTCTGGCGCTCGCTCTACAACTTCTGGCTGAAAATTTTCGCCGTCAATTTTGGTATGGGCGTGGTTTCCGGATTAGTCATGTCCTATCAGTTCGGCACCAACTGGAGCGGATTCTCTCAATTTGCCGGCAGTATTACCGGCCCGCTGCTGCTGTATGAAGTGCTGACAGCCTTCTTCCTCGAAGCGGGATTCCTCGGCGTGATGCTGTTCGGCTGGAGCAAGGTGCCGCCAGCGCTGCATTTTTTTACCACCTGCATGGTAGCCCTTGGCACCCTGGTCTCCACCTTCTGGATCCTCGCCTCCAATAGCTGGATGCAGACGCCGCAGGGTTTTACCCTCGAAAATGGCCACCTCATCCCGCAGGACTGGCTGGCGATTATCTTTAATCCCTCGTTCCCGTATCGCTTATTCCATATGGCGATCGCCGCGTTTCTCAGTAGCGCCATGTTCGTCGGGGCCTCCGCCGCTTGGCATCTGCTGCGCGGCAACGACTCGCCGGCCATCCGCAAAATGCTGTCGATGGCGATGTGGATGGCGCTGCTGGTGGCGCCCATCCAGGCGGTGGTGGGGGATATGCATGGCCTTAACACCCTTGAGCATCAGCCGGCGAAGATTGCGGCGATTGAAGGACACTGGGAAAACCGGCCCGGCGAGGCCACCCCGTTGCTGCTGTTTGGTCTGCCGGATATGGAGCAGGAGCGCACCCGCTATGGCCTGGAGATCCCGGCGCTCGGCAGCCTGATCCTCACCCATAGCCTGCATAAGCAGGTGCCGGCCCTGAAAGATTTCCCGAAAGAGGACCGGCCCTATTCGCCCGCCGTGTTCTGGTCGTTTCGCATTATGGTTGGGATGGGGGTGTTGATGATCGCCTTAGGGATCTGCAGCGCCTGGCTTCGCTATCGGCGGCGGCTGTACCATTCGCGTCCCTTCCAGTGGTTTGCGCTCTGTATGGGTCCCGCCGGTCTGATTGCGCTGGTCGCCGGGTGGGTGACCACCGAGATGGGCCGTCAGCCGTGGGTGATCTACGGTTTGCTGCGCACCCGGGACGCGGTGTCGTTGCACAGTACGCTGCAGATGGCTATTAGCCTGCTGGTGTTTATCGTGGTCTACTGCGCGGTGTTTGGCGTGGGGTATTACTATATCTTCCGGCTTATCAAAAAAGGGCCGCAGCCGGTGACGGAGCTGACCTCGCAAACCGCAGGTACCCCGGCGCGTCCGCTCTCGGCGGCAGAGCCGGTGCGGGATGAGGAGAACGCATCATGAGCATCGATATCTCGGTGATTTGGTTTGTCATCATTGTCTTCGCCACGTTGATGTATATCGTGATGGATGGTTTCGATTTAGGCATCGGAATGCTGTTCAGCGTGGTGCATGACGCCGAAGAGCGCGACGTGATGGTTAACAGCGTGGCGCCCGTCTGGGATGGTAACGAAACCTGGCTGGTGCTCGGCGGGGCAGGGCTGTTCGGCGCCTTTCCGTTGGCTTACGCGGTGATCACCGATGCGCTGGTTATCCCGCTGACGGCGATGCTCATCGGCCTGATTTTCCGCGGCGTGGCGTTTGAGTTTCGCTTTAAAGCGGTTCCCTCGCATCGCACCTTCTGGGACTATGCCTTCGCTGGCGGCTCGCTGCTGGCGACCTTCAGCCAGGGGATTGTCGTCGGCGCGTTTATCAACGGCTTTGCGGTGGCTGACCGCCGCTTCGCCGGCTCGACGCTGGACTGGCTTACCCCCTTCAATCTGTTCTGCGGTCTGGGGCTGGTAGTAGCCTATCTGCTGTTGGGCACCACGTGGCTGATCATGAAAAGCGAAGGCGCGTTGCAGCAACGGATGCGCGAGCTGACCCGCAAGGCGCTGCTGGCGTTGATGGCGGTGATCGCGGTGGTCAGCGTCTGGACGCCGTTGGGCTGGCGCTACGTGGCGGAACGCTGGTTTACGCTGCCCAATTTCTTCTGGTTCGTGCCGGTGCCGATCCTGGTGCTGACCCTGAGCTTGTGGATCTGGCGCCTGAGTGCGCGCCCCGCAAGCCATGCTCGTCCCTTTATCCTGACGCTGGGCCTGATATTCCTCGGCTTCAGCGGGCTGGGAATCAGCGTCTGGCCGAACATTATTCCGCCGCACATCTCCCTGTGGGATGCCGCCGCGCCGCCCTCCAGCCAGGTATTTATGCTGCCGGGGGCGCTGCTGATCATCCCGGTGATCCTGATGTATACCGCCTGGAGCTATTACGTCTTTCGCGGCAAAGTGTCCGGCAGCGAAGGCTATCACTGAGCGAGATACGCGCCGGCGGCCCGGGAATGAACCAGATAGTCGCGGGCAGACCGGCCCCGTTCCCTTCTTGCTTGGGCAGGGTGTCAATATGGGGGCGCACCGGCAGCCCGAAGCCGTCGGTCAGGTCGGCGCTTAAGATACCGATCGTTATCTTCTCCACCCGGATCACCGCAGGGTCAAAAAGGGTTCCGGGCCTGGAGACGGCGGCAAAGCCCAACAGGCGCAAGGTGTCACCCGCCAACAGGAAAGCGTACCCACGCGATGGGCGTTCAATCAGGGGCAGGCTGTGACTCCCTGCGAGCCACAGAGCCCGCATGATGCTGGCCTGACGCCCGCCGGGGAAGGCGGGCAGAGGCTTACCCTTTTGGCGACTTGATCTTAATAATAAATCGCTCATTCACCCGGGTGATCCTCGCGCCAATGTCGCCAAACTCGGTGGCGATTTTAAAAAAATCGTCTGCGGCGACGTCAAAATCGAGTTCGATTTTCTGATGTTGTCCTGTCGCCAGTAACTCATAGAAATGGTCAAGGCTGCGGGCTTTTTCGCTGGGCATCGTATTTCTCCATGGTCAACCAATCAGCAGGGCGTTTATGACTTATAGCGCATTCCGGATTATTCAGCAGAATGGTAATGGCGCCTGATATAAGATTATGCAATGACAGTAAGAGTGAGGTAGGGCGATATTATTCCGTGTTGTTAAACCGTGCGGTCGCGCGTTTGCCGGCGATACCATGACGGCAGGAACCATCCTGCGGCGTCGGCTGATGATAGACATTGTTTGATGACAATTTGATGTCAGTAAAATGAACCTGCAAGGGCTCGGGATTTCATATCGCTAAATAATTTTTAATCTGTGGCTGTTAAGGTAGTTCTTAACTACCTTATGGTGATGGGGCTTTATTTTTATGGCCAACGGCGAGGGAACAACGATGCAATTACTTGATTTATTCGCAGGCTTATTGTGGTTAAGCAGCGTTATTTTCCTGCTGTTTGTTCTTGATGTGGTCATCACCCGTTATCTTTATCGTAAATAACCGACAGAGGCGACGGCGCTGGGCATAGGGTACCGCGCCGGAGGATGATAGTATAACGCCGGGACTGATTCAGGAAGGAATGTGCGGTGCTCGGGAGAATTGATTACGATATTGAAAAATACCAGTTTACCGAAGCCGGTGAAACGTCGCGGCTGCGGGAGCAGTGGCGAGAAGTCTATCAGGAGTGCCGTCAGCTGCAGGCCGGGGCAGAGGAGCGTCTGCGCATTGCGTTGCTGAACGTCGACTATGTCACCAGCTTCGAGCTGCCTTTTCGCCTGCTGCTGGTGCGCGCGCCGCAGCTGATCGCCGACGTTCGCGAGACGCTGCAGCTCAGTCGTAAAGCCGCCGTTTTCAACGGCAAACGTTACGGCTGCGTCTACAGTTTGAAGCAGGATTTACAGGCTGTACCGGAGAGCTTTCATTACCACCTGACAAACCGTATTCGTCGCGTCGAGGCGACGGGCCAAACGGCGGCGCCGTACCAGCAGATCGCCCGGGAGATTAAACCAGCCCGGGATCGACTCCGGCAGGCATTAATCGCCGGCCTGCCGGTTACCGCGCTGGATGCCCTGTTCTGGTTCGGCAGTCAGCGGGTGGCGGCGGACATTGCCCAGCTGCGCCGGTCCGGTATGGCCATTGTCACTGAGGAGGTGGAGGTCAGCGACACTCTGTTCAATACCACCCGGCGGGTACCGGTTTATCGTCTGGCCAGCGCGTGAGCGGGCCTCCCTTCGCCCAGCCGCTGCCTCTGCAGGCAGTCGACCATTGCTCCATCAAACCAGACGCACAGGCCTCTGGCGGCATGCCGCGGAGCCGGTTCCAGCCACGCGCTGGCGCTGAGCATGACTAGCATCAGCGCCAGCGGAACCCCGTATATTCTTCTCACTACCCTTTTCCCACTTCGCCTCTTTTGCCAGTAAGGTAGCGGGAAAATATGACGTTTCGTTGACCCGTCTGCCTGATTTATCGCCTGCAGACGGCGTGGCAGGCGGGCCGTGCCGGGTGATGCGTTATTGATCTTCGGCATAAAAATGCCAAAAACTGGCGGCTTGTTTTTTTTCGGTTTTATTACTCCATGCTTTTTTCCCCGTAGAGAAAAAGCATGAAGCCGCAATGCCTGGTGTTGGATTATTTTGTAACTAGCTGGTTTGAAGCGATATTTTAATTTTGACTTAGGTGGGGATGACAGCGGTGGCAAATTTATATTAATTCACTTTACCGATCAATAAATTATATCTTGATAGCTTTTAGCTATCGAATGTTTCTTATCGATCATTTTAAACTATTTTTGTTGGCGGGAAATATATGACATGCTTTAACCCTTTCTTATTTCTGGTATTTTTTAAATGGTTAAAGAAAACGTGAAAAATACCTCTTATCGCTTCGTTCTGGAGCCCGCTATTAGCGATGATGGTGCCTACCACTCGTGGGAATTGCTCACTAAAGACATTATAGCACCCGCACAAAATAACACCTCCGCGCCCACGTTTTCTTTCTCCACGCTCACCGAACGCGACAAGCTTGCACTATTTACCCGGCAAATCGAATTGCTTTCCGTCTTTGATTTTTCCCAGGTCGATAATAAGCCGATCTCGCTGAATATTGATGATTTATTAAGCCATTTTATTCTGACCGATCGCTATCTGTGTGATTTTCTGCGCGCCAGTAAATACATCGCCCTGGAAATAAATGAGAATTTTCATGAGTTTATCGCCGGTCGCGAACTGACGGCGCTGAGCACGCTGGCGGCGCTTTGCCCGGTCTGGCTGGATGACTTTGGACGCGGACGAACGACTTTCCGGCTGCTGGAGCGATTTCGCTTCGATTGCGTCAAAGTGGATAAAGATTATTTCTGGGACAAAGAAAACGATCCCGCTTTGCCTGGGCTGTTACAGGCTATTCATACCCTGACCGGGCATGTGATTGTGGAGGGGATCGAAACCGAAAAGCAAAAACGGTTAATCACTGCGGCCGGGGATATCATTGGTCAGGGCCGTTACTGGAAGGATGAATATATCTTTCTCTGCTGCTGAGCCCCCACCGGGGCGAGGTTTCGGTGACCTGCCATTCTTTTCTTATCCAGTTTTAAACGAATGCTTTGTTACAGATAGGCTTTATTCCCGCGATGATAATCCCGTCTCTTTTACTTGCCTGAAGGATAACTCATTGTGAATACACGCTTGCGTAACACCCTGATCGCCATTGCGCTGACCACCTGCTTCACTGCCGCCAGCCAGGCGTCGACCTCGGCTGACGTGCCGTCTGTCTCGCAGGACCCGGTCGTCCAGCATCTGAAGCTGAGTGAGGAGCAGGTCGCCAAAATCCAGGCGCTGCGTCAGGGATTCGAAAACAATGTGAGCCAGATTAAAATCAGCGGCTATCAGGACGGCGCCCTGGCCGACGTTATTCACTCCGGGAAATGGGATGAAGCTAAAGTCAAACAGCAGCTGGCTGCTTTTGGCCAGCTGGATCAGCAGGTGCGCTACTATCGTGTGAAATACTACTTTGACGTCAGCCAGGTGCTGACTGCCGAGCAGCGTGAGCAGGTGAAAAAAGACCTCGCCGCGGCGATTAATTAACCCGGCCTTCGCCATCCGCTCCGGATGGCGCTGAATCGGGCGACAGACGCCGCGTGTCCGGCGCCAGTCGCCCAGCTTGACTGACTTACTGACCGTGGCCGTTTTCCAGACGGGCGAAATACTCCGGAGCAAACGGACGCGGGTCGACATCGGCAAACGGCGCACGCTCAAAGTGTGGCTTCAGCGCCCAGGGGACCGTGCAGTCAAAAATCGTCTTGCAGCTGATACCTTCCCCGCGGATCGACGGACTGTATTCCGGCGTCTGGGAAGGATCGAGCTGGTGACCGCGGATACCGGGGAGGGTGGTGATGCTGACATCCCCCTGCATGCGGGTGGTCATCGCCCACAGGATATCGTCGCTGTCAAAGATATCGACATCCTCATCAACCAGAATGATGTTTTTCAGTTCGGAATAGGTCGCCAGTGCCAGCAGCGCAGCCTGTCCCTGACGACCTTCGTCGGCGGGCTGACGTTTTTTCACCTGCAGGATCCCCAGAAATTTACCGCCGCCCGCGGTGTGGGCGTAGACATTTTGTAAGAAGCCCGGGATGGCAGCCTCGACGGCATTCCAGATACTGGCTTCCGTCGGCAGCCCAGCGAGGGTGGTATGCTCTTCCCCCGGTCCCACCAGCGTCTGCAGGATCGCATTGTGCCGCATGGTGACCGCTTTGACTTTGATCACCGGCAGCGACGGGTTGGCGCCGCCGCAGTAGCCGGGAAATTCCGGCATCGCGTGGCCGCTGTTGGTGTGCTGATCCTCTCTGACGCGCACGCCGGGCAGCAGTTCGCCTTCAATAACGATCTCGGCGCGGGCGATGGCTTTCTCCGGGACGCTGACGCCCTGCACCAGCTCCACCGGGCGCTGACGCAGCGCGCCGGCCACGCCCAGTTCGTTATAGCCAAACGGCGTGGTGGGGGCTTCGAAGCAGGCGCCAATATAGATGGCCGGATCGAGACCCATATTGATGGTTATCGGCAGCGGTTTTCCGGCTGCCTCGGCTTTCTGGCGAAACACTTCGATATGGCGGCCGGCGGCAAGAAACATCGACAGCTCATCCCGGCCCTGCACGCACAAGCGGTGGATGGTGACGTCGGTGAGCGAGGCGTCGTCAGGATCGCTGGCCAGCGCCAGGCCCAGGCAGAAGAAGGGGCCGGCGTCGATCGGGGTGTTGGTGGGCGCCGGGAGCAGGGTGCGCAAATCAAAGTCCGGATCGTCGGCCAGAAAGATCTGCTCCTGACAGGGGGCGCTGTCGGCCGGGACGACTACCGGCGCGACCGGTGTTTTCACCGCTTTACCCACCTCCAGCGCCAGCTGCGAAGCTTCGCAGCCCAGCAGCAGCGCTGCCCGCTGGCGGCTGGCGTGCATGCCCACCAGAATGCGCGAATGCGGATAGCCCTTAATATTGTTAAACATCATCGCCGGGCCAATGCGGGTGGGGCGCTTCACGGTGCCGCCGGCGCCGATATGGCGATAAACGCCGGCCAGCTCGGCGTTAGGGTCCACCGGATGATTGGTTTCGAGGTATTGATTGTCATGCTGTTGCAGCAGCGCGATGGCGTCGTGCAGATCCTGAATCGGTGCGGTCATGATGTTCTCCTTAGCGTGTCGATGCGCACAGTATGCTTCGCAGGCTAATGGTTATCAATTGCATCATTCATGCTTTATTGATAATATTTTTATTATCAATAAAACCCACCGGAGTCCGGCCATGTCCTTGCGAGCGTTACGCCATTTTGTGGTCGTTGCCGAAGAGTTACATATGCACCGGGCGGCGGAGCGGTTGCATATCGCCCAGCCCGCCCTCAGCCAGCAGATCAAACAGCTCGAGCAGCGTCTGGGGGTGGTGCTCTTCTCCCGCGCTAACCGCCGTCTGACCCTGACCGCCGCGGGCGAGGCCTTTTGGCAGAAGACGCGGCTGGCGCTGGAGATGGTCGACCAGGCGGCACTGGACGCCCAGCGCACCGCGCGGGGCGAGCAGGGAAGACTGCATCTGGGGTATGTCTCCAGCGCGATGTACGACAGCAAACTGCCGGGGCTCCTGCGCGAGCTGCGCGCCGACTGGCCGGGGATTGAGCTGTCGCTGGTGCATGGCGATGTGCAAATGCTCTACGAAGCGCTGCTGGATCTGCGCCTGGATATCGCCATCATCCGCGCGCCGCTGGCCTCGCCGCCGGACGCGCTGGTGGTCAGGCCGTTTATGCGGGAAAAGCTCTGTCTGGCGCTCTATCAGCAGCATCCACTGGCAGGGGTAGGGGCGCTCAATCTGGCCTCATTGCGCGCGGATAACTGGATCTCTCTTAACGATCCGCAGGGCACCGGGCTGGAGCAGGTATTTATTGACGCCTGCCGCGTCGCGGGCTTTACGCCGCAGGTGGCGCAGCGGGTCAACGACGTCACCTCGATGATTAGCCTGGTCTCCGCCGGGGTCGGGGTGGCCCTGGTTCCGGTCTCGGCGCGGGCCTTACGCCTCGATAACGTGGTGTACATCGATCTTCAGGACCGGCTGGCGGAGAGTGAGCTGAGCATGGTTTACCACCGCCATATCCGTTCGGCGGTAGTACGGAAAGTCATCTCGCTGCTCAATGCGACTGAGCACTCACCCGGTTAACCGGTCTTCAGGCGGCCAAAGCTGACAATCCTTGAGCGGCCCAGCTCTTTCGCCCGGTACAGCGCGGCGTCCGCCGCGCGCAGCAGGCTGTCGCTTTGGGTATGCTGCGGATAGCTGGCGATACCAATCGACACATCCACCTGACCTATTTCGGTCAGACCATCGCGCAGCGTCATATTATGCACCTGGGTATAGATCTCGCTGGCGCACTGGTGCGCCTCGGCTTCGTCAATGCCGGGGAGCAGCACCAGAAACTCCTCGCCGCCGTAGCGGAAAGCCATGCCGATATCGCGCACCGCGCGCTGCACGATGGTGGCGACGCTCTTAATCACCAGATCCCCGGCCTCGTGGCCGTAGCGATCATTGATGGCTTTAAAATGATCGATGTCGATCATCAGACAGCTCAGCGGGGTGTGGGTATGGACCGCCAGCGCCATCTGTGAATGCAGCGCTTCGTCAAGATGATGGCGATTACGCAGGCCGGTCAGGGAATCGAACAGCGCTTTTTCCAGCAGGGCGCTGCGTAAACGCTGATTGGCCAGCGCCAGGCCCAGCGCTTCCGCCATCAGCTCAAGGTAGGCCCGGGAAGGGGCGTCACTGGCGGTAACGTTCTGAAAGGTCAGCAGCCCGATGGCTTCGCCCTGGGCGATAAGCGGTACGCAGAGCGACTGGCCGGCGTGCTCCTCCGGCAGATGATAGCAGGTGATATCGGGTTCGCCCTGCACCGGCGGATGGCTGAGTCCCCGACGTATCGCCCAGCAGTCGTCGGGTGAAAAGGGCGTCGTCTCCCCCGGGGGCGCCAGCCACTGCGCCACGCAGCGCATCTGCCAGGGATCGGTATCCAGAATATACAGTTTCCCGGGGATCGTCGGGGCGATATTCGGCGCAAACAGTTCTGCCACCTTAATCACATCCTCAATGGTTTCACAGCCCTGCAGCCGCTGGGTCATGCGCGCCAGCAGTTCGCGGATCGCCCAGTCGGCGTCGCGCTGCTGATCCAGCTGCTGGCGGGCCAGGCCGTTCTCGCGAAAAATGCGGATGGCCTGGGCCATATCGCCAATCTCATCCACCTGAGTGAACTGCGGCGTCTCCACCGCATAGTCCTGGGAGGCGAGACGCTGCACCACGTCGCTCAGGCGAACCACCGGGTAGAGCACCCGGCGTTTGAGAATAAAGCCGAGGACGAACAAAAACATCAGGGCGGTCAGGCCGACCATGATTTCCGACAGGGTTCGCCAGATCCGCGAGCGGTCGGTGGCCTGGTCAATGGCAACGGCGGCGCGATTTTCGAGCATCTGGCGGAAGCGATCGATCTGCGTCTGCATACGTTCCAGCTCGGTCTCGTACGCTTTGCCATACAGTATCGCGATGGCCGCTGGCGCATCGCCGTTGGCGACATGCGCCAGGGCGGCCTGCTGTTCATCCTGAAGTTCAGCGGCAATCTGCAGGCCATCGTGCAGCAGCGCCAGCTCCTCGCGGTTGGCGCCGTTATCTTTCAATCTGGCCAGCCGCAGCTCAATGCTTTTGTCGCTCCGCTGCAGCTGCTGATACTGCTCCAGCGTCTCCGGCGAGGGCTTAACCACGTATAGCCGGGCGAGGTCAGACAACGCCCAGGCGTCGTTTTCCACCTCGTCGGAGAGGGTATCAAAGACCTGGCGCTGCTGTACCGCCTGGCGTTCGACGCGGTCAGCGCTGGAGGCCATGAGCATGGCGCTCCCGGATGCCAGCGTCAGGCCGACGGTGATCCCGTAGGCCCAGTTGGTGATGGTGGCGATTCTCACCCTGTGTTTCCTTGCATGCAGATGAAGCGGTTTTAATTATAGAACCCGCCCCCGGTTATGACGGCGGCCCGCTTCAGGGACGGTGCTCGCTGCGGGGGTGTTCAAGGGTCTGAAGAATGATGGCGTGTAGCGTTTCCGCATGGTGGCGTAAAACGAGAAAGACATCGCGATCCAGAGCGCCATTTATAACATCCGTTTCCATAATCTGTAAGGCCTCCTGCCAGGCCATCCCTTTACGATAAGGGCGATTTTCGGTCAGGGCGGTGAAAATATCGGCGATGGAGATAATCCGGTCGGCGAGGGTCAGGTGATCCTTTTCGAGATGCAGAGGGTAGCCGCTGCCGTCCAGTTTTTCATGATGATTCGAGGCCCAGTTGATAATGTCGCCAAGCTCGCTGTAGTCGCTCAGGAGATCTCCGGTCATGTAGCTGTGCTCGCGTACCTGACTCAGCTCGTCGTCATCCAGCTCGCCCTCTTTTTCCAGAATAGAAAGAGGGATATAAACTTTACCAATGTCATGCAGATAGCCGGCAACCTGTATTTGCTGGCAGGTGGGCTCTGGCAGCTGCATCCAATGGGCAAGCTGGCGGGCGATTTCCCCGACCATAATACTGTGGCTGGCGGTAAAGCTGCTGTAGGTGTCGACAATTTTGGCAATCAGCAGGCAGACATCTTTCAGACCGTCAATATCCAGATATAGCGTGTTGATGGGAGCAATAATTTCCAGCAGCCGTTGAATATGCCCGGGATGCAGGTGCTGCCAGAAGCTCGCATTTTCAGCGACCTCGCACAGGGTATCGCAGAGCAGCGGATCGATCTCCCGGTGCAGGGTGACGAACTGCTCCACCACTGCCCGCGTGGGCCACGCGGCCACGCGGCTATCCGCCGGCAGCAGCCGTTCAAAGGCATCGGCGAAATAGACAATATGCTGTTCGCGGCTGCCGCGGTGCTCCGGGCTAAAGTGGTGGTCGCGAATAAAGGGGACGATGGGCTGGAAGGTTGCTAACCCCTCAAGCATCGCCGCCCCCTGGCGCTGATGCGGATCGTGGATATTATCGATGGCATCCAGCGAATGGATGGTGCGTCTATCACCCAGTACGCCGATATCGTGCAGCAGCGCGGCGCAAAAAATGGTCTGCTGACGCTCGGCAGGCAGCTCCAGCCTTTGCGCCAGCGTCAGCGCGATTAAGGCCGTTCGTTGCATATGCCGGTGCAGTTCAGGGTTAATGATCTGAATGACGTTGGTGGTCAGCATCAGGGCCGACTTCAGGGCAATGCGCATTTCTGTTCTCCGTTCGCGTCACCTGGCGGGCATAAATGACCTTGAGGGTGACGGAAGTGTCGATAATCTGATCGCAATGCGTGTTGTGTGTTGCTGAACGGGTAAAATCTCATAATGTATGGGGTCATGGCGCCTGCCCGGTTCAGATCCAGTCATGCACCAGATTTGGGCGATGTTGAGGCGAGAACCTTATTATTGTCTGATAGTTAACCATTTACCCCCCGTAAAAGATATCAATTCTGGCAAGCCCTTTGCATTAAGCAAGCGTAAGTTTGATTAATGTCTATGAAGGGAGTGACCTGTATGAATTTTAGAGCATTACTTGCCATTGCGTTACTGACGATAAGCAGCCTGGCGTTTAGCGAGACGCGTTTACCGCATATTGTCATTTTAGCCACCGGCGGGACGATTGCCGGCTCGGCGGCCAGCAATACCCAGACGACGGGCTATAAAGCCGGGGCAATTGGCGTGCAGACGCTGATTAACGCCGTGCCGGAAATCAGTAAAATTGCCCACGTCGAAGGTGAGCAGGTGGCGAATATCGGCAGTGAGAATATGACCAGCGATATTATTCTGCAGCTCTCGAAGCGGGTGAATGCGTTATTAGCCCGGGATGATGTCGATGGCGTGGTGATCACGCATGGCACCGACACCCTCGATGAAACCCCTTATTTCCTCAATCTGACGGTGAAAAGCAATAAACCGGTGGTCTTTACCGCCGCGATGCGTCCGGCGACGGCGATCAGCGCCGACGGGCCGATGAATCTGCTGGAAGCCGTCACCGTCGCCGCCGACCCGGATGCCCGCGGGCGCGGGGTAATGGTGGTGCTTAACGACCGCATCGGCGCGGCGCGCTTCGTCACCAAAACCAATGCCACCTCGCTGGATACTTTCCGGGCGTCGGAGGAGGGTTATCTTGGCGTCGTGGTGGGGGGAAAACCCCAGTTTGAAACGCGGGTGGATAAGGTCCACACTCTGCGCTCGGTCTTCGATGTGCGTCAGCTGAAGGCCCTGCCGAAAGTGGTAATCATCTATGGTTACCAGGACGACCCGGAGTATATGTACGATGCGGCGATCGCCCATCATGCCGACGGTATTATTTACGCCGGCACGGGGGCAGGTTCGGTGTCGGTACGTAGCGCCGCCGGTATTAAAAAAGCGCAGCAAGCGGGCATCGTGGTGGTGCGCGCCTCCCGCACCGGCAGCGGCGTGGTGCCGCCGGACGACAGCCAGCCCGGGCTGGTGGCCGATTCCCTCAATCCATCGAAAGCGCGTATTCTGCTGATGACGGCGCTGACGCAAACGAAAGATCCGCTGCTGATCCAGCAATATTTCCACACCTACTGATCCTCTGCCGCCGGGGCGTCCATCACGTCTTCGCTGCGGTTTGCCCTAAAGTGACCCGATGTCGGGTCACTGTCCGCGCTAAACGCGGTGCTTTATGCCGGTAAGGCGTAAAGAAATATTTTTTCAGCGGCGGGTAAGGGCGGTATTAACGCGCAAACAATTGCCAGGGCGCTTATTTTTAAAGCATCTTTAAATAAGTCTATTCTTAATTATTCCCTTAAGGCGATTTTAATATTCCTTATGCTCACGGATAAAAAATGAGTCACGCTGAAGGGGGAACCCTTTTATTTTTTCACGGCACAGACGAAGAGCTTGGAGACGCGGGCAGGCTGCGGGCCGTGTGGCTGAGCGGGCATCAGACCCCGGCAGACAAGGCGTTCTCGCGTCGGGTTTCGATTATGTCCGGTAGTAACGCTGATGATTAGCGTGAAAATGATATGCACGATGAATATATTAAGAAGAGGATAAGATTTAAGTTTACATTTAGTAACATTTGTGCCGCAATTATGTTTTTTTGTCAGCACGTTGTTTTTTACTTGCCGGAGGGAATTTCAGCGGATTAGTATTGTCCTACATGCTGTACGTACCGCCTAATGATGATAAATGGATTCTGTTTTCCTTAAGCGTTACCACATAATTAATGTTTACAGGAAAAATCATGGCCTGCGTATTTAATAAACAACTTTTACACCCGCGCAACTGGCTGACCTGGTTTGGGCTCGGCATCCTCTGGTTGATTGTACAACTGCCTTATCCGCTGCTGCATTTTATCGGCACCAGCGCGGGTCGTCTTTCCCGACGTTTTCTCAAACGCCGCGAACATATCGCCCGGCGCAATATTGAACTCTGCTTCCCGGAGATGTCGCCGGCGGCGCGCGAGACCCTGATCGATCAAAACTTTATGTCGCTGGGAATGGGGCTGATTGAAACCGGCATGGCCTGGTTCTGGAGCGACGAACGGGTCAAAAAATGGTTTGATGTCGAGGGCTTTGCCAACCTTAATCATGCGCTTAGCGGCGGGAAAGGGGTGATGGTCGTCGGCGTGCACTTTATGTCGCTGGAGCTGGGCGGGCGCGCCATGGGGCTGTGTCGTCCAATGATGGCCACCTATCGTCCGCATAACAGTCCGCTGATGGAGTGGGTGCAAACCCGCGGTCGCCTGCGCTCGAACAAAGCGATGATCGATCGCAACAACCTGACCGGCCTGGTACATGCCTTAAAATCAGGCGAGGCGGTATGGTTTGCTCCGGACCAGGATTACGGCCCCAAGGGCAGCGTGTTTGCGCCGTTTTTCTCCGTCCCGCAAGCGGCAACCACCAACGGCACCTATGTGCTTTCCCGCTTATCGGGGGCGAAAATGCTGAGCATTAGCATGGTGCGCAAGCTGGATCGCCAGGGCTACAGCTTGCACATTAGCGAAGTGATGAATGACTATCCCGGTGAGGATAAGCAGATCGCCGCCGGCTATATCAACAAGGTGATTGAGCGCGAGATCCTCCGCGCCCCTGAGCAGTATCTGTGGGTGCATCGCCGTTTTAAAACCCGCCCGCTGGGTGAACCTTCCGTCTATTAACCTTCCCGCACAGGCTGCGCTTTCAAAATCCCGACAGTTGGGGTAACGTGAGCCGGATCATGTTTTAGTCGTGCGCGAAGGAGTGCAGAGTGTTCGCTGAGTTTGGTGTTCTGAATTATTTGACTTACCTGGTCGGGGCGGTGTTTATCATCCTCGTCCCTGGCCCTAATACGTTTTTTGTGCTGAAGACGGGCATTGCCCACGGCGTGAAGAAAGGCTATCTGGCGGCGGCGGGCGTCTTTATTGGCGACGCGGTGCTGATGTTTCTGGCCTTTGCCGGCGTGGCGACGCTGATTAAGACCACGCCGGTGCTGTTTAACGTCGTCCGTTACCTCGGGGCGATTTACCTGCTGTGGCTGGGGGGCAAAATGCTCTATGCGGTGCTGACCCAGCGTGACGGCCAGGCCGACGCCAGCGCAGAGCCGGCGAGCGCGATCCTCAAGCGTTCCCTGACCCTGAGCCTGACCAACCCGAAAGCGATTCTGTTTTATGTGTCGTTTTTCGTGCAGTTTATCGATGTCAACGCCAAAGCGCCCGGGGTGGCGTTCTTTATTCTGGCGCTGACCCTTGAGGTGATTAGCTTCTGCTATATGAGCTTTTTGATCCTCTCCGGCTCGTTTGTCACCCGCTACGTCAAAACCCGCAAGAAGCTGGCTAAACTTGGCAACAGCCTGATTGGCCTGGTTTTCGTTGGGTTCGCCGCGCGCCTGGCTACCCTGCAGTCCTGATCCCCACGGGCCGGTTACCCACAGACCGGCCCGCCGCCTCTTATTCTGTCCTGTAACAAAAACCCTTCATTTTTTATTGCATTGGTGTTACATATACAGCCGTTTATCGCTCAGCAAAAAGGAAGCCCGGATGATTCTGCAAAAACTCCTCAGCAATAAAAACTGCAAAAAATACTGTCTGTCGCTCGCGGCGGTGTTTGCTATCGCGCTGGCGGTGGTGGGACGGGCGACCTTTGGCGGCGTGGTGAGCGAGTACAATATGCCGTACTCGGAGTGGACGACGTCTATGTTCTTCCTGCAGGGGGCGATGGTGACAGTTTACAGCATCGTCTTTACCGCGCTCTTCGCTATTCCGCTCGGCTTTATTTTCCTCGGCGACGAGCGTCAGGATTAAGCGTCAACGGGCGAACCGCGGTTCGCCCTGTCTTATCGGCTCATCAACAGCGTGAAGCATTAATCATCGTCATGATAATGGTGATGGTGGTGGTGGCGATGGTGGTGATACCCATCGTCAACAATGCATCCCGATAACAGCGTGCACAGCGCAATAATCAACGGTAACACGATCGGCTTTTTCATCCTTACTTCTCCCGCTATTTTTCTTTCCCCGTGGCCGAGAATGCCGCGGCGGATAACGTGAGTGTAAAGCGTTAACTTATTGATGGGATAGGACAACTCCGCAATATCGTCGCGGCGATCACCACCAGCCGAACTGGGCGCCGGCCACCGCCACGATGGCGACAACCAGCATAATAATGGTGCTTTTTTTCATTATGCCCCGCCCGGCGCCGCATAGCCGCCGACAAAAAACCAGCCGAGAAAGACGACGGCGATGATAAAGATCGCCACCGGGAAAAGAATACCCAATTTCATGATAGTGTCCCTGTACCCACGAATGATGCCCTGCATGATACTGGATATCGCGTGACTTTAGTCAATATGAATAAAATTCTCCTGCCGGCGAGACTTCTTATCCTGATACATCGCCTCATCGGCAGCGCGTAAGGCCGCTTCAACATCGATACTCTGCGGATCGCAGATGACCACCCCGAAGCTGGCGCCCTCATAGTTGATACGCTGTTCGCCGAGGAAGTAGACCCCGCACAGGGCCTGGCGCAGGGTGGTGACATACGCCTGCTGCGCTGCAGGCGGCTGGGCGCTACCGACGATCAAAAACTCATCGCCGCCAAGGCGGCCAACGATATCTTCACGGCGCGCGACGGCGGTGAGTCGTTCACCGACCTGCACCAGAAAGCTGTCGCCGCACGGATGGCCGAACCGATCGTTAATGGCTTTGAAACCGTCGAGATCGATAAAAATGAGCGCGACCTGTTGCTGCTGAGCGCGGGCGGAGGCAAAGCGTAGCGCCAGTTGCTTAAATAGCGCGCGGCGGTTAGGGAGCTGGGTGAGCTCATCGGTAGACGAGTGCAGCTCCAGCGCGACGTTTGCCGCCTGCAGCTGTTGCACCAGGGTGTCTTTTTCCACGTAGTGGGAAATGAGCTTCGCGAACAGGCCCATGACCTGTTCACCTTCAAGGTTATAAGGCTGTTGTTGCCGGCTGGTGGCGCAGAGGGTACCGAACAGAGATCCGTCGGCCAGGCGCACAGGAATGCTTAAAAAGGTGGCGATCCCCAGCTCCTGGGCGGCGATACAGGAGTGCCAGCGACGGGCGACGTCATTGCTAAACGTACACTGATCCTCAAGGGCGCGTTTGCACAGGGATTCATCCCAGGGGACGGAAAACCCTTCCGGGATCTGCATTTCGCTGCTGTTGTGGGCGAACATGATCTGCTGCCGCTGGGCGTTGATATCGATGCGGGTAAGGTAGGTGGACTCCATTCGCGTCACCGCCTCCAGCATCTCCAGCAGCTGGCGCACCAGGGTTTCCAGGGACTGTTCCGTAGCGAGGGTTTGCGACACCCGGGCAAGAATAAAATCTGACATGAATAATACAGCTCCAGCACGCCAAACGTCACCCCAGCATATTGGGCTGCAAACGGACATCAGCGTCGAATAAACAGTGATATTTTTAAATTTATCACATCTTTCTGGGGAATACTTGTCGACTCGCCGGGAAAAAAGCCCCGTCGGGGGCGACGGGGAAAAACTCATTGATTATGGAATGATCTGTTCTCTGGTCAGTTCGAGAACAGGGGCTACTCTACGGGGGAAAAGTGCAGGCAAGATGGAGAAACCATGGAGATTCAGGCTAAAATCCCCGGGAATTGGAGAAAGGGAGAAAAGATGAAAAAGTTACTGGCTATTTTGCCCCTGGCGCTGGCCGGCTGTGCCCAGCCGCAGCCCACCGCGCCGACGAAAACCATCGGCATGCCCAATCCCGCGGCGGTCTACTGTCAGCAATCCGGCGGCACCCGGGTGCCGGTGCAAACGCCGCAGGGCGTCAGCACCCAGTGCAAGCTGCCCAGCGGCGAAACCCTTGATGAGTGGGCGCTGTGGCGCCGGGACCATCCGGCTAAATCGTAACCGGCAGGGCCGCCAGCCAGGCGGCCAGCACCCGGGCATGATTCTGCTCGGTGTTCTTCGCGGCGTACAGCAGCGTCAGCGTCTGGCGCTGCGCCAGCGCCGCCAGCCGCAGGCCCATGTCGCGATGGGCGTCGAGCTCCTGAAGATAGCGCTGGCTGAAGTGGTCGAAATCGATCGCCTCGCCGTGAAAGGCTTTCCGCAGCTCAGCGGACGGCGTTAACTCTTTACACCACTCATCACAGGCCAGCGCCTCTTTTTTAATCCCCCGCGGCCAGAGACGGTCGACCAGCACCCGGTAGCCGTCGCTGCTTTCCTGCGGATCGTACACCCGTTTACATTGAATCATCATCCTGCTCCCTCTGTGCCATCCAGGCGAGCAACTGCGGGATCTGCCCGTCGGAAAATACCGTGATGCCGTGGGCGCGCAGCAGCTCGGCGGCCACGCCGGCGCCCGCTTTGCGCCGCCCGCGAAAGGAACCGTCATAGATAAACTGGCTGCCGCAGGTGGGGCTGCCGTCGGTGAGTAACGCCGCCTGACAGCCCGCTTCCCGGGCGGCGCTGAGCGCCAGCCAGGCGGCCAGCTGATAATGTCCCGTGACGTCGCGGCCGTCGCTTTCCACGATCCGCGCCCGCCCGGCAAGCACATCGCCGCCGGCGCCGCCGAGGATCTCCGCCGGCAGGCGGGGCGTCGGCAGACCGGCCGCCAGCTCCGGGCAGTGGATCACCAGACGATCCGCCTGCTGCCAGCGGGACAGGGTCGCCGCCAGCTGCGCCTTCTCGCTACCGTTATATCGCACCTGGAATCCCATCAGGCAGGCGCTGACCAAAAGCTTACTTTTCATCCTCTCTCCCTTTTGCGCTTGCTCCAGTATACCTCACCCGCTGGCCACGGCGGTGGGGGGAAAATAAGGATTGTGTTCCACAGAGGGGATCGCTATCCTGACGTGCCTTGTGCTGCTCGTCTCGTCCAGACATAAGGAACCTGCTATGAAAACCCCTTTACGCCTCGCCCTTGTCGGCGATTATCACCCCGATATTGTTGCCCATCAGGCCATTCCCCTGGCAATAGACGATGCTGCCGCCGTGCTGGAGCAGCCGGTGAAATATGACTGGCTCGCCACCCCGTCGATCGCCTCCGGCGACGCGCTGGCGGAGTACGATGCCGTCTGGGTCGTTCCCGGCAGCCCGTATCGTCACCCGGAAGGCGCGTTTACCGCTATCCGCTATGCCCGTGAAAACAGCATTCCTTTCCTCGGCACCTGCGGCGGCTTTCAGCACGCGGTGATTGAATACGCCCGTAACGTGCTCGGCTGGCAGGATGCCGGTCATGCGGAAACCGACAGCGAAGGGCGGATGGTGATCGCGCCCCTCAGCTGCTCGCTGGTGGAGGCTTCTGCCGTCGTCGAGCTGCGGGCGAATACGCTGATTGCCCGCGCCTATGGTCGGGAGAGCATTGAAGAGGGCTACCACTGCCGCTACGGTGTGGACAGCGCGTTTGCCGCGGAGCTGGAGCAGGGCGATCTGCGCGTCACCGGCTGGGATGAAGAGGGTGAGATCCGCGCCGTCGAGCTGGTGACGCACCCGTTTTTTGTCGCCACCTTGTTCCAGCATGAGCGCCACGCGCTGGACGGGCGTCCTGCGCCGCTGGTGCAGGCGTTGCTGCGCGCCGCGGCACAATAACCCTACCGGCAGCGCCCGCTGCCGGTCATCTTCAGGGATGAATCTCCCGGTCGCGCCCGGCGAGGGCGCCGCAGATCGCCATCACCAGCGAAATCAGCGCCACCGCCAGCAGCGGAATATGCCAGTCGCCATTGGCATCGTGGATCCTGCCCATCAGCGGCGGCCCGCAGGCGGCCAGCAGATAGCCGACGCTCTGCGCCATCCCCGACAGCGCCGCGGCCTGGTGCGCCGAGCTGGCGCGCAGGCCGATAAACGTCAGGCCGAGGATCATCGTGGCTCCGGAGCCAAAGCCGAACAGCAGCGTCCAGCCGATCGCCAGCCCTGGCAGTAGCCACAGCCCGGCGGCGCTGATGGCGCACATCAGGGCGACCAGCACCGCGATCCCGCGCTGGTCGCGCAGCCGATGCAGGATCAGCGGTATCGCCAGGCCGGGCGCAGCGGTCGCCAGCTGCAGCAGGCCATGCAGCGAGCCGGCCTGCGCTTCGCTATAGCCCATACTCTGCAGAATCGACGGCAGCCAGCCGATAATCACGTAATAGACCAGCGAGTTGATGCCGAGGAACAGCGTCACCTGCCAGGCCAGCGCCGACCGCCAGATCCCCCGGTTATGCATGGCGCCTGAGCCGGTCAGCGGGGCCTCCGCTTGACGCCGGGACTGCGGCAGCCAGCTGAGGAGCGCCAGCAGCGGAAAGATCATCAGCAGCAGCAGCGCCCCGCGCCAGCCGAATCCGGCCATCGCCACGGGGACCACCAGCGCCGAGCCTAGCGCCGCTGCGCCGCCCATCGTCAGGGAATAGGCGCCGGTCATCCGCGCGACATGCTGCGAGAAATCCCGTTTAATCAGCCCGGGCAGCAGCACGTTTCCCAGCGCAATGCCGCAACCGATCACCGCCGTGCCGATAAACAGCCATGCAGCGGAGGGCAGGGAGCGCAGGGCAATGCCGGCGCAGATCAGCAGCATCGCCAGCAACAGGCTGCGCTCCATGCCGAACCGGCGGGCAACCCCTGCCGCCAGCGGCGAGACAAGGCCAAAGGCCAGCAGCGGCAGGGTGGTGAGCAGCCCGGTCTGCGCGGTGGTCAGGCCATAGTCGCTACGAATCGCGTCCAGCAGCGGCGCCGCGCCGGTAAAGACCACGCGCAGGGTGGTGGCGATGAGCAGGATACCGGCAATCAGCAGCGCGGAGCGGCGGCCGGTGGAGGAGGTCACAGAAGACATATCATTCTCAAAGTAACTAAAGAGGGGGGTTACGATAGCGACTTTGTCCTCTGTTTAAATCAAGCTAAAATGACAGATTATCGCTAATATCGGACAACATGATGATCGGACTGGGTCTGGATGGTTATGAACCGGACAGTGGCCACGAATCGGCCATTGCCTTTCGTATTCGGGTGGTGGAGGCGGAGCAGTATATTCCGGCGCATTCCCACCGTAAGGGGCAGCTGATCCTCGCCCTGCACGGCGCCTTAACCTGCGAGGTGGAGAACGCGATGTGGATGGTGCCGCCGCAGTATGCGGTGTGGGTCCCGGGGCAGCTTTCCCACAGTAACCGCGCCACCCCCGGCGCCCAGGTGTGCTTCCTGTTCATCGAGCCGGGCGCCGCGCCGATGCCGGACCGCTGCTGTACGTTAAAGATTTCCCCGCTGGTGCGGGAGCTGATCCTCGCCCTGGCGGAACGCGGCGGGGAGTCGCTGGCCGCCCCCGCCACGGCCCGGCTGGTGCAGGTTCTGTTTGATGAGCTGCCCCGTCAGCCGCAGGAGCACCTGCAGCTGCCGGTATCGAACCACCCGAAAATTCGCCAGATGGTGACGATGATGGCTGAGGATCCGGCGCGCTGGCAGACCCTGAACCAGTGGGCGGCGGAGTTCGCGATGAGCGAGCGCAATCTGGCGCGGCTGGTGGTGCGTGAAACGGGGCTGAGCTTTCGCCGCTGGCGCCATCAGCTGCAGCTGATCCTTGCACTGCAGCAGCTGATCCGCGGGCAGACGGTACAGCAGACGGCCCAGGCGCTGGGCTACGATTCCACCACCGCCTTCATCACCATGTTTAAGAAAGGGCTTGGGCAGACGCCGGGCCGCTATCACGGCAGCCTGGCTACGACTTCCCAATAAACAGCGAGATGATCCCGGCGGCAATCAGCGGCCCGACCGGGACGCCGCGAAACAGGGCGACGCCGAGCACCGTACCGACCAACAGCCCGGCCACCAGATGCGGCTGGGAGCCCATCAGCGAGACGCCGCGTCCGCCAAGCCACGAGACAAACACCCCGACCGCAATCGCCAGCAGCGATTTCCAGTTCATAAAGGAGTGGATCAGCGTCGATGGCGGCAGCGTGCCGCTGGCGATGGGCGCCATCACGCCGATAGTCAGAATGATGATCCCGACGGTCAGGCCCTGCTTCTCAATCCAGGGAAAGAAGGCGTTCAGCGGCGTGACGCGCACGATAATCAGCACGAGGATGGAGATTGCTACGGTGGTGTTATGACTGATAAAGCCGAGCGCCGCCAGACCCAGCAGGATCAACAGGGTGGTATCAAACATGTACAGAGGTCCTTGCCAAAAAAAGAATGCCAAAAAATATCCTGCTGACTCTACGCATCGTGGCGTGAATAAACAGGATTTTTACGCCATGCGGCGGAAATCAGGGCCGATGCCCGGTTAGCTAAGACGGCGAAAGGTCGCGATCTCCGGTCGGGCGATATGTAAATAGTCTTCGGTATCGAGAATGATCGATCGGTCCAGGCGCCCGGCGTTAAAGGCGATTTGTGGGAAGCGCTCAAACAGCAGCGGGTCGGCCACCAGCCGCAGCGCCGGATGGAAACTGAAGGGGGGAATGGCGCCGAACGCGCAGGCGGTGAGCGCTTCCACTTCCGCCGGGCTGGCCAGCGAGGCTTTGCTGCCGCCGATATGCCGGGCCAGGCTGGTGAGGTCGGCCTGCCGATCGGCGGCGAGGATCGCCAGCACATGCTGGTTGACGCCGTTTCCTTTGACTTTACAGACTAACGCTTTCGCGCCCTGGCCAAGCGCGGTGCCGCGGATCGCCGAGACGGCTTCGCACTGGCCGACCGCCTCGTGCGCCATCACCCGATAGCGCGCCTGATGTTCGTCGAGCAGCGCGCACAGCCGCTGATGGATATTACCTTCTACTGCTTCAAGCATAGCGTCCTCCTGACTTCATAAAGCAGCCAGCTTAGCGCTGTTGCGCCGGCCTGCCAACGGTGGGCCGGCAAATTCACTATTCACTCATTATTGCTTCACAGTGCTGTGGTGCAATCCCGCAGGGCTGGATGAGTTTTGTAAATAAAAAAAAGAATGATTTTCATTTTTAATCGAACTTTTTTTATTTCGCTCAGTCTCTATCGGACGACACAGAATATTAATGATTGCCGTAATGAGGTTAGGATGATGCACGATGCAACCATGCAGGGCTCCCCACGCAAGAAGTTTAATAAAATAAGGGAGCTCAACAGACGGCGAAATTACTTTACTAAGAAAGTACGTAATGCCCTGCGGGTGGGCGTGGCGAAAGCGCTCTGGGATCGCCGACGCCGTCAGCCGGTGGATTTGTCGTCCGCGAAAACCGTCTTACTGATGCGCAATGAGGGGGCGGTCGGCGATGTGGTGGTGGATTCCGCGCTGGTGAAATGCCTGCATCAGTCAGGCTATATCGTTGATTTCCTGCTGACGACCTCTAATAGCCAGGTGATGCGTTATAACCCGCGGATCCGCTATATTTATGAAGCTGACCCGGTTACGTCAGCCGATTTTTTGCGAAAATTTAATCATAACGTTCCCCGCGATGTTATTAATGAACTGGCTAATAATAAGTACGATATTATTATTGACCCTTCGCTGTTCGATATTCCCGTGCATCGCCTGCGGCTTTTCCGACAAATAAAAGCGAAATCGGTGCTCGGGTTTAATAAATGGCCGTCGATTAAGCATTACTCCCACTCTTTTGATTTTGACTGCCAGCGCTGGCACGTGACGAAAACGTTCGAGTTGATCGCCGATTATCTCAAACTGGACACCCGCGGGCTGGACGCTTACGACCTGGCGGTGCCCGGGCCGATTATGCAGGAGGTGGCGCAGTATCTGGCATCGCTGAGCAGAAAAGCGGTAGTGATTAATATTTTTGCCGGCCATGGCGACCGCAGTCTCTCGCAGACGCAGTTGGTCGAACTGCTCGACAAGCTGCTGGCTCGCCATCCGGGGATCGCGGTTATTCTGCTCGATCACCGGCGTGAGATCCGCATCCCGCTGCCGCCGGAGGTGGTGATTAACCCATTTAACACGTTACACCATGCGATGGCGCTGATCGCCCTGGCGGAGCTGATTATCTCCCCGGACACCTCGGTGGTGCACATGGCAGCGGCGTGGAACAAACCGCTGATCGCGGTCTACAAGGACGTTCTGCTTAATAATCGGCTGTGGGCCCCGGGCTATGACAACGCCAGACAGATTATTGTTAAATGCGGGAAGGTGCATGAGCATCGCGAGCTGGTGGATAGAATTATAGCGGCGCTACCGGAGACGCTGTGAGGCGATGAGGGGAGACAGGTAGGGCTCACCTGCTGGCCGTATGCAAGAGCCAGCAGGTGAGCGAAGGTTGCATTGCCAGTCTGCAACCGCCGCTATTGTACTGTTGCCCGTGGCTCTGCCACATCCGGGAAAGCTCTTAAAGAGGGGGGCGCCGCGACTAACGGGCGGCATTACTCTTCAGTGAGCCACATGTCCGCCTCTTCAAACATCTCCTGCACCGTGCGGCTGATCAGCTCTTTTTCATGCTTGCTGGCGTCGGTGTTGATCGCCGGCAGCGTCATCATCGGCTTCACGCGCACTTCCGCCTCCGGGAAAATGCGCTGCATGCGTTTGGTCAGCTCGTTAAGAATGGTCTCTCTGGCGCCCGGCAGCCCGGCAAAATTGCGCTTGTCATAAATCAGTTCCACAAACATCTTCTGTCCTCTGTATGCTGATCGCGGGCGTTAGTTTTACTGTATTAATGTACAGTGTCAAGAGAATGCCGCGGCGCGGCGCATCTACCACCTTGCGCGGCGGGCGGGCTGCGCGCAAAAGCAGCAAACGGTTCGCGGGCGCTGAAGAGGACCCCCATTGACATCAAGGAGTTATTTCAGTGCTGGCGATTGATAGCTGGAGCCGATATTGACCGGCAAAACAGGCAAAACTACTGTATATATATTCAGTATTGTGTGATGGGTTAAAAAATGAACTTTTACACGCCGGTTGAGCTACGTCAGATTGTCTCCTTTCCCTTTTTTGCCGACCTGGTGCAGTGCGGCTTTCCCAGCCCGGCCCAGGACTATGTCGAGAAGCGAATCGACCTCAACGAGCTGCTGGTGCAGCATCCCAGCGCGACCTATTTTGTCAAAGCCGCAGGCGACAGCATGATCAATGCCGGCATTGACGAAGGCGATCTGCTGGTGGTGGACAGCGCGCGTAAAGCGGAGCATGGCGATATCGTCATTGCCGCCGTCGGCGGCGAATTTACGGTAAAAAAGCTGCAACTTCTGTCCCGGGTGCAGCTTAACCCGATGAACCCGGCCTATTCGCCCATCGTGGTCGGCCGCGAGGAGACGCTCGATATTTTCGGCGTGGTGACCTACATCATCAAGGCGGCGGGTTGATCATGTTCGCGCACTGTGATGTGAACGCCTTTTATGCGAGCTGCCAGACTGCATTCCGGCCAGACCTGAAGGGGCGGCCGGTGGTGGTGCTGTCGAACAACGATGGCTGTGTGATCGCCCGCTCGGCGGAGGCGAAGCCGTTTGTGAAAATGGGCGAACCCTACTTTAAGCAGAAGGCGGCGTTTCTTCGCCACGGCGTCGTGGCGTTCAGCAGCAACTATGAGCTGTACGCCGACATGTCCAACCGGGTAATGACCACCCTGGAAGAGCTCGCCCCGCGCTGCGAAATTTACAGTATCGATGAAGCCTTTTGCGATGTCAGCGGCGTGCGCCACTGCAAAGATCTGACCGACTTTGGCCGGGAAATCCGCGCCACGGTGCAGCAGCGCACCCATCTGACGCTGGGCGTCGGGATCGCCCCGACCAAAACCCTGGCGAAGCTGGCCAACCACGCGGCGAAGCAGTGGCAGCGGCAGACGGGCGGGGTGGTGGATTTATCCTGCCCGCAGCGGCAGCGGAAGCTGATGGCGCTGTTGCCGGTGAGTGAGGTCTGGGGCATCGGGCGGCGGATCGGTAAAAAGCTCGAGGCAATGGGGATCGGCACGGTACTCCAGCTGGCGGAGAGCGATATCCGCTTTATCCGCAAGCACTTCACGGTGGTGCTTGAGCGAACGGTACGGGAGCTGCGCGGCGAGCCTTGCCTGGCGCTGGAGGAGTTTGCTCCCGCTAAGCAGGAAATTATCTGCAGCCGCTCGTTCGGGGATCGCATTACGGCCTATGAGGATATGCGCCAGGCGATCTGCAGCTATGCCGCGCGGGCAGCAGAAAAGCTGCGCGGTGAGCATCAGTACTGCCGGTTCGTCTCCGCCTTTGTCAAAACCAGCCCCTTCGCGCTGAATGAACCCTATTACGGCAACAGCGCCTCACTGAAGCTGCTGACGCCGACGCAGGATTCCCGGGATATTATCGCCGCGGCGACAAACTGCCTGGACGCCATCTGGAAAGCGGGGCATCGCTATCAGAAGGCCGGGGTGATGCTCGGCGATTTCTACAGCCAGGGCGTCGCCCAGCTGAACCTGTTCGACGAGCTTGCCCCGCGGCAGAACAGCGCCAGGCTGATGCAGGTGCTCGACCAGCTGAATGCGAAAAACGGCAGGGGGGCGCTCTATTTTGCCGGCCAGGGGGTCCAGCAGCAGTGGCAGATGAAGCGAGAGATGCTATCGCCGCGCTACACCACGCGATACGGCGACCTGCTCCGCGTCAGATAACGCGCGCTATCCCTGCACCGCAGACGGAAAAACCGCCGCCAGCCAGTCAATAAAGACGCGGAGCCGGGGCGGGACGTGCCGGTGCCGGGCATAGACAACGTGAAAAGGATAGGGGGCCGGGCGCCAGGCGCTGAGGATCTCCACCAGCTTGCCGCTCGCCAGCGCCGGTTTCAGCGAATAGGTAAAGGTCTGCACAATGCCTAAGCCCGCCTCGCCGGCGGCAATATGCGCGTTGCTCTCATTGATGCCGAGATGGTGCTCCGTCTTCAGCTCGGTGCTGACGCCGTGACGGGCAAAACGAAACGGAAACGCTCTGCCGCTGGCCGGCGACAGGTAGCTGATGAGCCGGTGGCCATGGTTCAGTTCATTCGGTGAGGCGGGCGTACCATAGCGCTGAAGATAGCCCGGGGTGGCGCAGGTAACCAGCGCCGCCTCGCCGATTTTACGGGCAATCAGCGTCGAGTCTTCCATCGGTCCGCCGCGGATGGCGCAGTCAATATTGCCGCCGATCAGGTCCGAGGGCTTATCGGCCACTTGCAAATCGATACGGATATCCGGCCAGGTGGTCATAAAGTCCGCCAGCAGCGGGATCAGCACATCGCGCGCGGTCGACCCGCCGATGGCGATCCGCAGATGGCCCTTTGGCTTATTGCGGGCGGTATTGAAGGCGGCGTCGATCTCTTCCAGGTCTTCCAGCAGGCGCCGGGCCTTTTCATAGTATTCCCGTCCTTCCGGCGTCACGGTGATACGCCGCGTAGTGCGCTGCAGGAGAGAAACCCCAAGATGCGCCTCCAGTTGCTGAATGGTTTTGCTGAGGGTGGCGTTGGGCATATTCAGCGAGTCCGCGGCGCGGGTAAAGCTGCCGGCTTCGACAACGCGGGTGAAGGCTTTAAGAGCTGAAAACCGGTCCATTATTCGCTTTATCCTGGTTACTGGAGGTGATTATCCACCGAGGGGAAGAGTGTTTTTCAGATTAGGCCATTTTTCCGCCTCGCCGGGACGATTACAGTGCTTTCCATACCCGGCGGGGCGCTTTCGCGAGCCTGGCCTGTTTATACTCTAACCAAGGAAATGCACCATGAGCAAAAAACTTGCGGATAAAGTGGCGTTAGTCACCGGCGGCAGCGCCGGGATTGGCCTGGCGTCGGCGAAAGCGCTGGCGGAGCAGGGCGCGAAGGTGTACATCACCGGCCGCCGTCAGGAGGAGCTGGATGCGGCGGTAAGATTCATCGGACCCGCCGCCCGCGGGATCCGCGCTGATGCCGGCGTGTTAAGCGACCTTGACGCGGTATTTGCGACCATTGCCGACGAGTCCGGCCGGCTGGATGTACTGTTCGCCAATGCCGGCGGCGGAGACATGCTGCCGCTCAGCGCCGTTACCGAAGCGCACGTTGACCGGATTTTTGCCACTAACGTGCGCGGGGTGGTGTTCACCGTGCAGAAAGCGCTGCCGCTGCTCACCGACGGCGCCTCGGTGATTTTGACCGGCTCTACGGCGGCGGTAAAAGGGACGGCTAACTTCAGCATCTATAGCGCCAGTAAGGCCGCAGTACGCAGCCTGGCGCGCTCCTGGGCGCTGGAGGTTAGCGACCGCGGGATCCGCATCAATGTGGTCAGCCCGGGGCCGGTACGTACCCCGGGTCTGGGAGGGCTGGTGGCGGAGGCGGATCGCCAGGGCTTGTTCGATGCTCTGGCCGCCGGCGTACCGCTCGGGCGGCTGGGCGAGCCGGAGGAGATTGGCCGGACGGTGGTGTTTTTAGCGTCGGATGAGTCGAGCTTTATTAACGCCGCAGAGATCTATGTCGACGGCGGGCTGGCGCAAATCTAAGCGCCGGCTGGCGCCAGGCGAGCCGTCCCAGCGGAGACCGGGGCGGCTCGCCGTGTTGGCGATCGCTGACGCACCGTCCGGGGGCGGCTTATTGCGCGCCCAGCTGTTTCATCAGCGTCAGGTTATCTTCAATATGCCAGTTGGCGGTAATTTTACCGCCGCGGATCTGATAGATATCGGTGGCGATAAAATCGATATTTTGTCCCTTACCCTGCCGGGTGCCGAAGGTCCCGGTAAAGCGGCCATGAAAATGTAAGTGTGAGACCACCCGGTCACCGGCCACGATCATTTGTTCGACATCACAGCGTAAATCCGGCACCGCCTGGCGAAACGCTCTGGAGGCGAGGATCGCCCCTTCCGGCCCCTGTCGGCGACCTTCCGGGGGCGTTTTATCGATAAAATTCTCCGCCAGCGCCGCCCGGGCCAGCGCGGCATCACCGGTATTCCAGAACGTGGCATACTGCCTGGCGACATATTCATTGGCGGCGCGTGTGGCTGCGGGAAGGCTGTCGTCAGCGATGAGTTGCGCCGGCTTCAGCAGATCCTGTTGGGCTGCATACGCGGAGCCGGACATTGCGACAAGCAGCAGCGCGGTGGCGCAGCGATGGCGCGTGAGGCCGCGTCTGGCCTGCGTGCGGGCAACCGCGACACCACGGCCGGCAGGTAACATTTTGCGGGTCATTTTCACTCTTTATGCTCCGTATAGAAGGGATAGTCGGTATAGCCCGCCGCCGTGCCGCCAAACAGCGTGCCGGGATCGCTGACGGTCGCCAGCGGCCAGCGGTGCAGAAGCCGCTGCGGCAGGTCGGGATTGGCAATAAACGGCCGGCCGAAAGCCACGAGGTCGGCGAGACCGGCGTCAAGAATGCGCTCCGCCTTCTGCTGATCGTAATTCCCGGCCACGATCAGCGTGCCGCTGAAGGTCGCGCGCAGCGTGTCGCGGAAGTGTCGGGGAACGGCTGGGGCATCGTCCCAGTCCGCCTCCGCCAGATGGATAAAGGCGATGCCCTGCTGTTCGCACCAGGCCGCCAGGGCAAGGATGGCGTCGATCACCTGCGGGTCATTCATCCCGCGCTGGGTAATGAAGGGGGAAAGGCGGATGCCCGTCCGCTCGCGGCCGATTGCGTCGCCGATGGCGGTCAGCACCTCCTGGGCAAAACGGATCCGGTTGTTCAGGCTGCCGCCGTACTCATCGGTACGCTGGTTGGCGGTCCGCCGCAGGAACTGGTCGATCAGATAGCCATTGCCGCCGTGTACTTCCACGCCGTCAAACCCCGCCGCGATCGCATTGCGCGCCGCCTGACGGTAATCGGCGACAATACGCTGGATATCCGACCGGGAGAGCGCCCGCGGCGGTGAACAGTCCACCATCTGGCCCCGGCCCTGCTCATCCACCACCCAGACCTGGGCGTCCGGCGCCAGCGCCGAGGGGGCCACGGGTTGACCATCCGCATGAAAACGGGCGTGCGACATGCGTCCCACGTGCCAGAGCTGAGAAAAAATAACGCCGCCGGCCTGATGTACGGCTCGGGTCGTCAACTGCCAGCCGGCAATCTGGTCTGCGGAATGCAGGCCGGGCGTCCAGGAATACCCCTGTCCCTCGGGAGAGATTTGCGTCGCTTCCGTAACGATCAATCCCGCGCTGGCGCGCTGGCGGTAATACTCCGCCATCAGCGCGGAGGGGATATTTCCCGGCTGCAGCGCGCGCGCCCGGGTCATGGGAGCCATGACGATACGGTTTTTCAGCGGCAGCGTACCGATGCGATGACGATCAAAAAGTGAGAGCGTGTTCATAGTGGTGTCCCTTGCGAGTGGAATGGAAATCACTTTACAGTCGGGACCTGATTTTGATAATTAGACGAAAAATAGATTCACTTTTCGGGATATACGAAAAATGGGCAAGCTGGAAGATATGGCGCTACTGGTGGCAGTCGCCGAGGCGGGGGGACTCTCCGCCGCCGGTAGACGGTTGTCGCTTTCGCCGGCCACCATGACGGCCCGCCTGAAGGCGATGGAAGAGCGTTACCAGACCCGCCTGTTCCATCGCTCCACGCGCGCTATCACCCTGACCAACGCGGGGGAAGATTTTTATCATGCCGCGCGGCGCGTACTGGAGGAGGCGCGCCACGCCGAGTCGTTGCTGACGCAAAAAGAGGGCGTCCTGAGCGGCGATATTCGCCTTTCCGCCCCCTCCGACTTTGGCCGACAATACCTTAGCCCGGCCATCGTCGACTTTACCCGCCGTCACCCGGAAGTGACCTTTTCCGTCTACTTAGGCGAGCGCGTGGAGGATCTGGTCGCCAACCGGCTGGATATGAGCATTCGCGTCGGTAATCTGCCGGACAGCAGCCTGGCCATCCGCCACATCCGTCCTAACCACCGGGTGCTGGTGGCCTCGACGGCTTACCTTGCCGCCCGTGGAACGCCGGCTTCGCCCGAGGCGCTGCATCATCACCGCTGCCTGGCGCTGGAGCGGCATGGTGTGGTGATGAACGAGTGGCGCTTTGAGGAGGCGGGAAAAGAGCAGATCATCCGGGTGACGCCGGCGATGGTCTGCGACGATGGGGCGCTGCTGCGGCAGTGGGCGCTCAGCGGGTCGGGGATCGCCGGTAAATCATGGTGGGATGTGAAGAGGGATGTCGAGGAGGGGCGGCTTCAGGTGCTGTTTGCCGATCGCTTCACCGGATTCAGCCCCTTAGACCGCAAGGAGGTTGGGCTGCAGTTTGTCTTTCCCCAGCGAAAGCTGCAACCGCCGCAGGTGTCGGCGTTTATGGCGTTTTTTATCGACTGGCTGGAGAAGTGACGGGCAGCGCGGTTCGCCATGCTCAGGAGCGCAAAGGATGGCCCCCGGGTGTTAGACCAGCCTATAGAGTCTTGATCTCAAATATGATTAGATAGCTTTCACTTAAAACCAGTCAGTGGCTGCCATGAATCTCAGGGAAAAAATCATTAATGAATTCGGCGGGTTGTCGCCCGAGCTGCAACGCGCCGCCGAGTTCTCACTGCAAAATGCCAGTCAGCTGGTGGTGTTATCAATGCGTGCCTTCGCGGCGGAAGCCGGGGTAAAACCGGCGACGCTGCTGCGTCTGGCGCAGCGACTGGGCTACCGCGGCTGGAGCGAGCTGAAAAGTGATTTCATTGACGATCTGGGGCTGCGCAATGATACATACGTATCAAAAGCGGAAAAAATGATGGCCCGCGGAACGCAAACGCAGCTGTATAAAGAGGTTTTTCAGGCGCATCAGGCGAATCTGACCTTTACGCAAAATGAAAATGCCCAGGAGATGGAGCAGGCGGTGACCTTGCTCGATAGCGCGGAGAATGTCTATATCTGCGGATTCCGCGCCAGCTTTCCGATCGCGTGGTCGCTGTTCTATGTCTATCGACTGTTTAACCGCCAGGTGTCATTGATCGATGGCCTGGCCAGCAATATCGAAGTCTTTACCCGCGAACTAACCGCCCGGGACTGCGTCTTACTCACCAGCTTTGCTCCCTATTCACGCGAATCACTGGATGTTTTACAGGCAGCCCGGCAGGCCGGGGCGAAGATCCTCGCCATTACCGACTCGCCGGTTTCCCCCTTAGCGCAGGCGGCAGACTGCACGCTGCTGTTCTCCATCGACAGTCCGTCATTTTTCCCTTCCGTGGTCTCCGGCATGGGCCTGGCGGAGTGCCTGCTGGCGATGCTGGTGGTGCGCCACGGCCGGGAGGCGGTGAGTAAAATTGAAAATGCCGAACGCTATCTTATTGAGTCTGGCGCCTACGTGATCCCCGGTAAGTCCTGATAAATGATTCAAATGTATCAATTATAAGAATAACGGATGCATTTATATCTTTAATTCGTTGACGTGATCCAAATGGATCCTGCAAGATACGCTCAATTCATGTAGCGGATTCAGGAGCAGAACCCAGTATGAGTCATGTCATTCACCGCAGCCTGCGTAGCACGCCGATGGTGGCTTCACGTGCGCAAGGGGCCTATATCTTTGATGCCCAGGGAAAACCGTATCTTGATGCCTGCGGCGGGGCGGCGGTTTCCTGCCTCGGACACGCGCATCCTGATGTGCTGGCGGCGATGCACCGCCAGATCGATCGGCTGGCCTATGCGCATACCAGCTTTTTCACCAGCGATGCCGTCGAGCAGCTTGCCGAACATCTCACCCGCACGGCGCCCGGCGAGCTTAACTACGCCTACTTTGTCTCGGGCGGTTCTGAGGCGGTTGAGACGGCGCTGAAGATGGCGCGGCAGTACTTTGTGGAGATCGGCCAGCCATCGCGCACCCGCTTTATCGCCCGTAAACAGAGCTATCACGGTAATACGCTGGGCGCGCTGGCGGTGGGGGGGAACGAATGGCGCCGTCGTCAGTTTGCTCCCTTATTAATGGATGTTATCCGCGTCTCCGCCTGCAATGAGTACCGCGATCGTCGGGCTGACGAGACCCAACAGCAATATACCGAGCGCCTGCTCAATGAGCTGGAGCAAGCCATCCTTGAGGCCGGCCCGGAAACGATCATCGGTTTCTGTGCCGAAACCGTGGTGGGGGCGACGACGGGAGCCACGCCGCCGACGCCGGGCTATCTGCAAGGGGTCCGCCGCCTGTGCGACAAATACGGCATCCTGTACATCGCGGATGAGGTGATGTGCGGTATGGGGCGGACCGGGACGCTGCATGCGTTTGAACAGGATGACGTGGTGCCCGATTTAGTGACCATCGCCAAAGGACTCGGCGGAGGCTATCAGCCGATTGGGGCGGTGCTGGCGAGTGAGACTATCGTCTCCGCGCTGAAGGCGGGCAGCGGGTTGTTCCAGCATGGTCACACTTACATTTGTCATGCCACCGCCGCGTCGGCAGCCCTGGCGGTGCAGCAAGTGATCGCGCGGGATAATTTGCTGGACGCCGTCAAACAGCAGGGCGCCTATCTGCACAAGGCGCTGCGCGAGGTGCTGGGGGAGTTACCGCATGTCGGTGATACGCGCGGACGCGGCCTGTTTGCGGGGGTCGAGCTGGTGCGTGATAAAGACGACAAAACGCCGTTCGATCCTTCCCTGAAGCTGCACGCTGCGATCAAAGCAAACTGCATGGCGCGTGGACTGATGGTCTATCCCATGGGCGGCACCATCGATGGCCAGTCTGGCGACCACATTCTGATTGCACCGCCGTTTATCATCACCCCGGCGCAGCTCGATTTTGTGGTCGATACCCTGAACTGCGTGATCCGTGAAGAGACGGGGAAATTATGAGCAATCGTTTACCGCCCCTGGCGGAACAGGAATGGGACGTTCAGCAGCGTCAGTTAGCGGAAGAGATTATCAACGGACCGCGCGGCGCCTTGCTGCCGCCCTTTGAACCGCTGCTGCGGAGCCCCGAGCTGATGGCCCATGCCCAGCGTATGGGGGAGTACCTGCGCTATCGCAGCGCGCTGGGCCAGCGTCTTTCTGAACTGGCGATTTTGCTGACCGCGCGGCACTGGTCGCAGCCGGTTGAGTGGGCGATCCATGCGCCGATAGCACGCGAGAAGGGGATTGCTGCCGCGGCGGTGCAGGCGATTAAGGAAAGGCGCCGGCCCGTGGATCTCCGGCCCGATGAGCAGACGGTCTATGACTTCTGTCAGCAGCTGCATCAACAGCAAAAGGTCAGCGATGAGACCTGGCAACAAGCCATTGAGTTATGGGGCGAGAAGGGCGTGGTGGATCTGATTGGAATAAACGGTTATTACAGTTTTCTCTCCATGGTGATGAACAGCGCCCAGACGCCAGCACCGGCTACCTCTGACTCTCTGTTTTCTGCATAAGTTATCGTTTTTATTCGGGCGCATAAAACTGCGCCCGGTATATCAGCTCTTGTTATTGATTCTTCCGGCGAGATATTTCGCAGGGTGACGTTCGTTGTAGGCTATTTCACTGACGCTGAGGGTAATTATGAGTGGATTATTTAAGAAATTAAAGCTGACGCTGGCATTAGTTATTTGTTCAGCCAGTTTTGTTACAGCAGCAGAAGATAAAATAACGGTGGGTGTCGATACTGCCTTTGTTCCATTTGAATTTAAACAAGGCGATAAATATGTCGGCTTTGATATCGATCTGTGGGACGCGATTGCGAAGAAAATGCATATCAGCTACGAATTAAGGCCGATGGATTTCGGTGGCCTGATCCCCGGTCTGCAGTCGCGTAATCTGGACGTGGCGATGGCGGGAATAACGATTACCGATGCGCGCAAGCAGGTCGTGGACTTCAGTGAAGGATATTATAATGCTGACCTGTTAATAGCCGTGAAAAGTACCGACAATTCCATTGTTAAATTCAGTGATTTGACCGGGAAAAAAGTCGGCCTTAAGCAGGGGACGGCGGCAGCCAGCTTTATGAAAAGCAAATATAAAGCGAATTACATCGAGTTCCCGAATATCGATAACGCTTACCTTGACCTGCAGGCCGGTAATCTCGATGCCGTCGTTCATGATTCGCCGAATGTCCTTTACTACGTGAAGACGGCGGGTAATGGCAAGGTCAAATCCACTGGTGAGACGGACAGCATTCTGCCACAGCAGTATGGCTTTGCGATGCAGAAAAACAGCAGCCTGACGCCAAAAGTCAACCAGGCCCTGCAGGCCCTGCGCGCCGATGGTACCTACGACAAGATTTACGTAAAGTGGTTTGCTAAACAGCCGAAATAACCCTGCCAGGTCGGAGCGATCCGACCTCATATTTTCTTTACGGGTAGAAGCATGAATTTTGACAGTCGCTATATTTGGGATGCATTGCCGCTGCTGATGCAAGGCTTGCAGCTGACGCTAATTATTTCGTTATCAGGTTTGTTAGGTGGATTAATCATTGGTTTGCTGGCCGGGACCTGCCGCGCATTAGGTGGGACAATATCCAAAACGGTATCGCTGGTGTTTGTGGAATTAATCCGCGGGACGCCAATTATGGTGCAGGTGATGTTTATCTACTTCGCCCTGCCGATGGTGTTGCCGGTGCGTATTGACCCGGTTCCTGCCGCCATTATCACCATTGTGATTAACTCCGGGGCTTATATAGCGGAGATCACCCGGGGCGCGATTCTGTCGATCAATAAAGGATTTAAAGAAGCCAGCCTCGCGATGGGGTTATCGCCGCGCAGCACCCTGTGGCATGTCATTATGCCGCTGGCTTTTCGGCGGATGATCCCGGCATTAGGCAATCAATGGATTATCAGTATTAAAGATACGTCGCTGTTTATTGTGATTGGCGTGGCAGAATTAACCCGTCAGGGACAAGAGATTATTGCCGGCAACTTTCGGGCGCTGGAGGTGTGGACGGCGGTGGCGATGATTTATCTGTTTTTGACATTGTGCCTGAGCTTCCTGCTAAAACAAGTTGAGAAAAGGATCCATATTTTATGAGCATGGTTGAATTTAGCGCGGTGGCGAAAAACTTCGGCGCCACTCAGGTGCTGCACGATATCAATTTAAAGATTGAAGCGGGCGAGGTGGTGGTGATCATCGGTCCTTCCGGCTCGGGAAAATCGACCCTGCTGCGTTGTATTAACAAACTGGAAGAGATCTCCTCGGGCACGCTGCTGGTGGCGGGCATGCATATTACGGATCCGCACGCGAATGAGTGTGATATTCGCCGCGAAGCCGGTATGGTGTTTCAACAGTTTCATTTGTTCCCGCATCTGACCGCCCTGGAGAATGTCATGTTCGGTCCGCTTCGCGTGCGCAAGCAGAGCAAGGCCACAGCGCGGGAGCAGGCGCTGGCGTTGCTGGATCGCGTGGGGCTGCGTGAACGCGCTAACCACTATCCTGCCGAGCTCTCGGGCGGTCAGCAGCAGCGTGTGGCGATAGCTCGCGCCCTGGCGGTGAAACCCAAAATGATGTTATTTGATGAGCCAACATCCGCCCTCGATCCTGAACTGCGGCATGAGGTGTTAAAGGTCATGCGCTCGCTGGCCGACGAGGGCATGACGATGGTGATTGTGACCCATGAGATTGGCTTTGCCAGAGAGGTGGCTTCCCGGTTGATTTTTATTGATGGCGGCACTATTGCCGAAGATGGTTCACCTGAGGCGCTGCTCACGGCCAGCAGCAATCCGCGTCTGCAAGAGTTTTTGCAACACGTATCCTGAACATAAGTGAATAATGACAATATGAAAACAATCGCAATCCGAGGTTCCGCTTTTGCGGTCGGTCAGCAGCTTGGCGCGTTTGGTCGTGAGGCCTGGCAGACAAAAATCAGGCAAACGGCGCTGTGGCAAACGGTGGCCGCCCTGAAAACGACGGAACAGACCCAGCGCATGCGCGCAGCCGTGCAGGCTCAGTTCCCGCTGATCTGGCAGGAGCTGGAGGGCATGGCGGAGGGGCTGCAGGCGCCGGTGGATGAGGTGTTCGCCTGGAACTGTCGCGGCGATCTGGTGCGTTCGACGTCGGATGGCTGCACCACCCTGGCGGGGAGAAGCGCAGAGGGCGAGTTGATCATTGCGCACAATGAAGACGGCTTCCCGCAGCTGCGTGAAGACTGCGCCATCGTCAGCATAACCCCGGACGTGGGCCTCGCCTTTACCAGCTTCGCCTATCCCGGCTCCCTGTGCGGACATACCTTCGCAGTGAATGAGAAGGGGATAGTCAATACGGTCAACAATATTCGCGCCGTGCATCGTCCGGACGGGATGCCGCGCCAGATTCTGGCCCGCGCCTCGCTGAACGCCACCACCTTAGAGGAAGCCGTCACTCTGCTGAGCGCCACGCCTCGCGCGGGCGCGTTTCACCACACCCTGGGCCAGATGGGCGATAGCCGTCTGTTTAGCGTGGAAGCCACCGGCTCCGGCAGCTCGGTGCTCGCGTTGTCCGCCACCAGCGGGCATGCCAACCATCTGATCCATCCCCAGCTTGCGGCTATTGAACAGATCGTGACCGGCAGCTCCGGCTCGCGCCAGCGGCGCCTGGACGCGTGGCTGGCGACGAACCCGCCGCTGGATGGCGTGACAGCGAAAGCGATGCTCTCCGACCAGCAGGATCCGTTGTTACCGATTTACCGGCTGTCTCCCGACGATCCGGATGAGGAAAATACGCTGGCGACGGCCATTTTTACCTTGAGCGCGACCCGCGTCGTGTGGCAGGTCTTCACGCTGAACCGTGAAAACGCGGTTTTACAGGGCAGCGTTTAGCGGCCTGAGGGCGCTTTCAGCAGAGCGATCAGCAGCGTACTGCCCACCATGATCCCCGCCGCCAGCCACACCATTCCCGACAGGCCAGCTGAGGCGATCAGCTGGCCGCCGACAAGCGCCCCGGTGCCGATGGCGGCATTAAAAATAGCCACGTAAATGGCTGACGCCGGCTGGGCGACCGCGCCCGCGCTGCGCAGTAGCCAGGTCTGTAAGCCGACGAACACAATCGCGATGCCGGCGCCCCACAGGGCTAACAGTAGCCCGCTAAAACAGAATGGCAGTGGCGCAAAACGGGCGGTGCCAAGGATCGCCAGCGCGCCCCCGCTCAGCAGCAGCGCAGCGAAAATCAGCCCCTTCAGATGACGATCGATGAGCTTCCCCGCGATAACGTTACCCAGCAGCCCGGAAACCCCTGACAGCAGCAGCAGGCCGGAGAGGGCGGTCGTCGGGACTCCCTGCAGATTTATCAGCAGCGGTTCAATGTAGGTGAAGGCGGCAAAGTGAGCGGTAATGATGCATGCCGTGGCGCCATACAGGCCACCGAGCAGCGGATTGCGGAAAATATCACGATAAACGCGCAGCCTGACGGGGGCTGGGGCGGCCAGCGCGGGCAGCGTCGAGCACAGCACCGCAGCGGCGGCCAGTGACAGCAAGGCCATCGCCATAAACGCGTATCGCCAGCCCGCCAGGGTGGCGATAAAGCTCGCCAGCGGCACCCCCACTACGCTTGCCGCCGACACGCCGCCAAAAATGATCGCCGTGGCCAGCCCCAGCCGGTGCGGCGGCACCATCTGCGCGGCGACGATGCCAATTAAGGCCCAGAAGGCGCCATGCGCCAGGGCGCCAATCATGCGGGCGCTCATCAGGGCGAACATCGAATAAGACCGGGTTGCGGCGAGGCAGGAAAGCGCGAGGATCAGCATCAGCCCGACCAGCAGCGCCTTGCGGGAAATACGCGCCGGCATTGCGCCGGAAAGCAGAGCCGCCAGGGCGCCCACCCAGCCATAGGCGGTGACGGCGAGACCCATGCCAGATTCAGTCTGGTGAAAATCCGCCGCCAGGGCGCTGAGCATGCCCACCGGCGCCAGTTCGCTGGTGACGATTGAAAAGGCGCAGATCCCGAGTGCAACGACGGCTATCCAGACGCGCGCCGGCGCCGGGTGGAGGGGTAAAGCAATCTCTTTCATATCAGGCGTATCCTTAGGAAAGGAGCGTTCCGCGCGGTACACGGACGTTCAGGTGAGGAGAGAGCAGGCGACCGGATGGCCTGGTTGTCTCCGCGAGTGGCGTGCAGTATCATCCCTGCGAAACTGATAAAAAATAGCGGAAAACGGAGAGTCGTTTTCCATAAATGGAAAACAGATGACCGCAGAATTTAACTGGGATGATGCGCGCATATTCCTCGCCATCGCCCGGGCGGGAACGCTGAGCGGCGCCGCCGACAAGATGAACATGGGGATAGCCACGGTCTCCCGCCGGCTGGATCGGCTGGAGCAGGCGTTGAACGTTCCGCTCTTCAGCCGCCATCAGAGCGGCTATCGCCTGACCGATGATGGCGAAGCCCTGCTCGCGCGGGCCGAGGCGCTGGAATACGCAGGCCTGGCGTTTGGCGAAGCGGCGCAACTGCAGGGGCATGTCGCCGGGGTTGTCCGCCTGGCCACCTCGGATAACCTGGCCACGCATTTTATTCTGCCCTCCCTGAAAGGGCTCCTGGACCATTATCCCGAGCTGCGGGTGGAGGTGCTGAGCGGCGTGCAGCCGGTGAACCTGCACCGTCGGGATGCCGATCTGGCGATTCGCATGGTCAAGCCTGAGGCCGGGCATTTGACGTTAAAGCGACTGGGGACGGTGGGGTTTGGCGTCTATGGCGCCGCCGGCTATCTGGCCGGTGCGGACGGCCTGTCGCTGAGCGAGGCGGACTTTGTGGGGTGGCCGGAAACTCACCAGCACCTGCCGGCCGCCCAATGGATCGCGCGCACCCTGAGAGGGCGGCCGTGTAAAGTCGAAGCCAATACGCTCGTGGCCCAGGTTTCCGCGGTATCCGCGGGCCTCGGACTGGGCGTTCTGCCGCACTTTATGGCACGGGCCAGCGGCCTGCAGTGCCTGCAGCCGGAGATCGGCGCGGATCAGACTCTCTGGCTGGTGATGCATTCCGACCTGGCCGGGTCCAGACGCGTGCGGGTTATCGCCGACCATCTCATCACCCTCTTTGCGGCCCATCAAGATCGGCTGGCGATGCCCTGAAGGGGCGTGTAGCGATACGACTGCCCGAGGCTGACGAGCCACGATTTTTTCCGCGCCAGCTAACAGCGATACTCGCCGCGCAATATTCGGCCCAATGCTGCTCCGCAGTCGAAAATCGTGCAGAGTGAGAGGATATCCCCGTCCGGCAAAATAATTTAGTGTTGTGGCCAGCGCCGCATTGTCGCGCTCCCCCAGAAATGCCTGTCGATGTTAGGGTGAGACGTTTATCACCACAGGAGAACGCAAATGATTGTCAGGACCTGGCACGGCTGTGTGCCATTGCAGCATGCTGAGGGGTTTGCCCGCCACCTCGAGCGGACCGGCGTAGAACACGCTCAGAGCATCGCCGGCAACAGAGGCGCCCTGGTGCGCCGGGAAAATCAGGGCGAATGGGCGCATTTCTTTCTCGCCACCTACTGGCAGGATCTCGCGGCGGTCAAAGCCTTCGCAGGCGAAGACTATCACGTCGCGGTCACCTATCCGGACGATGAAGTATTCGAACTCCTCTCCGACCCCTACGTGTTTCAGCATGAAGTTGAGGCCGTGTCGCCGCTGTAGACTGATGACCGGGCAGGTGGAAGATCGGCCAGCAACAGACGGTTGCTGGCCGCGTGAGATCGACTGACGTCACCGGTTAATTAACCCTGGACCGGTCAACTGCGCCAGCGTTTAACAGGTGGGGCTATGTCGAAACCGCCGATGCTCAGACGGCAAAACGGCGTCAGGCGCATCAGAGGAAATCGTTTATTGTTACGTTAAGAGGTATCCTGCCTGTTCTGGGAAACGGCAAAGAGGATGTCATAAGATGCTGGCTTATATCACGATAGGTACCAATGATTTTCAGCGCTCAGTAGATTTTTATGACGCTATTTTTAATGTTCTTGGCTACTCACGTCTGCCGGCCTGGACAGAAAGCTGGGCAATGTGGGGAGATAAAAATAATCCGGAAAAGGCGTTCAGCTTTTGTATTTGCTCTCCTTTTGACGGACATTCCGCAACGGCGGGAAACGGGACAATGTTTGCATTCCAGGCTGATAACGCAGAGATTGTCAGACAGTTCCATGCCGCTGGCCTTCTTGCAGGAGGGCAAAATGAAGGCGCACCGGGCACACGCCCCGCCTATGGCCCCGACTTTTATGTGGCCTACCTGCGCGATCCTGACGGGAATAAGCTGGCATGCGTTTGTCAGCATTATTCTCCCGCAACTGATAAGTTCGTCAACCAGAAACAGGCGCTTCGCATATAGCATCTTACGGTTTTGCGCGTTTACAGCCCCTGACGTGAAATGGGGCGTTCCGGCGACAGCTGGCGCGGTCGGCTACAGGCCAGGAACCAATATCTATCTTGTATGGGCAGACAGCCACCGTTGGGTGAACGTGGAATGACTGCACACTCAGCGCTTGAGGGCGGCAACAATGGAGGCCTCCATTTTCTCCGGTGTCGTGAACGGCGCAAAACGCGTGAGGGGTGTGCCGTCGCGACCGATGAGGAACTTGGTGAAATTCCACTTGATCCGTCCGCCGAGCACGCCGGGCAACGCTTGTTTCAAATAACGAAACAGCGGGTGTGCAGCGGGGCCGTTGACGTCCACTTTCGCAAACATCGGGAAGCTCACGCCGTAGTTAACGTGACAGGTCTGCTCGATTTCATCCGCACCGCCGGGTTCCTGCTTGCCAAACTGGTTGCACGGAAAACCAAGCACCACCAGCCCCTGAGCCGCGTACTTTTTGTAGAGCGCTTCCAGGCCAGCATACTGTGACGTGAAACCACAATGGCTGGCCGTATTCACCACCAGAACCACCTTGCCAGCATAGTCAGCCATGGAGAGAGGTTGGCCGCGCAGGCGGGTGGCGGTCAATTGATAAAAAGGGGTCATAGCAGGCTCCTGAGAGTGGAAACAGTGCAACGCTGACGATCGCGTGAATGTTTGAAGCAGATTAGGCAGTTATAATACACAGGGTTAGGGATTTGTACCTGGAATGTACAACAAGGGGGAAAGAAGCATTTTGCGATGAGGCATTTGCATCTATTCTGCACAAAAAATGAGCGTATTGATTAATAGAGAAATAAAAGCATTTAAAAAATAAATCAGCCAGCAGGTGACGCTAACTGGCTGATTTTATTTAACTACGCTTCACTTTTAGAGGACTGCTTGTGAAACAGCTCGCGGAATACCGGGTAGATATCCTCCTGGTCGCGAATATGCTGCATGGCGAAATTATCAAAGGTCGCCTGCAAGTGTTCATACTCGCGCCACAGGGTCTGGTGCGCCCGGCGGGTAATTTCGATATAGCTGTAATAACGCACCACCGGCAGAATTTTCTTCGCCAGCAGTTCGTGGCACAGTGGGGAGTCATCGGCCCAGTTGTCGCCATCCGACGCCTGGGCGGCGTAGATGTTCCACTGCGCCGGGTCATAACGCGCCTGCACCACCTCATCCATCAGCTTGAGGGCGCTGGAAACGATGGTGCCGCCGGTTTCCTGAGAATAGAAGAATTCGTGTTCATCCACCTCTTTCGCCTGGGTATGGTGGCGGATATAGACCACATCGACGTTTTTATAGGTCCGGCTGAGGAACAGATACAGCAGGATATAAAAGCGCTTGGCCATGTCTTTGGTGGCCTGGTCCATCGAGCCTGAGACGTCCATCAGGCAGAACATTACCGCCTGGCTGGAGGGCTCCGGCCGTTTTTCATAATTTTTGTAGCGTAAGTCAAAGGTGTCGATAAACGGCACCCGTTCAATTTTAGCCCGCAGTTCGGCAATCTCTTTGCGCAGGCGCTCCTCCTCCAGCAGCTGCACCGGCTCGCTGCGGCTGATGGTCTCCAGATCCTCCTCCAGAGCGCGCAGCTCACGGCGCTTGCCGGCGGTCATCGCCGTCCGACGTGCCAGCGAGTTCTGCAGCGAACGCACCACGCTGATGTTGGCCGGCACCCCGTTAGAGGTAAAACCCGCGCGATGGGTTTTAAACTCGTTTAGCTGCCGGTGCTGATTTTTCTTCAGGTTCGGCAGGGCGAGATCTTCAAACAGCAGATCCAGGTACTCATCTTTTGAAATCTGGAAGACAAACTCATCCTTCCCTTCGCCATCGGCGCTGGCTTGCCCCTGACCGCCGCCACCGCCGCCGCCGCCCCCTTGCGGGCGTTCGATCCGATCGTTTTGCACGAAATGGTCATTGCCCGGGTGGACGCGGTTGCGTAGTCCGCCGCGACCCTGATGAAACATCGGCTCGTTGATATCGTCCGTCGGTATCGAGACGGATTCTCCGCTCTCAATATCGGTCACCGAGCGCTTGTTGATGGCCTCGGAGATTGATTGTTTAATCTGCGCCTTATAACGGCGCAAAAAGCGCTGACGATTGACGGCGCTTTTGTTTTTCCCGTTCAGGCGTCGGTCTATGAACCAGGTCATATGCCCTCCTGTACTGCATTAGCCAACTTTACTTATCATCATTCAGCTGCAGTTGACCCGGCGGCGCACCGCCGGGCTGGACGCATCAGGACGATTTACGAACCCGCAGGTACCACTCGCACAGCAGGCGAACCTGTTTGCGGGTGTAGCCTTTCTCCATCATGCGGTCGACAAAGTCGTCGTGTTTTTTCTGCTCATCGGTTGAGGTTTTGGCGTTAAACGAAATGACCGGCAACAGCTCTTCGGTATTGGAGAACATTTTCTTCTCAATAACCGTGCGCAGTTTCTCATAGCTGGTCCAGTTCGGATTACGTCCGCTGTTGTTGGCTCTGGCGCGCAGCACAAAGTTGACGATTTCATTACGGAAGTCTTTCGGGTTGCTGATCCCGGCCGGCTTCTCAATTTTCTCCAGCTCGGCATTCAACGATTCACGGTCAAACAGCTGCCCGGTGTCCGGATCGCGATATTCCTGATCCTGGATCCAGAAGTCAGCGTAGGTGACATAGCGATCGAAAATGTTCTGCCCATACTCGGAGTAGGATTCCAGATAGGCGGTCTGGATCTCTTTGCCGATAAACTCGGCGTATTTCGGGATCAGATAGCCTTTGAGGAACTCCAGATAGCGCTCGGCCTGCTCCTGCGGGAACTGTTCGCGCTCAATCTGCTGCTCCAGGACATAGAACAGATGCACCGGGTTGGCCGCCACTTCAACATGGTCGAAGTTAAACACCCTTGAGAGGATCTTAAAGGCGAAGCGGGTGGAGAGCCCGTTCATCCCTTCATCCACCCCGGCATAGTCGCGATACTCCTGATAGGATTTCGCTTTCGGGTCGGTATCTTTCAGGCTCTCGCCGTCATAGACCCGCATTTTCGAGTAGATACTCGAGTTTTCCGGCTCTTTCAGGCGCGACAGAATCGAGAAGCGCGCCAGCGTTTCCAGAGTGCCCGGGGCGCATGGCGCATGAGTCAACTCACTGCTGTTGAGCAGTTTTTCATAGATACGGATCTCTTCGGAGATCCGCAGGCAATAAGGCACTTTGACGATATAGACGCGGTCGAGGAAGGCCTCATTGTTTTTGTTATTACGGAAGGTCACCCATTCCGATTCGTTAGAGTGGGCAAGGATGATCCCGTTAAACGGCAGGGCGGAGATCCCTTCGGTCCCGTTGTAGTTACCTTCCTGAGTCGCGGTCAGCAGCGGATGCAGCACCTTGATCGGCGCTTTAAACATCTCGACGAACTCCATGATCCCCTGGTTGGCGCGGCACAGCGCACCGGAGTAGCCGTAGGCGTCCGGGTCGTTCTGCGCATAGTGTTCCAGCTTGCGGATATCCACTTTACCCACCAGCGCCGAAATATCCTGGTTGTTTTCATCGCCCGGTTCGGTTTTGGCGATGGCGACCTGTTCGAGAATCGATGGCCAGACTTTGACCACGCGGAATTTCGTGATATCGCCGCCAAACTCATGCAGGCGTTTGGCCGCCCATGGCGACATAATAGTGCCGAGATAGCGGGTAGGGACGCCATACTCTTTCTGAAGGATCTGCGCATCCTCCTGCGGATTGAACAGACACAGCGGGTGATCGTTAACCGGGCTGCGCTCGCCGTTGGCGCTCAGCACATAGATAGGCACGCGCTGCATCAGGGCTTTCAGCCGTTCAGCCAGCGATGATTTACCCCCGCCCACCGGTCCCAGCAGATAGAGGATCTGTTTCTTCTCTTCCAGCCCCTGGGCGGCATGCTTGAGGTAGGAAACGATCTGCTCAATGGCGTCTTCCATACCGTAAAACTCTTCAAACGCCGGATAGCGTGCGATAACCCGGTTTGAAAAGAGACGGGATAGCCGCGGCTCGAGAGCCGTATCAACCATGACGGGTTCACCAATGGCCATCAACAGACGTTCTGCCGCATTGGCATAGGCACTGCGATCTTGCCGGCAGATGGTAAGAAACTCCTGCAGTGTGAACTCTTCGTCCTTGGCAGCTTCATAGCGCTGGCGATAGTGATCGAATATATTCATGGCATGCCGTCCTTTCGTATACTATGGGAACATTTTGATTTAATACTTTTAGCGTAGTTCTTCAACGGGATAAAAATTATGCTCCGTCCTATATGTTATGAGCGAGTATCAAGCATTCAGCAAATCGAAGGGGGTGGTGGTCTGGATGACCAACGTTCAGCTCTGGAAGGTTATTTAGATAGAAATGCTGCATTGTTCAATGATGATAGAATATTCATTCAGGATAGAGGGGTTAGTGCGTTTAAAAATTCTAATATATCACCAGAGTCACAACTTGGGATATTTTTGCAGGATGTGCAAAATCGCAAGTACGGAGAAGGGGACGCACTCATAGTTATGTCACTCGACCGTATTAGCCGCCGTTCCAGTTGGGCAGAGGACACTATCAGGTTCATCGTGAACAGTGGTGTCGAGGTTCATGATATTTCTGCCAGTACTGTGTTACGGAAAGATGATCCACACTCGAAACTTATCATGGAACTGATACAGATGCGTTCTCACAATGAATCGCTTATGAAGTCAGTACGTGCAAAGGCTGCGTGGGATAGAAAGATCAAAGAAGCCATCAAAGAAGGTAAGGTTATATCAAATAGAATGCCTGTATGGCTAGTCAATGAGGGAGGTAAGTACGCGGTAAATGAAGAGAAGGTAGAGTTGATTCGTTCATGTTTTCAGATGTACGCCGCTGGCATGAGTACTGGTGAGATTGTGAAGCATTACAAACAGAGGGGCGTTTTGCTTCAGATGGTGACTGTTTCAAACTGGGTTCGTGATCGTCGTTTGTTGGGTGAGCACAAACGTTATAACGATGAGGTATATCGTGGCGTATATCCAGTTGTGATTGAGGATGAGCTATTTATTACAGCTAACCGTATGATGGACCGCGTTGGTCTTGAGAAGAAGAAACCACGCGAAGATTTACTATTAGACCATGAAGTTGTGAAGAAGATTTTCCGACTATTTGAAGATGGTGTTGGAACTGGTTCGATAGTTAAGCAGTTAGAAGCTGGTTGGAGTACTGTCAATGTCTTAAGAGTACTGCGAGATAAAAAGGTTGTTAAGATGAAAATCATCGACAACTTAACATTTGAACGCGTAAACCAGAAGTTATCATTAAATGGTGTAGCTAATCGCATCAGAAAAGATTTATCAATTGCTCAAGATGATTACATAACAAACTTGTTTCCTAAGATTCTCAAGTGTGGTTGCTGCGGTGGGAATATTGCTATTCACTATAATCATGTAAGAACAAAGTATGTTATCTGTCGTACACGTGAAGAGAAGAAAGCTTGTGATGCTAAGTCAATTCAATATATCAGGATTGAAAAGAACATTCTAGAAACAGTGAAGAATGTCGATTTTGAACAATTGATGAAAAAAGAAGAAAACAATAGTTCCCCAGTAGATACATTACGTGAGGAACTATCTTCATTACGTGCGGAAGAAAAAGCATTCATTACTCGTATTGAAGAGCGTAAGAATAATAAGTTACGGGCAGGTCTAATTCTTAGTGATGGATTAACTGAGGTACAGGATAGAATAATTCAGGTAGAGGATGAACTAATAGCATTACAGGATGTTCGAGAGATACCAAAACTCGATTTCAACATTGATGAGGTATTAGACCCTATGAACGTAGAGCTACGGGCTAAGGTTCGTAAGGAGCTACGATTAGTGCTTAAGACGATCAGATATAGACTTATTGCTAATGCTATCTTTATACATTTGGATTATTTCAATGACTACCTTACACATGTTTTAGTGATTAATAATAAACGAGGTGGTGGTGAGATGCTGACTGAATTCATTATTGAGCAGCGTGATAATGTAAGAAGTTATAAAACTGACTCATTCAGCCTAACATACACTGAAGGGGATGAACTACCAGTGTTTAGAACACTAGATAGTAGACCTATCAACTTTATTGAATACGTATTATTACGTGATTATATACGTGAATTAGAAGGTGAGGAATCAGTAACATCCGTATGGATGAACTGTAATGAGCAATTTATATTCCAGTCTTAGTAGTTCTGGGGATACTACAGTAGCAGTACTGAAAATGGCTAAAGAAATACTGAATGTCATACACCTATCCACCAACTATCAATACTTTCAGATAACAAAACTAGCCCCATACTTTGGGGCTTTATTGATTATGTACTATTCAAGTACTATTAAAACTTATAGTTCTCAAAAGTATTCAATCAAAAATAATTTAAGTATTTGGAGGTCGCATGAATAGAGGTGTTGAGAGTGATCGGGTTATTTCTATGAAAGATTAGTGCTTGCTAAAATAAAAAAATATGAAATAATAAATTTCATCGAATGGCGTGTTGTTGCAAAGCTGCTTTTGATAGAATATCGGTTGCCTTCTACCGATATAAAGATGCTAGGCATTACCTACACGAAAAATGAATCATTAATGAAGTATCTCAAACTGTTTTGGTTGCTTTCCAGCTATAAAGCAATGTAAGTTAGGGTGGTTCTTTATTCCATTATTTTTGTCAAAATTTTAAATTAATAACAATGTGAGGTAGTAATAATGCGTGCTTTAAATCGTAATGGAAGTTTAGTTAAAATAAAAATTGATGATATCGTTTATATTAAAACACCAGGTACTAATGAAAAACGTGGTGTAAAAGTGATTGGTATTATTGAAGATCAGATTGTAGTTGTTACAGTAGGTAGCGATGGAAAGTATTATGAACCATTGATTGTACTAGAAGATGAAATTATTTTAGTAGTTTAAATATGCTCACTACTGAATACTACAATTTAATAGGTGTACCAATGGTATACCTTTTTTTATGTCTTATGATAAATACTCTTACAATGAAACGTAAGAGGGGATTTAAATGTTAAATTGGATTATGACAGTAGTAGTAGTACTGATTGGTTTCTTAGTAATGGTAACAGGATTGATTGAATATTTGTTCATGGGTTATCTTGCTTACCTACTAATATTGATAGTTTTATCTGTTTTTTCTCGTATTTGGCTATGTTTCCATACGGAAAATGATAAATAGATATGTAATGAAAAAAGAAAACCAGGATGAAATTAAATTTTATTCTATAATAAGAGTGTCTAATAAAAATCTCCTCCAATGAAAATTTAGCCCCATGGCAATCATGGGGTTTTTATCGCATGGGGAAATGGCGATTTTGTATAGCACAAGGAAACCATATGAGTAATAAAACAAAACAAATAAATGTAAGACTAACAGAAGGTCAAATTACCTCACTACTAAGGATTGTCGATGATGGTAAAGCTAAAACAATTAGTGAAGCACTTGTTTATATAATAAATCAGTACTCAATATTAAACAGTAAGTAATTAACAACGTTTGATACTATCGTAAAAAGTATTGGGAAGTACTAACACGGATTAGTTAGTACTAAATTAATGGAATAACAAAATGGAAATCTGGAAACAAACACAATATATTAATTATGAGGTAAGTAATCAAGGTAATGTAAGAAATACTAAAACTGGTCTAGTACTAACAAACAGTTTAAGTAAAAGTAATAATTATTATAAAGTAACACTTAGTGTTGGTATGAAAGGAAGTCGTAAATCATTACCAATTGAAGTTCATAGATTAGTTGCAGAAGCATTTGTACTGAAACCATCTAGTAGTAAATCATTAGTTGTAGATCATATCGACAATAATAAACATAACAATGAAGAAAGTAATCTACAGTGGTTAACCCAATCAGATAATATCCGCAAATCTAAAAGAAATAATAAAAGAACAAAATTCAGTGAAGAACAAAAACAAGAAATCAAAGATGTATATGCAAGTGGTCAATACTCATTGATAAAATTAACTCAGTACTTTAACACTAAGTTCAATGTGACGGCTTCTCGTAATACATATACAAACATTGTGAAATAAAAAATCCCGGTAAACATCACCGGGTTATCATGAAATATAAAACATCTTAACAAACGTATTTATGTTTCATGATTTTAATTTAAAAGGGAACATATAAAATGGCAAGAAAACATTCAAGCTTTGATAATAAAAATCTAAAATCACTAATTAGTCAGTACAAGTTATATAAAGATATTCCATGTGAGGATATTAAAGATATAATGAAGGATGCCGTATCTAAACTTAAAGTAAGAGATAAAATTAGTGTATATGATGTGTTTACAGTATTAAGCAATGAAGATGAGATACGAAATGATTTACTATTCAGTACTATCAATACGATTAAAGTACAACAGAATAAAAAACAGGTTAAAGAACGTATGATAAGATACTACGGGGCAGCTATCACTGATGCAGCAGTAAGAATAGAACAGTATTTGATTGAGAATCCAGAAGCTCTACCTGCACCTGGCTTTGTTGAATAAATCAGATTTCGGGTAAGTCTCCCCCGTAGCGGGTTGTGTTTTCAGGCAATACGCACGCTTTCAGGCATACCTGCTTTCGTCATTTTGTTCAGCGCTCGTACCAGGGCCATA
>NZ_JAKUZW010000049.1:0-1336 GCF_030128605.1 Klebsiella sp. K5-45 | reverse complement strand
CAGCCTACATGCTTAAACCGGGACAACCGTCGCCCGGCTAACATAGCCTTCTCCGTCCCCCCTTCGCAGTAACACCAAGTACAGGAATATTAACCTGTTTCCCATCGACTACGCCTTTCGGCCTCGCCTTAGGGGTCGACTCACCCTGCCCCGATTAACGTTGGACAGGAACCCTTGGTCTTCCGGCGAGCGGGCTTTTCACCCGCTTTATCGTTACTTATGTCAGCATTCGCACTTCTGATACCTCCAGCAACCCTCACAGGTCACCTTCGCAGGCTTACAGAACGCTCCCCTACCCAACAACACATAGTGTCGCTGCCGCAGCTTCGGTGCATGGTTTAGCCCCGTTACATCTTCCGCGCAGGCCGACTCGACCAGTGAGCTATTACGCTTTCTTTAAATGATGGCTGCTTCTAAGCCAACATCCTGGCTGTCTGTGCCTTCCCACATCGTTTCCCACTTAACCATGACTTTGGGACCTTAGCTGGCGGTCTGGGTTGTTTCCCTCTTCACGACGGACGTTAGCACCCGCCGTGTGTCTCCCGTGATAACATTCTTCGGTATTCGTAGTTTGCATCGGGTTGGTAAGTCGGGATGACCCCCTAGCCGAAACAGTGCTCTACCCCCGAAGATGAATTCACGAGGCGCTACCTAAATAGCTTTCGGGGAGAACCAGCTATCTCCCGGTTTGATTGGCCTTTCACCCCCAGCCACAAGTCATCCGCTAATTTTTCAACATTAGTCGGTTCGGTCCTCCAGTTAGTGTTACCCAACCTTCAACCTGCCCATGGCTAGATCACCGGGTTTCGGGTCTATACCCTGCAACTTAACGCCCAGTTAAGACTCGGTTTCCCTGCGGCTCCCCTATACGGTTAACCTTGCTACAGAATATAAGTCGCTGACCCATTATACAAAAGGTACGCAGTCACACCATAAAGGTGCTCCCACTGCTTGTACGTACACGGTTTCAGGTTCTTTTTCACTCCCCTCGCCGGGGTTCTTTTCGCCTTTCCCTCACGGTACTGGTTCACTATCGGTCAGTCAGGAGTATTTAGCCTTGGAGGATGGTCCCCCCATATTCAGACAGGATACCACGTGTCCCGCCCTACTCTTCGAGTTCACAGCCTGTGCATTTTGGTGTACGGGACTATCACCCTGTACCGTCGGACTTTCCAGACCGTTCCACTAACACACAAGCTGATTCAGACTCTGGGCTGCTCCCCGTTCGCTCGCCGCTACTGGGGGAATCTCGGTTGATTTCTTTTCCTCGGGGTACTTAGATGTTTCAGTTCCCCCGGTTCGCCTCGTTAACCTATGTATTCAGTTAACGATAGTG
>NZ_JAKUZW010000048.1:0-1752 GCF_030128605.1 Klebsiella sp. K5-45 | reverse complement strand
TTCTGAAGCCGGTTCAGATCGGCTTCCATTTGTGCGATACGGCGGGAGACTTTTTCGGAACGGCTGCCGAAGTTCATCCGGCGAAGTTTATCCAGCTGCGCCTGCAGATGGTCTATTTCGCGCTCCCTGTCTGCCAGCTTTTCCAGCAGGGCACGGTTCAGCGCTTCCTGTTCGGCAAGGCGCTGTTTCAGCAGAAGGATGTCGTCAGAAGAGATGTCATTCATAAGCCAGCATTTTACCAGGCTTATTCTGCGACAACCAGGATAAAGAAGCCTACAGCATGGTCAGGGAGGTCCGCAACTGCTTCGGCTGTCGCCAGTCGATGCCTTCCAGCAGCATTGCCAGCTGCGCCGGGGTCAGGAACACTTTGCCATCGCGAGCTGACGGCCAGGCGAAGCGCCCGCGCTCCAGCCGTTTGGTCAGCAGGCACAGCCCGTCGCCGGTGGACCACAGAAGTTTAACCTGACTGCCGCTGCGGCCCCGGAAGATGAAGACATGGCCGGACATCGGTTCGTCTTTCAGCGCCGTCTGCACTTTTGCAGCCAGCCCGTTGAAGCCGTTTCTCATATCGGTAATACCGGCAACCAGCCAGATTTTGGTGCCTGTTGGTAGCTGGATCATCGCTTCAGTTCCTGTATCAGCAGAGTCAGAAGCTTTTCGCTGACAGTGCCGTTGAGGCGGAGTGTCCCGTGCCGGAACGTTACCTCACAGCTGATGCTGAGCTCTGAGTCCTCAGCGGGCGGTTCTGGTTGTACGGCGGTGGCATCGAGAGTCACAGGAAGTAACTGAGGACTCTCAGAGGAAGGTAATAGCAGCTTTCCCTCGCGCCACTGCTGGCGCCATTTAAAGAGCAGATTGGCATTAATGCCATTTTCAAGCGCCAGTTTTGAGATGGATATCCCGGGTTCGCAGGAGGCAGCAACGAGTTGCTGTTTAAACTCAGGAGAATAATTAGGGCAGCCTTTACGCCTGCCGGGAGTCATATTTTTCTGCATATCTGACACTTTGGTTCCCACTACTTATTTGGTGGACACCACTTTGTCGGATGCTTCAGATTATGACCAGACGGTTCACGCTGTACGCTTACACATGTTGAAACAATTGATGAAATTAAAAATACGCTTTGCCCTTACTGTAAAATGCTGATCAGCAAGGAAGAAATCACACGACAAATTCAGAGTAATGTTGCAAGGCGAATTGAGGCTATGCTCGGAGGACTAAAATAGCCCTTCGTGGTTCAGTCGAAGGAAAGGCTACGTAATAAACCAAGGATGAATATGAGCGCTGACAGCGATCTAAAGGCATGTGGTTCTAATAAACGCTCTCCTCAATGTCATTCAGGCGTTCAGGTCTGACCTGTTCTGTTTCAGATAATCACTGATACTGAGGCCGGACAAACGAATTTTATCCGAAACCTCCCTGAACTGCTCTTTCCAGCCATTTGTCAGATGTCTTTGCGACGCGATTTTACAGGCGACGCTGAACGGCGTTCTCCCCAGTTTCTCGGAAAGCCAGAAAAGATGCTTACCAATATCATCATTCGGGACGCCATCGAGCGCATCCAGTAATAAAGTTTCCTCTTCAGCCACCCAGGCCTGGCGGGCATTCGGAAAGCGTGGGTCAGGTGACCTGCCCCCACGATTAGATACAACACTCAGTTAGTAACGTCGGAATCTTCATTCTCAGAATGACCCTTTCTCCAGCCCGCTGCAAATTCAGACGGTGTCTGATAATTCAGCGTGGAGTGCGGGC
>NZ_JAKUZW010000047.1:0-1961 GCF_030128605.1 Klebsiella sp. K5-45 | reverse complement strand
TCGATTACATTGAAGTGTTCTACAACCGGACCCGGCGTCACAGCCACCTCGGCGGCGTCAGTCCGGAGGCCTTTGAACAGGCCTCGTCGTGAGGACAGGAAATGTCTACTGTTGTGGGGTCAGTCCAACGTACCGAATTAAATACCTTTTGCCGCAATCAAAACCGCAGGATGAATGTGTGGCTCTTCTGCCAGCAGAGCGGGTACGGTAGCGAATATTTGTTTAGCTGCTTCACCGGACATATGGAGTTCCCTTGAGTCTGTACTACTGAACAGATCTACAAGGAAAACCGTTTCAGGACTCGTTTCTGAGCGGATCACCAGCCAGTGAGTGGTGCCCTCTTCTGCATTAACATGAGGCAAAGCAGCGGCTATGCGCTCTGCTACTTCAGCGCCTTTTCCTTCTCTCGCTTTAAATGAAATCAGTCCTGCTGTTGTACTCATTGTTTCTTTCTCCTGTTGTAATAATCATGGCTTTCTTACGAGAATTATTGTATCAGGGTTAGGCAACATGGCACTGTGGCGAATCTGCCATTAAACCGGCTTTTTCGGCCAATTACAGGACTGAGATGAAAAAGATAGTCATTATTGCTTCCCCGGGATGCCTTGCTTCAGGCTATACCGGGCTGGCTGATATGTTCTCTCTTGCCGGAAGAGCCATATCAGCTGCTCGCAAGGAGCCGTCACCCTTTGATATCATGACAGCAAGTCCGGACGGGCAGCCAGTGACCGACGGAAGCGGGCGGTTACTGACCGCCGATGCGGCACTGGCAGATATCAATTCATGCGATGCGGTTCTGATCCCCGGGTTTGTACCCGATGCATCAAACACGCCGCCACAGCTCGGTAAACTGGGCAGCATAGCGTCATGGATACGGCAACAGTACGTGCATGGCGCCCTGGCTTGTGGCTCGTGCAGCGGAGTGTTTATGCTGGGCGAGGCGGGGCTGCTCAACGGCAGAAAATGTACGACAACCTGGTGGCTGTACGATGAGCTCAAGCGCCGTTACCCCCGGGCAAACGCCATCTGGGGCAATGCTCTGACTGAGGATAACCGTATAGTTACGGCTGGTGGGCCGCTTTCATGGATTGATGTGGCCTTACACGTTGTGCGTCAGCTTGAGGGGACGGAGGCTGCGCGCATTGCAGCAGAATTTGCTGTAGTGGATACAACGCCTCCCGCAAGGGCTGTTTATATGCCCACCGCGCACCTCAGCCGGCCGGACAGTATTCTGCCCGGTGCAGAATTTTTTATAAGGCAGGAAGCATCAACGCTGCTTACCACAAGAGAGCTGTGCCGGCGCCTTGCCATTTCGGAGCGAACCTTTCACAGGCGTATAAAGGCGGAAACAGGCGAGTCACCGAAACAGTTTATCGACAGGATCAGGTGTGAAATGGCAAGGCTGGCACTTGAAACATCTGCTAAAACCATAAAGCAGATCGCAGCTGATGCAGGTTACGCGGATGAAGGCAGTTTCAGGAGGGTCTTCAGCCGGATGACCGGCATGAATCCGGCATTATACCGCCGTTGGGTGAAAGACCGTACCCGGGAATAATGCACAGTAGGGCCGGGAGGTATCCGCGCGGAATTATGAGACGCCCTGACAGCACAGTGCTGCCAGGGGTGTGCTGTGTTAACTACTGAGGTCTTTTCCGTTCGTGGCGATGACTTTTTTATACCAGTGGAAGCTTTTCTTACGGGAGCGTTTTAGTGTTCCGTTCCCCATATCATCCGGGTCAACATATATAAATCCGTACCGTTTGGACATCTGAGACGTGCTTGCGCTGATCATGTCTATAGGTGTAGCGACCTGCATTTGAAATAGGGGAAGTGCGGACAAATTCCTGGACCTTCAGGAGTTAATTTATGCATTCATACGAGGACCGGATTCGGGCCGTCGAACTCTATTACCGGTACGGAAAGAAAGCCTCCGTTGTCGTCATGGAGCTGGGATATCCTTC
>NZ_JAKUZW010000046.1:0-2413 GCF_030128605.1 Klebsiella sp. K5-45 | reverse complement strand
GGCCAGGCCTCAGCATTTTATTATGGTGATCCCCTGGGCGAAATGCGCCTGGTAAGCAGAGTTTTTGAAATGTAAGGCCTTTGAATAAGACAAAAGGCTGCCTCATCGCTAACTTTGCAACAGTGCCGGGCAACATGGCAGCTGAGACCGACTGTACAGAGCTGAACAACTGAGATTTAAGACCAGGGAATCAGTAAGACTGAAGGGAGGTATCTGTTATGACGCTGACAGAAAAAACAGGCCATCTGGCATGGTGTGCACTGGTCGCGCTGGCACTGGCCAGACAGGAGCAGGGAGAACTCTCTCCCGCACAGGAAAATCTCTTTCTCACCCGCTGGCTCGCGGCAGCACTGAAGCAACGGCGATTCTCGCGCGATGTGGCACAGGATATCGGGTGGTTACTGAATCAGGGGCGTTTGCTGGGTGTGAGAGCTAAGCTGGCCGACAAACTGGGCTATGTCTGGCGCTCCTGCAGCGGCGAGTTGACTGAACAGAACGACATGTTCCGCCTGACGTATGCGCTGGAAACAGCGAAAGACATGGGCTGGAATTACCGCGTAATGAGCGACAGAGAATGGGCCGGACGATATGCTTTGGTACTCAATCCTGGAGTAAACGGTGTTTATCTCTTACGGACAAACCTTGATGCCGCTTTTGACGACAATGGCCAACAGACAAATCCGCTGACAGTACGTCTGACAGGGAACGTAACTGGGATAATGAAACTGTTAAATCGCTGTGGCTGGCAGGCTGAGCCTGAGTCTGATGCCTCCCTGCCCCACCAGTTTTCACTGATGGCCCGGCAGGGAGTGCCAGGAAAGGGGGATTAGTGGCGGATTTGTGCCAGGTCATCTTCAGTCAGACCGGTCATTTTCATGACAGTATTGCGGTCAATGCCGTTCTGCAGCATGGTACGGGCAATTTTCAGAGTGGCCTGACGCTCACCTTCTGAACGGCCTATTAGCGTGTGCTCCGGTGGTTTGCACATGCGCAAATTTTTCAGCCCAAAGGAGGCTAATCATCACGGGGATTACGTTCAAATCCCCTGCGCCCTCTTGCTGCCCATTCAGCATTGAGTACCACGTAACGCTCCCAGCGTTCACGCAGCTGTGCGAGCTTTAGCGGTACTTCTTTGGTGACAAAGGCTTCCGGTATTTCAAAGTCATCAAGATGCCCTTCCAGGTATACATGTACGCCTTCCAACACATCAATCAGAGTGATGTTGTTACTTTGTTGCCCTTCAAGAAGCGGCCCCTGCCAGCTATGCCAGAAGGCCTGATGGCGCAGACAGCTTTCGTCATTCGCGAGCCTCCATAAATCCATAAAGATTCCTCGTGCAACTTTGAACGGCTGTTCATCAAACTGTTCGATGAGAAAGAAATAACACGGGATCTTGAGCGCGTTAATACGCGCAATTTCAATTTCAGCATCACGGCGCAAGGCAATCAGATTGCTAAAGCGCGAGCGCATACAGGCGACAGGGTTCAATACCCTTACCTTTTCATTCATTTCAGGCATGCCGGGGCCGGTTGCTTCTACATAAAACGGGGCGGTATACAGGTAAAGCTTTTTCCCCTGAAAATCAGAACGGTCAAAGCCTCCGGGGCGGTCGATAATATCCACCACATTTGGCTCGTCAGGCGCATCCGGTACGGCAAATAAGCGTCCATCATCCCGTTTGATATCGTGTGTATCCTGATCGATAAGCATAAACTGCGCAAGGGATGGGGGCTGACCGTCTTTGTTCTCCCACGTCTTAACGTTGAGCGTTTTTGCTATAGCCGCAATATCATCTTTCCGGGCGCTGTAGTCGCAGTCAACAGATGTGGTGAGGCGCTCATCAGGCAATCTGTCGCCGTATTGTGCATGATAATAGGATATCCAGTATTGCACAGCCTGACCGCCAACTGTGATAACGGCATGTTTGAACTGATCAGCGTTGCAGATCAGCTGCTGATTTAGCAGGTACATCTGCTCATAGGGGGGAATAACGTCTTGAACAGGCATAAAAAAACCATCAGCGAATGATGGTTTATTGTGCCTCAAAGTTCAGGATCAGGCAAAAGCGATAGTATGAGCGAATTTGCTACTAGCTGACTTACTGAAGCGGCTTTTCACGGCAGGTTTGTAACCGGCACGACCACGCAAAACCTGCACCGCTACGGCTTCGTAGCGTTCATGCTGCTTTTGTTTAGCTTGTACGGGAGACATAATTTTGTACCTGACGGTAGTTATAAACAAATAAGTTGCAGTAACTATACGTCACGAATCTACGTCACGCAATAGAGGGCACTGTTGCAAATAGTCGGTGGTGATAAACTTATCATCCCCTTTTGCTGATGGGGCTGCACATGAACCCATTCAAAGGCCGGCATTTTCAGCGTGACATCATTCTGTGGGCCGTACGCTGGTA
>NZ_JAKUZW010000045.1:0-2429 GCF_030128605.1 Klebsiella sp. K5-45 | reverse complement strand
GCTTCGGCTTCGCGGAGAATACTGATGATCTGTTCGTCGGAAAAACGCTTCTTCATGGGGATGTCCTCATGTGGCTTATGAAGACATTACTAACATCGGGGTGTACTAATCAACGGGGAGCAGGTCATTACCCGAAATCTGATTTATTCAACAAAGCCTATAAAAGAAATAAAGAAAAAGATGAAACTGGCTAGCACATATGAGTTGTATCAATTCGCGTATATGTTAAAATCACTCACGGACTCGACCTAATCTCCTTTTTTAATTGTTAACACAGGTATTTTTATGTTATTGTATGTTGTTTTGTCTATTTCGCTGGTTTTATTATATGGGATGATAATAAAATATAAAGTGAAGTCAAGGAAATCACAGGGTACTGTAAAAAAGCCTATGGCAATCAGAAATAATAGAAATCTAAAGTAGATTCAAAGAGAATAGCTTTCGGGTATAAATGTAGTTATTCCGTCTTCAGTAAGTTAATGATAAATGCTTTACTCTACCTGATGTTATACAGGACGAGTTTTTCTCACTTTTATCTAATGTGTATATTGTTTTTTCTTTATATCTAAAACTGAAGTCATTGATTCCAGACAGGGCGCGATGACGGTAGTTATCCCGCCTTGTCATCGCACAAGAATACTGAAACTCTACGGCCAATCCGACTGACCAGAATAATCAGAATTATTATTGCACAACAAATTTCATTTTCCTCACGTCAGTGATTCCGGCGGGCGTTAAGTAAAAACGGAGATGTTCTGCCAAATAATTTATGATTTAATGTAGCTCTATATTATTTTTCCCGGAAATTAGTTGCAACAGATATATTCTGTCTTTCTCAATGAGAGCTGGAAATGTATCGCCAGCAGCTGCCAGCAGAGACCATCCTTCCAGGATAGCATAGGCCTTTGTATATTCAAGTGCGAAACCTAACCCTTCCAGAGAACCTGCTCTGCGAATATGTTCACATATTGCATTTTCACATACCCGTGTTAAGGCTTCATAACTGAGCGAAAAATCATATTTTTTATCCATCTTAAGCTATCTTCACCCAAATGCAGATATCCGGTTACACGTTGCAATGCGTAACATTATCAATAATAACCCGATTATAACATGAATTTTCGTTTTGTAATGCCGATGTCACACAACATTTTACTCTGTTTTTTTCAAAAAAGAGTGTCTTTATTTTGGTGTACACCTTAGTGTGCGATCGCCCAGCAAGAAATGAATATTCGTTCTATACTAGTGGGTAAAAAACCGCATTACATGCATCGCTTAAAAGTTGCACCATGCATCTGGAGCCTTCACGAGGCTATTAATAACGCATGAATTATCTCTGTAAATCATAACCAGTATCTATCCGAACCATGTCACATTATTTGATTCATACCCGGGATGAGTAAGGCAAGAATAGGTATACTGGAATAGTATGTTCAGTGCCAGCTAATCGGTCAGTGAAGTTGGCGAAAATTGGATTTGCCCCTATATTTCCAGACACCTGTTATGGAAGTTGCGATTAAGTGGTCCGCAGCTCCCGATATGACGCCCCAAACCGTCCTTTATCGACGTCCTGTGGCTCAATTTTCCAATTTTCAGCCCAAAATCGTCTCTTCGTGGCTGATTTTGGCCCTGTTTCAGGCCAATTTCCTCATTTCAGGTAGATCTCGCCTGTGCCCGTATCAATTGGTCAACTCGAACCAGGTTCGCCAGGGTGAATAACATCGCCAGTTGACTGTCATTTTTAGCCAGCCCCTTGTACCTGGCTTTGACGAAACCAAACTGACATTTTACTATCCGAAATGGATGCTCAACCTTCGCTCGGATACTCGCTTTCAGGTATTCGTAACGGATGGCCAGCTTGTTCTTGCGCGGGTGTTGCTTCAATGCATTCACTTTGCCGGGACGCTTGGCGATAAGCCAGTCTGCGCTGACATCGCTGAGCTCATCGCGCTTTTCGGCCCCCTGATAACCAGCATCGGCTGAGATAAATTCTTCATCGCCATGCAGTAACTTGCCAACCTGATTGAGGTCGTGCTCGTTAGCCGCCGTGGTCACCAGACTGTGGGTCAGGCCACTTTTGGCGTCCACGCCAATGTGCGCTTTCATGCCGAAGTACCACTGGTTACCTTTCTTGGTCTGGTGCATGTCTTCATCACGGCTGTTGTGTTTGTTTTTGGTAGAGCTGGGGGCTTGAATGATGGTGGCATCCACCAAGGTGCCCTGGGTCATTAGAACGCCACACTCTGCTAGCCAGTGATTAACGGTACTGAAGATTTTGCGGGCCAGTTCATGCTGCTCCAGCGGCACTGTTGCAAATAGTCGGTGGTGATAAACTTATCATCCCCTTTTGCTGATGGAGCTGCACATGAACCCATTCAAAGGCCGGCATTTTCAGCGTGACATCATTCTGTGGGCCGTACGCTGGTACT
>NZ_JAKUZW010000044.1:0-3279 GCF_030128605.1 Klebsiella sp. K5-45 | reverse complement strand
ACCCGGAAAGACACGACAAAGCGCCACTGGCAGCAGCCACTGGTAACGGATTTAGAGGAGTTGGTCTTGAAGTCATGCGCCTGTTAAGGCTAAACTGAAAGAACAAGTTTTGGTGACTGCGCTCCTCCAAGCCAGTTACCTTCGGGAGAAAGAGTTGGTAGCTCTCACTTCCGGCAAACAAACCACCGTTGGTAGCGGTGGTTTTTTTGTTTACAGAGCAAGAGACTACGCTGCACTCTCAAAAATCTCAAGACGATCCTTACACATTCTTGGTGATGCTACCAACTTACTGATGTAGTGTATTATGGTGTTTTTGAGGTGCTCCTGTGGCTTCCGTCTCCGTCTGTTGTCCCTCCTGTTCTGCTACCCAGGGCGTGGTGCGTAACGGCAAAAGTACTGCCGGGCATCAGCGTTATCTCTGTTCTCACTGCCGTAAAACATGGCAGCTCACCTTCACTTACACCGCATCTCAGCCCGGAACACACCAGAAAATCATTGATATGGCCATGAATGGTGTCGGTTGCCGCGCCACCGCACGCATTATGGGCATTGGTCTCAACACCATTTTCCGCCATTTAAAAAACTCAGGCCGCAGTCAGTAACCTCCCGGATACAGCCGGGCAGTGATGTCATTGTCTGTGCGGAGATGGACGAGCAATGGGGCTACGTCGGGGCAAAATCACGTCAGCGCTGGCTGTTTTACGCGTATGACAGGATACGCAGAACGGTGGGGGCGCATGTCTTTGGTGAACTTCTGAGCCTGTTGTCGGCCTTTGAGGTGGTGGTATGGATGACGGACGGATGGCCGCTGTATGAGTCACGCCTGAAGGAAAAGCTGCACGTTATCAGCAAGCATTACACGCAGAGAATTGAACGGCATAACCTGAATCTGAGGCAGCATCTTGCCCGGCTGGGCAGGAAATCGCTGTCGTTCTCAAAATCGGTGGAGTTGCATGACAAAGTCATCGAGCATTATCTGAACATAAAACACTATCAGTAAATTGGAGTCATTACCGTGTTAAACATCTCCACCTTACTGTTTATCAAGATTATACAACTCACATTGTGCATCAACGGCTTGCTGTAATGCTTTAATTGTTTCGCTCGATAAATTCGGAGATAAAGCCAATGTATTTATTGCAACCTTTTCTCCATACTCTTGGCATTGAAGAACAAAAGAATCCCCAAAACTAATACCAGAATTCGTAATCGTAGACGTAATCAAAGAGAGATCTTCTTTCGATACATCTGGCGCACTCTTTAAAAACTGCAACGCCTGTTGTTTGCGGTTAATGGCATCAATACGTAAAGAAGCATAGGCCCGAGACTGTTGTATATCCAGTTCACTGGGTTTTGTTATATAGATAACTAGCTTGGCACTACCATAAATTGCAGCCATCACGACCAGAATTACCAAGGAATTTCTGATAACACTTTTACGACTTTTTTCTTTTTCCCTATCCTTTTCATCCATTGCGATCGATAGATCTAGGTAGCGATCCGAAAGATAAATAAAAAACTCATTATGTGAGAAGCGAACATGTTCAATGTTAGCCTCAATCAATTTATATACTTCAATAACTTCATCGTCTGTCAGCGATTTTCCATCCTCAACCGAAAATTTAAGAATCCTCTCCAATTCCACTTTGTCCTCCAAAGCATTAAGTTTATTTATTTTCAATAAACATCTGACAGACGGTTATTGTCAGCTTATAGCAGAACAACATAAACCATCAATTACTCAATATCGTTTTACTTCAAAATCCTCCTCACTTATATTACAGATCTAAGTGGAATGAAAGAGTAATACACCAACGCCACGGGATCGATGTCGTGTCGTTTGGTAACTCGCTGCATGACCCGGACTGCTCGTGCCTTTGATAGCCCTGAAAGCATGACTGCGGTTCTCGATGTTTTTTATGCTAAATAACTGATCCTAATACCGCTACACTTTAGCCAGCCCGTGTTTTCCACCGGGGAATGGGCTGACGGTATCCATAAAGTGATGAACCTTTTTCAACAGTTGCCACATTGAACGGCACTGGTGATTTCGGGTTATTGTCTCATGAAGCGCCTGCCACAACCGTTCGACATGATTGACCCATGGCGAGTAAACCGGCTGATAAATGACCCTGAACTTCTGGTTTGCTTTCAGCCAGCGCAACGTTTCACGGCTTTTGTGGATAATGTAGTTATCGACAATGAGCGTAATCGTTTTTGCCCGCCGGTATGTCGCCTTAAGATGTTTTAACAGTCTGATAAATAAAGATGAGCCTTTACTGTTTCCACCTACGTAGCTGACTTTTCCCGTACCGCGGTGCAGCGCACCGGCAAGATAGTACTTTTCATTCTGGCCCGGTGTGACAACACGTTTTTGCTGCCCGCGTAACTGCCAGCCAGCACCGATTTTCGGGTTGAGATGAATATCCACTTCATCTTCGTAAAACACGGGATTTTCCGCACTGCATTTCGCCAGTGCTTCATGGATAGCAACCATTTTTTCTTCTTTGTGTGGGTCACGGATACGCAGTGTCGGCGCTGCTCTGCGCCATACCAGCCCGGCTGCAGGTAACCATCTCCGGATGGTTGAGGCATGTAGCGGACAACCGGTGACATCACGGATTTTTATCGCCAGCAGTTCGGTACTCCAGCGGGAACGCTGATAACCGAAATCGCCGGGAGAATGCTTCACAAGCTCACGCAGCAATGCGCAAATATGTTCGAACGGCCAGCGCCTGCCACGTCCTGACGGTAATGACTTCAGGCCTTCAGCACCAGACAGAGTGAACCAGTTAATCCAGCGACCAATCGATGAGCGGGCACAGCAGAGTGTTCTGGCCACATGACTGACGCGCTCGCCCCGGTGCAACATCAGCATGGCGGTCAGTCTGCGGGCATAATTTTTATCACGCGTTTTATGGATAGCTTTCTGCATCAGGCGTCGTTCGTCACGGGGAATTGGTGCTATGATCGGCATCGCTCAGTCCGGTTGGTGATTTGGGATATTCAGCGATTGATCAGATCGTACAATTCGGGCTGAGTACCCTCAAAGTGATCTACTATTCCGAACAGTTATTTAGGCCACCAACTCTATTTACCATAACATCCGTTATCAGCACCGCCTGAGAGGCTCTCAGGGCGTTTCTGACGGAAAACCGGTAAAACAGGCAACAAACCACCCGAAAACCCGCCAGAAACGCGCAGGCTCTGTTTTTACGGCATGCATGAGTATGCGCGCAAGTGCATAGCGCGGAAATTCACGCCATTCAGCCAGGGTAA
>NZ_JAKUZW010000043.1:0-3758 GCF_030128605.1 Klebsiella sp. K5-45 | reverse complement strand
TGGCCGCGGTGGTGACCAGGCTGTGGGTCAGGCCACTCTTGGCATCGACACCAATGTGGGCCTTCATGCCAAAGTGCCACTGATTGCCTTTCTTGGTCTGATGCATCTCCGGATCGCGTTGCTGCTCATTGTTCTTGGTAGAGCTGGGTGCCTCAATGATGGTGGCATCCACCAAAGTGCCTTGGGTCATCATGACGCCTGCTTCGGCCAGCCAGCGATTGATGGTCTTGAACAATTGACGGGCCAGTTGATGCTGCTCGAGCAGGTGGCGGAAATTCATGATGGTGGTGCGATCCGGCAGGGCGCTATCCAGGGATAATCGGGCAAACAGGCGCATGGAGGCGATTTCGTACAGGGCATCTTCCATGGCACCGTCGCTCAGGTTGTACCAATGCTGCATGCAGTGAATACGCAGCATGGTCTCCAGCGGATAGGGCCGTCGGCCATTGCCCGCCTTGGGATAAAACGGCTCGATGACAGCGGTCATATTCTGCCATGGCAGAATCTGCTCCATGCGGGAGAGGAAAATCTCTTTTCGGGTCTGACGGCGCTTAGTGCTGAATTCACTATCGGCGAAGGTGAGTTGATGGCTCATGATGTCCCTCTGGGATGCGCTCCGGATGAATATGATGATCTCATATCAGGAACTTGTTCGCACCTTCCCTAAGTCACCGGCGGCTTGCCTGCCACACATTGAACATTACAGACCAATTAGCACTTTGTCACCGGGGAAAGATGTAAAGATTATGTATAAATAGATTGGCTTAGAAGTGACATTTCAACTTTGGAGAAACAGGTGACATTTTAAACTTGCTTTAACAAAATTTTGGGACTGACCGAAACAAAAAGGCCAGCCCCGGAGGGCTGGCTATTCAGTACAGGGCAATGACAGGTTTCTTGATGCCGCAGGCGTGAGCGTAGCGGGTCAGTGTGTCGATGCTGGCTTTGGTGATGTTGTTTTCCAGGCGAGAAATAACCGGAGGTGTAACCCCCATGCGTTCAGCAACCTGCGCTTTTGTCAGGTTGTCATGCTTGCGCCATTCAGCAAGCAGCTCCCTGAGCTTTTCCTTACGTTCTTCTTCCTGCCATGCAGCGCGATATTCATCGTCCTGCATCCACTCGTTATGCAGTTCTTTATGGCTTACCAGTTTCATTAAGTACCTCCGCTAACCGCTTTTTGGCGAGATCGATTTCTTTCGCTGGCGTTTTCTGTGACTTCTTGATGAAAACACGGAGCATGATGATGGTATTGCCTTTGTGGTATACCCAGATTCCCCTGGCTATGTCCGTCCCCATCGTGCGGATCTCAAAAAGTCCATCGCCCAGGGGCTTCGTGTCCGGCTCCCGCAGTAATCGGGCGTCATACTCCAGTTTGCCGATGAGACGGTCAAACTTCACCCTGATTTTTACGGGTAATGCTGTGGCTTCTTCCCTGGCTTCCGGGTGATAAACAACGCTAAACATGTGACCTCCCATTTCTATTAATATTAACCTATAGGCTAATTTCAGACAAGGTAGAATTAACCTATAAGCTAATTTTGTTGGCAGTTATCGTGGCTACCCGGTCACTACCCTGTTAGCGTGAGTTTTCGTTCCACTGAGGAACGGGGATTTATGCGCGTTAGCGCATGTAAGGCGGCAGGATGAAATGACAGGTAGCACCGAGGGTTAGCCGCCGATACCAGTGAGGGATCGAAAGGGATCGCCTATCCATCCCTTCACCTTGCAAAGCCATATTCCGCTAAAAGCGGCTCAGAGGCTTTTGTGCGCGGTCGGAGTGGTCACAACAAGGCGAAGCCGCAGTTGGGGCGTATCTCCGCGTTAGCGGGTCGTAAGAGCCGCTTACGAGCGTGTAAGCTAATTCTTCAGCGATATTTGCTGACGTATCCGGCGTGGCCGGATTTGTCCAATCCCTCGATGGCTAACAGGCGAGCTGTTAGCCATCGAGGGATTCCGTTCTGAATGCCCCGCGCTTTAGCGTGGGGAGCTACTTTTGAGGCGCTCGCGCCGATGCTGTTCGGTTATCCACTTTTTAAAGGGGATAACAGTAATGTCTTTTATTTTTTGGTTTATCTTTTAATACGTAAGTAATTAAAAGATAAACCAAAAGAGTATTTGCGCCATCTCGTTTGCACTTCATTATCACTTACCCACAAGCTATACAGCAGTTGTGGTGGGTCTACGCCGGAACCGCCGAAAAATCCGTCATTCCTGTAGGCGGGATGGGTTGGATTTCGAAAATTATTGTACTATAAGGGCTTCCCCGGCGTGTCAACGCCGGTGTTTATGGTTTCTGTCTGCTCTTCAGTAAAAATAAAGGGGAGAGACTGCGGTACTATAAACGGCCATGATGAATCGTCATCGATTCGGACCCTGATGAAAGACGCGCGTGAGGTTCTTGTTCGTTAAGCGGATACGTATATCCTGTACAATAGCCAGATAGGCCTCACGGGGTATAACCCTTTATCATCAACGAATTGCAGGTCAGATGGTTATTTTGTTTCGTGCTTTAGCTGGCTGAGTACAGCCTGAAATCATCACCGTAATGCAATGATGCCCAGCACAGCCTTGCGTTTTTGGCGGCGATGGCTACAACGGCACGCCAGTATCCTCTGCGATCGACCAGTGAACAGACCCAACGACTGAATAAATCAGTCCTTTTCTCGGCACCAATCAGAACCGAACGAGCCCCCTGAACCAGTAGCGTTCGCAGATACGAATCGCCAGCTTTAGTTATCCTGCCAAGCTTTGATTTCCCACCACTGCTGTACTGCGATGGCGTTAGTCCCAGCCAGGCTGCCAGTTGTCGCCCATTTTTAAAATCGTGTGCATTACCGATACTGGCGACCAGCGCACAGGCCGTTGTGGGACCAATCCCTTTCAGTTCCATCAATCGCTGGCTGCGGTGATCTGTTTTTGCCATGCGGGACAAAATCCGGTCATATTCAGTAATATTATCTTCAATACGATCAATGTGTTCCAGCAGGTCATTAACACATTGTTGAACCTGAAGTGGCAAAGAACTCTTCTGCTCAGAAACCATGTGACGCAGGGCATCTGTACTTTGTGGGGCGATGACACCGAATTCCGATATCAAACCTCTCAATCGGTTATATGTTGCTGTTTTCTCTTCGATAAAACCCTGTCTGATACGGTGTAGGCATTGCATCGCCTGCTGGCTCTCATCCTTCACTGGTACAAACCGCATATGCGGGCGACGAACTGCTTCACAGATAGCCTGAGCATCAGCTGCATCATTTTTGCCTGATTTACCGGCCATGCGGTAAGGAGATACAAATTTAGCAGCCATCAGCCGTGGTTCATGACCATATTGCCGAAACAACCTTGCCCAGTAGTGAGCCCCGGAGCATGCCTCCATCCCGATAACACAGGGAGGTAAACTGGCAATCAGCTCAGGAAGGGCAGCACGCGATACTTTGGGTTTAACCAGAACAGTTTTACCGTGTTGGTCAACGCAGTGAACAGCGAACACATTTTTAGCAAGATCGATACCGACAGTCGTGATGGTCATAACGAATCCCTCCGGGGCTATGTTTACCCCATGATTGCACAAGAGTTAATCAGGCGCATATCCAGGGGAAGTCCCTTCCATTCGTTAAGGTTATTTTTTGGGCACTGTTGCAAAGTTAGCGATGAGGCAGCCTTTTGTCTTATTCAAAGGCCTTACATTTCAAAAACTCTGCTTACCAGGCGCATTTCGCCCAGGGGATCACCATAATAAAATGCTGAGGCCTGGC
>NZ_JAKUZW010000042.1:0-3836 GCF_030128605.1 Klebsiella sp. K5-45 | reverse complement strand
GCTTATTAACTGAAAATTCAGACTATAAGTCTACACACTATGAGTATCATTTCTCGATTGACATATCGCGTTGCATGCGAATATTATTTCAGATATAAAAAGAAAGGCCACCGCTACCAACGGTGGCCTTTCTAAAGTTCTCAGAGCTACCAACTCTTTGAACCGTGGTAGCTGGCTTGGTGGAGCACAGATACCAAATACAGTCCTTCCAGTGTAGCCGTACTCGGGCCATCACTTCAAGACTCTCAATATCTAAATCCACCTAGTTCTGTTACCAATGGCTGCTGCCAGTGGCGTTTTGTCGTGCTTTTCCGGGTTGGACTCAAGTTGATAGTTACCGGAAAAGGCGCAGCAGTCGGACTGAACGGGGGGTTCGTGCATACAGTCCAGCTTGGAGCGAACTGCCTTCCCGGAACCGAGTGTCAGGCGTGGAATGAGATAAACGCGGCCATAACAGCGGAATGACACCGGTAAACCGAAAGGCAGGAACAGGAGAGCGCACGAGGGAGCCACCAGGGGGAAACGCCTGGTATCTTTAAGTCCTGTCGGGTTTCGCCACCACTGATTTGAGCGTCAGATTTCGTGATGCTTGTCAGGGGGGCGGAGCCTATGGAAAAACGGCTTCGCCGTGGCCTTCTCGCTTCCCTGTTAAGTTTCTTCCTGGCATCTTCCAGGAAATTTCCGCCCCGCCAGTAAGCCCGCACCGCTCGCCGCAGCCGAACGACCGAGCGCAGCGAGTCAGTGAGCGAGGAAGCGGAATATATCCTGTATCGCATATTCTGCTGACGCGCCGGTGCCGCCTTTTTTCTCCTGCCACATGAAGCACTTCACTGATATTCGCATCCGTGCCAACATAGTAAGCCAGTATACACTCCGCTAGCGCTGCGTGACTGGTTCAGGGCTGCGCCCCGAAACCCGCTAAAACCACTGACGCGCCTGCGGCTTGCCCAACGTCTCACGTCACCGGATTAAAATCCGCTCCCGTTCACCGTTTCTGGCTGTCTTTCAGCACCGCCAGCGCTTCATCGGTTCTGCTGTGTCTGGCAGACTGTGCGGCGTTATTCTGATGGGAGAATGCTATGAACAGACTGACAAACCTGACACCTGCAGAGAAAAAATTTCTTGATGATGCTATTGCCGCAGCTGAGAGAGCGTCAGGCAAAAAGCTAAATCAGCCGAACCGGCATATCGTCCTGAACAGAGCGCGTGCGCAGATTGAGTCGCAGCGTTACGCCGACCGCCAGCGTGCATTACGTGAGGATGAGCGGCAGCAGTCCGAGTTTGCCTGGTCACGTCCGCGCGCGCCGCGCCGCTGATTGCGCCTTTTGGCGGTTTAGTGGTGCTGACACTCCGAAATTGCCCGCCATTCACTCCTGTGAATAGCCATGCAGACGCGCAGAAATCATCAGGGGCGTTTTTCAGGGGTTGGTGCGGTGAAAGGTGCCGGAAACGGCTGTCAGGCCGCAGAAACGCGCTGAGGGCCTCTCAGGCAGTGCAGACAACGGATGTTATGGTAAATTATGGCATTTTAGTCAGATATAAATAGACTCTCGGACTTAAACTTTCTGAAGTTGATATAAACTATAAAAAAATCAATTTAATCAAACACAAACCGCGCTTGCCGAAAATGAATACTTTAAGTATCATTTGCATATCGAAAGGAGATAGATATGCCGAAAACCGATTTTTTGAAACATAATGAAATTTATCATGGTAACTCAGTGGAGTTGATAAAGAAGATTGAGCCCGAAACTGTTGCGCTAAGTTTTTGGTCGCCTCCATATTTTGTAGGTAAAGATTATGAAAAAGGGGAGACCTATGAATCGTGGCAGTCAATGCTTAGGAATGTCATATCAGGTCATTTTAACGTCTTAAAAAAAGGCGGGTTTTTAGTTGTTAATATAGACGATATCCTGGCTTTTCCTGATATAAACATGCCTAAAATACAAGCGCCAAATAAGAGTAAACTCAGATCTCCTATAACTAAAGAAATGATATTAAAAGTTAAAGAAGAACATCCTGGGTTAAATAGACACGAGCTTGCAAAAATATTGGGATGCAGTGAGCAAACTATAGATAGAAGGCTAAATGGGAACAACATCAGAGGTGGTAAATACGCGACTCAGACAAAAGTTAAGCTAATAGGGCACAATCTTGAAAAATATGCCGAAGAATCAGGGATGTATTTATACGATAGAAGGATATGGGTGAAGGATCCCACATGGAACAATTCACAATGGCACTCTAATTCATATAGAGCTGTTAGTGAGTTTGAATACCTTTATGTTTTTTGGAAGCCAGGTGAAACAATTATTGACCGAGCAAGGTTAAATCCTCATGAATGGGCTGAATGGGGGAGTCGAGGAGTATGGAATATTAGATCGGTTAGAGCTAATAAAGAGCATGAAGCTCAATTCCCACTAGAGCTTGCAAGTCGCGTTATTAGGCTCTTGACGGACGAAAATGAAACTGTTCTGGATCCGTTTATGGGTAGTGGTACTACAGCAGTAGCAGCGGCTATGTTAAACAGGGCCTATTTAGGTTTCGATAAAGAACTTAAATATGTAGATTTAGCCAAGAGAAGGCTTCAGGCTATCCAGCCCCCTCTTGAACTGGCTCTTGATTAACTTCTACTCGATACAGCTACTTCACCGTACTCATTTATGTATATTTTTTGGCAGCGCCAACTGCCAATTTTAGCTAATGGATTTAATTTTATTCTTGTTCTTTTTCTATCTACTCCCACCTCATCTTTTCCTGGTGTCAAAATCCCGGGGTATAAATAATTAAAGTTAGGTGCAACAAAAAGTGGCATGCCATTAGGGACGCAAATTAACTCAATATATTTCAATGGTTGATTCCCTGGAGAGATTACATCATAAACAACTTTAATATAGAATGTTAATACCGGGATGATTTGGTTGTTGATAAGGTAAAATGGAGCAAGTTCAGGACGAAATTTCCTGGTAATCCTAGCTCCTCTCATATCTACTTCATTATTATATACCATGCCAGCCTCAGAAATCATACCATTTCCAGTTACCTGGTTCGGGCTGCTAACGACTTCGTTTGGGTTATCAGTTGGCCCCGTTGATTTAATATCAATGTGAACAAAAGAGTTCTCTGTAGAAAATCTAATGTCATGGCCATAAGGTATTCCTGGGAATTTTACCCGTTCAAAAATTTCATTTAAAGAGGAGTACAGATGTCCTTCTAGAACCTTCTCTCCTACTTCCCCCCATGGATAGGCCTCTCCTCGAGGCTTATGCCCTCTTTGAATTGGAGCGTAGAGTTCCCAATATTCTTTAGTTCTATAAGCATTGTCGAAGTCGTTTTTGATCTCTCTGTATCTAGATGCAAGCCTATCTATTATTAGATCAGTAACACGACATTCTTCTTGCAAAATAAAGTTGCTGTTGTTGTTGATTATGTATTGCCTAGCCGCTAAATAATTATTTATCCAGCCTTGGTTCATAAAATCCCTCTAGTATTTTTTCAGGTGGAAAGTTTATTGCTTTGCAAATCTTAATAAGATTTAGCATAGATATGTTTCTTTCGCCCCTCTCTAAGGAGCTTACATAAGTTCTATGTATTCCGCAGGCTTCAGCCAATTCTTCTTGAGATAAATTTAAAGATAACCTAACGCTCCTAATTTTTAGTCCAAGAGCTATCAAAATTTCTTTTTCAGGGGAGGTGTATTTAGTCATAGGCTTATTAACTGAAAATTCAGACTATAAGTCTACACACTATGAGTATCATTTCTCGATTGACATATCGCGTTGCATGCGAATATTATTTCAGATATAAAAAGAAAGGCCACCGCTACCAACGGTGGC
>NZ_JAKUZW010000041.1:0-3868 GCF_030128605.1 Klebsiella sp. K5-45 | reverse complement strand
GGCCGTGAAGCGTTGCCGGCGCAGCCGGAAAACCGGTTTTCAGCACGTTCAGGAATCGGGTTCGTCGACGGCCGGCAATCACGTTATGGCAAGTCGCCGGACGACTCACCACACGATTCACCGGCGACTCTTCACTAGAGTCGTACCTAGAGTCGCCGCGTCTAAAAAACAACCAAACGGGGAGTCGTGTCTAGAGTCGGGTCGTTATTAACTTATTGTTTTTATAGTCCTGAGTCGTTACCGACTCTATGACGACTCGCCGGGGACTCTATGACGACTCGTCATAGAGTCGGATCTATATAAATAAAATTTAAAAAACGAAATTTCAGGAAAGTAACCCACTGATATTAAATACAAATCTGCAAAATGTTAATTTTGCGTGGGGTGTGGGTATTTTTAGTGGTGAGGAGCGTTCAGAGATCTGACGATTTTTGGGAAGGTTCAGGAACTCCCCGGGATGGCCGGAGAGGAAAACTGAAGCATGACGGGGTCAGGATTTTTTCCAGAATTTCCACCATGGCGCCGGGGATTCAGTTAATTTTGCCTGGTGATTTTCAAGAAGGAGCATGGCCTGTTTCAGGCTGTCAATGTGCGAATCCTTGGACAAAAGTAAGGTGTTCAGGTGTTCAATCTCCTGTTTCAGATGACGAATCACCTGTTCACTCTGGTCAGCAGAGGCTGTATCACGCTGTTCAGAGACCTGTCCAGAATGGTGTTCACCCTTCAGTTGTTCAAAGGGGCCAAAGACACGTAAAAGCTCTGAAGTATCTACCATTTTTGCATTACGTTCACCGCTACAGGTGGACAGGTCACCTGCTTTAATTAACCTGTGCAGTGTTGTTCTACTCTTACCCGTCAGTCGGGCAGCCTCACTAATAGACACTCTGGCCATCAGTTACCATCCAGTAATGCATCCAGTCTCGCGGTCAGTGTACGGAAAAGATGCTCCGCATCATCGTGGAGTTTCTCACAAAGGTCGGCTTCGACATCGAGATCAAGCTCGTTAAGCTTCTCCAGCAGGAGCAGAGACTGATTCTGGATGAATTTAGCCATGTTCAACGCTGTTTTCTGTTGTTTCGTCATAAGAGGCCTCAGAGCGTCAGTGCTCAGTGTAGGGATGTCCTCTTTTCCGCTTCCTCGCTCACTCAGTCGCTACGCTCCTGCCGTTCGGCTGCGGCGAGCGGCAGGAGCATGCGTAGAAACGCTCGAGAAAACCGAGTAATCGCATGGAGGAAAGAAGGGAAGGCCGCCGCGCGGCCGTTTTTCCATAGGCTCCGCCCCCCTGACGAGCATCACGGAATCTGACGCTCAAATCAGTGGTGGCGAAACCCGACAGGACTATAAAGATACCAGGCGTTTCCCCCTGATGGCTCCCTCGTGCGCTCTCCTGTTCCTGCCTTTCGGTTTGCCGGTGTCATTCCGCTGTTATGGCCGCGTTTGTCTCATTCCACGCCTGACACTCAGTTCCGGGAAGGCAGTTCGCTCCAAGCTGGACTGTATGCACGAACCCCCCGTTCAGTCCGACTACCACGCTCTTTTCGGTAACTATCGTCTTGAGTCCAACCCGAAAAGGCACGACAAATCGCCATTGGCGGTAGCCATTGGTAGAGGGTGTACAAGAGATTACTGATGCAGAGTTCTTGAAGTTAGAGCCAGACTGCGGCTAAACTGAAAGGACGAATTTGGTGGCAGCGGTCTTGTACACCCTGTTACCACGGTTCAGAAGTTCCCCAACTTACTGAACCTTCGGAAAACCACCTCCCCAGGTGGTTTTTTCGTTTTCAGAGCAAGAGATTACGACGCTCCTGAAAGGATCTCAAGAAGATCCTTTTGAACTTTGGTTCATTTCTTCGGCTATCCCCCCATACATGCTCGTCAATCTTTCTATCATCACCATAGATATTCTTTGAATAAAAGAGGTTAATTGTATGTGAACGAGGAGGAAGTATTGTCATCAATATTGATTACTCTATCGCCACAGACTCTAAGCTCATCATTTGGTTGCCAGTGAGCAACATCAACAATATTGTCAACTACATGCAGAGTTACTCCGTCGCTCGTGACTAAAAGCCTACCGTCTTCTGTCCTAGCTTTAACATACGTTGTATCACAACTATCCGATGAGGATTGAACAGGAAACCCAAAATTAGGTTGAGGGTGCTCTGATGCCTTCAAAACTCCTCCTGTCAGACGGTCATAAACGGTGCCATCAGGAGTTACAGCCGAATTTCTATAAGGATCATATACTCTGTCAGGAATAATCGTGTTATCTGAGTATGCTATCGGTGATATAGCCAATAAAAAAGTAATGACCGAGATGAAAAACAGACTTAACTTCATAATTTCCCATTTTTTTTATCAAAAAAATATGCAATTAAAACTAAAGGCCACAAAAACGCACAAATTATGCCGACAAGCATTGACGCACCTTCTTCGGTGTAACTTCTGCGCCTCCCGTTCCTAACTTCTTGGATAAACAGGAAACCGGCACTCACAATAATACCGACAACATAAATTCCTAATACCCTTTCCATAAAACATTCCGTTCTTATCAGATTAAACATAACATCCCAGCCCCGCACTTCTTGTATGCTAACAATCGTTACGCTGCATGAGCGCACGAACGAGATGCATGAGTCTTTCTCGCCCTCCAAAAAGTTAAACAAAAAAAACAAATCAGATTAAGTCATTGTATTTAATGCATTAATTAAAATTTACAGCCTTTAGATAATAGAAAAATAAATTAAAAATCAATCACTTAAAAAAATACACAATTTACTTTACTTGTTTAGTTTGTCAGTTATTATAAATGAATATTAGTTACTGATATTAATGGTGGTTTTTCATGGCGGTTGTTGTTATCTATCGGGCTAAATGCATGGCTTGTCGGCATGAATGGACTAGTAGGAGTGGGTTTGGAACACCGAACTACTGCCCTAAATGTCGTTCAAAATTAATTAGTTGCAGTGCAATTAAGTAGGTCAAAATGACATCAAAACACAAAGGGTTATGTCCTTTTTGTAAAGCTGAAGTTATACCTCGTGTAATTCAAGAAAACCATGTACGACGAGATAAGTGCGAATGCCCTGAGTGCAAAGAAGCAATTTACATATGTCGCGCTCCGGGGTGTGAGAATTACGCTAAGGGTGGTCGTTTGTATGACGATGAGTTGTGTCCGTCATGTACATCAGGTATTGGCGGCGGAGTCGGCACATTAGGCATGATCGCCTTGGGTGCAGTCATATCCACGTTTGTTGGTAAAAAAATGGAGTGATGAAGAATGTCTGGAAACCTCGGTCTGCCTCATACATGCCCATGCCGTAACGTAACAACTGCAAATACAGCAGGACAGCTCTCAGCACTGTTCGGCTTAAGAACTGTACCCTCAGGAGCAACCAACCAGAGTTGGTGTCGAAAATGCCGTTCTGCCACGCCAAAAAAATGAAAAAGCCGCCTATCCAGGCGGCTTTTTTGCTTCTGCAGATATCATTTAGATTTACCATAACGTCTTCTTGTACGCACCGCTAAAACGGTCTCAGGGCGTTTCTGAGGGGAAACCGGTAAAACAGGCAACAAACCACCCGAAAACCCGCCAGAAACGCGCAGGCTCTGTTTTTACGGCATGCATGAGTATGCACGCAAGTGCATAGCGCGAAAATTCACGCCATTCAGCCAGAGTAAGTCCTGTTTCCGGCGTTCTTTCCATCCGAAAACGGTGAACGGGGACGCAATTTATTGCGTGGCCGTGAAGCGTTGCCGGCGCAGCCGGAAAACCGGTTTTCAGCACGTTCAGGAATCGGGTTCGTCGACGGCCGGCAATCACGTTATGGCAAGTCGCCGGACGACTCACCACACGATTCACCGGCGA
>NZ_JAKUZW010000040.1:0-4491 GCF_030128605.1 Klebsiella sp. K5-45 | reverse complement strand
GAACTCAGAAGTGAAACGCCGTAGCGCCGATGGTAGTGTGGGGTCTCCCCATGTGAGAGTAGGGAACTGCCAGGCATCAAATAAAGCAGAAAGCTCAGTCGGAAGGCTGAGCTTTTTTGCGTTTGTGCCATCCGGGAAGGGTGCCGGCATGCCCCCCCGGTGGCGCTGCGCTTACCTGGGCCAGGGGCCTTGCGGGTTCTGTAGCCCGGCGCGGTACACCTCTCACCACTGGTAACGCTCCGCAATATTATTGCCTCTGTAATCAGGCAAGCCTTCCCCCGCCAGATACGGTAAACTAACGCCGATTTTGCATCAGGAAGCCACTATGAACCACTCCCTCAAACCCTGGAATACCTTTGGCATTGAGCGATCCGCCAATACGATAGTACGCGCCGAAACTGAGCAACAGTTGCTAAGCGCCTGGCAAACCGCTGCCGCGGCTGGCGAACCCACGCTAATCCTTGGGGAAGGCAGTAACGTCCTGTTTCTGAACGACTATGCCGGTACGGTGATCCTCAACCGGATTATGGGGATCGAGGTGAGCGAAACCCCGGATGCCTGGCGCTTGCACGTCGGCGCCGGCGAAAACTGGCATCAACTGGTGCAGTTCACGCTACAGCATGCGATGCCTGGTCTGGAAAATCTGGCATTAATCCCAGGCTGCGCAGGATCGTCGCCGATCCAGAATATTGGTGCCTACGGCGTCGAATTACAGCGGGTCTGCGAATATGTTGACTGCATCGAGCTGGAAACGGGACGTAAACAACGCCTTTCCGCGGCGGAATGCCGTTTCGGCTATCGCGACAGTATCTTTAAACATGAATATCAGGACCGCTACGCCATCGTCGCGATTGGCTTATCGTTAGCGAAAGCGTGGCGACCTGTGCTGAGCTACGGTGATTTAACACGTCTCGATCCGCAGACAGTCACCCCGCAGCAGGTATTCGATGCGGTCTGCCATATGCGAATGACTAAATTGCCGGATCCAAAGATTAACGGTAATGCTGGCAGCTTTTTTAAGAACCCGATCGTCAGCGCTCAGGTTGCTGAAGCGCTGCTGGCGCACTTCCCTCATGCACCGCACTATCCGCAGGCAAACGGCAGCGTCAAGCTGGCCGCTGGCTGGCTAATCGATCAATGTCAGCTCAAAGGAAAACGCATCGGCGGAGCGGCCGTGCATCGACAGCAGGCGCTGGTACTGATTAATGAAGATCAAGCGACCAGCGAGGATGTGATAAAGCTAGCCCATTACGTTCGCCAGCAGGTGGGGGCGAAATTCAATGTATGGCTTCAGCCCGAGGTGCGCTTCATTGGAACGCATGGTGAAGTCAACGCAGAGGAGAGCATTGCGTGAAAGACCATACTATCCCTTTAACGCTAATTTCTATCCTTGCTGATGGTGAGTTTCACTCAGGTGAACAGCTTGGTGAGCAGTTAGGCATGAGCCGGGCGGCGATTAATAAGCATATCCAGACGTTACGCGACTGGGGCGTCGATGTGTTTACCGTGCCGGGCAAGGGGTACAGCCTGCCAGAGCCCATACATCTGTTGGATGAGAAAAAGATCTCCCAACAGATAGAGCACGGTCGAGTGACTGTCCTTCCGGTAATCGACTCCACTAACCAGTATTTGCTGGACAGACTGGATGAGCTGACGTCCGGCGATGCCTGCGTAGCTGAATATCAGCAGGCAGGGCGAGGCCGGCGCGGCAGAAAATGGTTTTCCCCCTTTGGTGCGAATCTCTATCTCTCGATGTACTGGCGTCTGGAGCAGGGCCCGGCAGCGGCGATTGGCCTAAGCCTGGTGATTGGTATTGTGATCGCTGAAGTGCTGCAGCAGCTCGGGGCCGAACAGGTTCGCGTGAAATGGCCAAACGATATTTACCTGCAGGATCGTAAGCTGTCAGGGATCCTCGTGGAGCTGACGGGGAAAACGGGCGATGCCGCACAAATCGTCAGCGGCGCGGGTATCAACCTTGTGATGCGTCGTGTGGAGTCTGATGTCGTCAATCAGGGTTGGATCAGTCTTCAGGAAGCGGGGGTGGTCATCGACCGTAATCTCCTCGCCGCGCGCCTGATTAAAGAGCTGCGCCTGGGACTGGAGCTGTTCGAGCAGGAAGGGTTGGCTCCTTATCTGCCGCGCTGGGAAAAACTGGATAACTTTATTCATCGTCCGGTAAAACTGATTATCGGTGATAAAGAAATTTATGGCATTTCCCGCGGCATTGACGCCCAGGGTGCGCTATTGCTGGAGCAGGATGGTGTGATAAAAGCCTGGGTTGGTGGTGAAATATCATTGCGCAGCGCAGAATAAAAAAGGGAGCTCCGGCTCCCTTTGCTTTATTTACGCAAGCGTACCTGATTAACAGAATGATTGGCGCTCTTGGTCATAATCAGGCTGGCGCGCTCGCGAGTTGGAAGGATGTTTTCCTTGAGATTCATTAGGTTAATCTCATTCCAAAGCGAGGTGGCAATTTCGACCGCTTCTTCCTTCGACAGCTTGGCGTAATTATGAAAATAAGAATCCGGGTCGGTAAATGCCCCTTCCCGGAATTTAAGAAAGCGGTTGATATACCAGCTTTTCAATAATTCTTCCGGGGCATCGACATAAATAGAAAAGTCGACAAAATCCGATACGAATACATGATGCGGATCGTGTGGATAATCCATCCCACTTTGCAGAACATTCAGTCCTTCAAGAATGAGAATATCCGGTTGAGCGACGGTTTTATCGCCATCGGGAATAACATCATAAATTAGATGGGAATAAACCGGTGCAGTTGCCTGTGGTACCCCTGATTTGAGATCGGAGACAAACTTTACCAGCCGATGCATATCATAGGACTGCGGAAAGCCTTTTTTCTTCATTAACCCACGTTCTTTCAAAACTGAGTTAGGGTGCAAAAATCCGTCAGTGGTAATGAGTTCGACATGGCGATGCTCCGGCCAACGGCTCAGCAAGGCCTGCAGTACACGGGCGGTGGTGCTTTTTCCTACCGCCACGCTGCCAGCGATACTGATAATATAGGGAATTCGCTGACCGTTGGTGCCAAGAAATTGTTCGAGAACAGCCTGACGACGCAGGTTAGAACTGATATAGAAGTTGAGCAAACGCGACAGCGGCAAATAGATCTCAGCAACCTCTTCCAGAGAGAGATCTTCGTTGATGCCTTTTAACCGCGTGATTTCTTCCTCGGTTAACGTCATCGGGACAGAATCACGAAGTGCAGCCCATTGGTGGCGGTTAAATTGTAGGTACGGTGTCATTAACGTCTGCTCTTTTTGGCTCATAAGCATGTTCTTACCATCACCGAATACGTTGAAACGGCGATGCTTCACACGAGTTAATCAGGACAATGGGCAGGAGGGTAACACCAGATTGCCGGGAATAATAAGAAAAAAACTCATTGAATGCCGCTTTCTCGCGCCAGCGTCACAAGAGAGGAATAAGTTTCTTATGCTTTGCAAAGCATGGCCTTTGCTAACAGGATGGTACTAACGGCCTGCTGCCTTTCAGTTTACGGTCAGCAGACGTTCCTGGTAAACGTGGCTGACCGAAACCGCGCCTGATGGGCCCGTTTGTTGGCGATTATTTGCACTCCTTTGTTTGAAATTACACCGTTTTTTCGCGTAAGAGCACAAAATGTGAGCAAGAGAACGTTTTATGCAAATTTTTAGTTGCATGAACTCGCTCCTCTCCCTAGAATGCGCGCTACTTGATGCCGACTTAGCTCAGTAGGTAGAGCAACTGACTTGTAATCAGTAGGTCACCAGTTCGATTCCGGTAGTCGGCACCATAACAATTTGGGTGGGGTTCCCGAGCGGCCAAAGGGAGCAGACTGTAAATCTGCCGTCATCGACTTCGAAGGTTCGAATCCTTCCCCCACCACCACTTTCTGGCGACGCTTTGCGTAGCCGGAGTTGGTTGGGTAAACTAATCAGCTCAATACTAAAGAGAGCAGTCTTTTTAGTATTACAGAAAGAACTGGGTAGCCGAGTTTCAGGATGCGGGCATCGTATAATGGCTATTACCTCAGCCTTCCAAGCTGATGATGCGGGTTCGATTCCCGCTGCCCGCTCCAGACGTGCTGATATGGCTCAGTTGGTAGAGCGCACCCTTGGTAAGGGTGAGGTCCCCAGTTCGACTCTGGGTATCAGCACCACTTCTTTTCTCTCCTTCCCTGTTTCTCTTCTGTTATGTTCATTCAACAAGTCGGGCATGTTGCCTGGTTGATGTGGTGATATCACCGATTTATCCGTGTCTTAGAGGGACAATCGATGTCTAAAGAAAAGTTTGAACGTACAAAACCGCACGTTAACGTCGGTACTATCGGCCACGTTGACCATGGTAAAACAACGCTGACCGCTGCCATCACTACCGTTCTGGCTAAAACCTACGGTGGTTCCGCTCGCGCATTCGACCAGATCGATAACGCGCCGGAAGAAAAAGCTCGTGGTATCACCATCAACACCTCTCACGTTGAATATGACA